>NZ_CP191849.1:1495000-1819250 GCF_050956135.1 Actinoplanes sp. CA-131856 | reverse complement strand
TCGATGTGCCGCTCGCCCGGCAAGACACGCGTTTCGTCCGTTTTGCCGCAAACATTGGGCGTGGGATCGGCCGCCGGCAGGGACAAATCGTGCACCAGCAGCTCTTCCGCGAACTGGCGCGCCCGCGCCAGCAACTCCCCACCGGCGGTCACGATCAGCGAGTCACCGTCGAAGACGAGCTCGTCCTGCCCGCCGACCATGTTCACGTAGGCGACAGTGGCCCCCGCCTCGGCCGCCCGCCGCTTGACCAGCGGCAGCCGCACGTCGTCCTTGTTCAGCTCGTACGGCGAGGCGTTGATGTTCACGACCAGCCCCACGCCGGCCTCCCGGGCCGCCGTGAACGGGCCCCCGGCCTGCCAGATGTCCTCACACACGGTGAGCGCCACATCGACCCCGCCCAGGCGCACCACGGTGAGTGACGTGCCCGGCTCGAAATAGCGGTCCTCGTCGAAGACGCCGTAGTTGGGCAGGTGGTGCTTGTAGTAGGTGGCCACGACCTCGCCGCCCAGCAGCAGGGCCGAGGCGTCGCGCCGCCCCCGGCCCGGCACCGCGTCGGCGCTGGTGTGCGGCGGGCCGTCCGAGTCGACGTATCCCACCACGACCGCGATGTCGCCCAGCCCGTCCGCCGCCAGGTCGCCCGCCAGCGCCGACAGCGCGGCGCGGGACGCCGAGACGAACGAGTTCCGGAAGACCAGATCCTCGATGGGATAGCCGGTCAGCATCATCTCGGGGAAGGCGACCAGCTGCGCCCCCTCATCGGCGGCGGCCCGGGTCCACGACCGGACAGAAGCGACATTTCCGGCAATGTCGCCGACCGTGGAGTTGACCTGGGCCAGGGCGATCCGCAGCGTGGGCATGACCCTTATTCTTCCCCAAGACGCCGCACGTCCATCGCCACCCGGGCCATCCCCACAACGCCCGGTCGGCGTAATGTCGGCGTAACCGGACCAGGGAAGACTGGCCTGCTAGGCCACCATCGACCAGGAGTGAACGTTGGACCGACAGCAGGAGTTCGTGCTTCGCACTCTCGAGGAGCGCGACATCCGTTTTGTCCGGCTCTGGTTCACCGACGTGCTGGGCACCTTGAAGAGTGTGTCCGTCGCCCCGGCCGAGCTCGAGTCCGCCTTCGAGGAGGGCATGGGCATCGACGGCTCGGCCATCGAGGGCTTCGCCCGGGTCTACGAGTCCGACATGGTGGCCATGCCCGACCCCACGACCTTCCAGGTCTTCCCGTTCGAGGGCGGGGCCAGCGGCGAGAGCGCCCGCATGTTCTGCGACATCCTGCTGCCCGACGGCAGCGCGGCCTGGGCCGACCCGCGCCACGTGCTGCGCCGGGGCCTGGCCAAGGCGGCCGAGAAGGGCTTCACCTTCTACACCCACCCCGAGGTCGAGTTCTTCCTGGTGCAGGACGGCCCGCTCGACGGCTCGCTGCCCATCCCGGTCGACTCCGGTGGCTATTTCGACCACACCACCCACTCGATCGCCCGCGACTTCCGCCGGCAGGCCGTGCTGGCCCTGGAGCGCATCGGCATCTCGGTCGAGTTCAGCCACCACGAGGTCGCGCCGGGCCAGCAGGAGATCGACCTGCGCTACGCCGACGCGCTGACCACGGCCGACAACATCATGACGTTCCGCCACGTGGTCAAGGAGGTGGCGCTGTCGCAGGGCGTGCGGGCCACCTTCATGCCGAAGCCGTACACCGACCAGCCCGGCAGCGGCATGCACACCCACCTGTCGCTGATGGAGGGCGAGCGCAACGCCTTCTACGACGCCGACGACCCGATGAAGCTGTCCAAGACGGCCCGCTCGTTCATCGCCGGCCTGCTGGTGCACGCCCGTGAGTACACCGCTGTCACCAACCAGTGGGTGAACTCGTACAAGCGGCTCTTCCCGCTCCAGCTGCCCAACGCGATCACCGAGTCCCCCGCCTTCGTCAGCTGGGGCCACCTCAACCGCTCGGCCCTGGTCCGGGTGCCCGCGTTCGGCAAGCCCAGCTCGGCCCGCGTCGAGGTCCGCTCGATCGACTCGGCCACGAACCCCTACCTGGCCTTCGCCGTCATGCTGGGCGCCGGCCTCAAGGGCATCGAGGAGGGCTACGAGCTGCCCCCGGGCGCCGAGGACGACGTCTGGTCGCTGTCGCCGGCCGAGCGCAAGGCCGCCGGATACGAGGCGCTGCCGGAAAACCTGTCCGAGGCCATCGACGTGATGGAGAAGTCCGAGCTGATCGCCGAGGTCCTGGGCGAGCACGTGTACGACTTCTTCCTGCGCAACAAGCGGGCCGAGTGGGAGCAGTACCGCCGCGAGGTCACCCCTTACGAGCGACAGCGTTACCTGGGCGCGCTGTAACAGCAGGTCAGAGACCCTGTTGAAGTACGTCGTGTGATCGGAGGCCGGTGGGACTGTCCCACCGGCCTCCGACTCGTTTAGGGCTCCTGGGCCGTCTGTGGGCCGTCGGAGTGAACAACGGGTCGGCCGTACACGCGGTCCATGGCGTTGCGGGCGCGGGTGTCGCTGCTCGGCATCAGATGCGTGTAGACCCGCAACGTGAACCCAGGGTCGCTGTGCCCCAGGTACGTGCTCAACGCCTTGATGTTCTCCCCCGCATCCAACAGCACGGATGCGTAGAAGTGCCTCAACGCGTGCATCCCATGTTCGCGGGCTGCCTGGTGACGTCGTCCTCCGCTCTCCGGCGGCGGGATGACCTCGGCGGCGACCAGCGCAGGTTTCCAAACGTAGGTATTGAAGTCGCTCCGCCGGACGGGCCGGCCATCGGCTGTGGTGAACATGAGTCGCTTGGTGACTAATGCGCCATCGGGCCGGAGCCAGGGAAGCGTCACCAGGCGAGGCGGGAACTGTTTCACATGCGTTCGGAATGCGTCGGCAACGGCGGGAGCGAGCGGCACATCACGGAGCTTTCCTCGTTTCGGCGGAGCGAAAACAAGATGTCCACTCATGTCTTTGACCTGGCAACCCACATGAAGCCACCCTGTTTCGAGTCCGGCGTCATCGACGGAGAGGCCGAAGACCTCTCCTTGGCGCAAGCCGCACCCTCCTGCCGCGTCCACCATTGCTTGGAATCGCGGAGGGAGGCCAGCACGGACACTGAAGGTCCGGACGGCACTCCACGGGCGCACCCTGCTCGGTGAAGCTGAAGGCACGGTGACGGAGCGAGAGCGACAGGGATTCGTCTTGCGTATGCGGTCCTCGATCGCGGCCATGAAGATTCCCGAGACGTTGCCGAAGATGACGTGACGATAAGAGGCCGCAGGAACCGCCGTCTCTAGCTCGCTTAGCCATTCCCGGATGTGGGAAGGCTCGAATGAGTCCATCGGGCGCTTGCCAAGGTAGGGGATCGCGTGGAGCTGAATTTGCGACCTGACAGAGGCACGGGTACTCGGATCAGATGTCAGCGTGGCAAGCCACTTTTCCGCGTACTGCCCGAAGGTTGTTCGGCCTGCCTTGGGGTCGATGAAGTCACCATTGGACATGTCGGCCTTGATCTGCGTTAACCACTCCTCCGCCCTGCGCTTCTGGCGATCGGGAAAAGATTGACTTTGCTCGCTGCCATCTGGGCCGACATACCGAGCGCGATATCGAAGGCCGATGCCGAATCGGTCGGTCTTGACACGTCGATGCTTGCCGTTCTCGTCTTTTTCGGTCTTGTACCAACGGTCTTGGATATGACCCGCCATAGCTGGTGTTCCTCTTTCGCGACGAAGTGAGAACGGGATCTGCGGCCGGTAGCCATTTCGGCGACCGGCCGCAGAAGTCAGACGGCTTTGGTGGTCTGCTGCTCGGTCCAGACGAGGACGGCGTCGAGGTTGTAGCGGATATGACGGCCTACGCGGAAACCTGGCGGCCCGGTGTGCTTACGGCGCCACTGGTAGATGGTTTCGACCGAGGGGAGTTTGAGAAGGTCAGCCAGTTCCTCCGGGGTGAGGAACACGGGCTTGTGTTCCATAGCGGAATCCTGGGTCGGCGTGGTCACAAAAGCCTCCTGGACGCGGGCCGTCTGCTGTGCAGAACGGCCCTGGGCGCCCGTTCTGCACGCGAGGGGTGTTCGGGGGACCTTGGCGGTCCTGGGTTGACACAGCGGCCCTGAGCGGGCCGTTGAGAGCGCCGTATAGCCAAGATCCGTGCAGGGTTGGTATGAAGGGATAGCCCGATGCCTCTGTGTGGCTCTCAGGCGGTCGAGTTTCGGTGCGGTGTCGAATCGGTCTGGGATGGCTGAAACATCTCCGCATCTCCGCAGCAGGCCGGTTGACCTGCGGTTTTGTGCTGCGGAGATGCCGAAATCCCATCTCCGCGCATCTCCGCATCTCCGCATGATCTTGGGATGGTTGGGGTTGCGGAGATGCGGAGATGTGCGGAGATAGGTTCGGTCGCATCTCCGCAGCCTGTTTCGGCTGGTAGAGGGACCTTTCGTTGGCGGCTTGCGGAGATGCGGAGATGTTTCAGCGGTTTGAGGTCATCCGTCGTGCTGCTCGACGTGGAACACGGACCGGTCGCCGCGTTCGGAAGGTTCGGCGCGGAGCACGTATTCGCCGCGCCACCTGCCGTTTTGGCCGGTGAGCATCCGGCCGAGGACGATCGCATTGGGCAGCCGGCCGTTCTTGGTGGTGATGAACAGCCCGTCCCACGGATCGTGCAGTTCCCCGCCGAGCTGCACCGGGTCGGCACTGGCCCGCAGCTTCGCCGCGGTGACCGGGGTACTGCCGTGGCGTTCGTGCCAGGCCGACAGGAACCCGCGCCAGCGGGTGGCGTCCTCGTCGACCTCGCGCACGTCGGTGATGTTGGTCAGGAACCCGTCGACGTCGTGATGAGCGAGGAACCCGCCGAGGGCTTGTGCCCACGGGGTGAACTGCCGCATCGACAGGCCACCGGAGCGCGGCGCGCCGGCCCGCGTCCAGTCGAGCACCAACACGAGCAGGTGCCACAGCACGGTCATCTGGTTGGCCGGGATGGTGATCCACTGGTCGAGGTGCGGGATACCGAACCCTGACTGATCCCGTGACTCCGGATGCGGCATGTTCGGGTCGAGGTGCACCCGTACGGTGCGCGACGCCATATCCCCGCCGACCTGAAGGTTGTTGCCGGTGGCCATCCACAGCCGGTCGTTGACCGACGCAACGTTGCGCGACGCCCCGAGCTGCCGATCGGACCATTCCCGCTGCGTGATGAGCTGGGCGAGAACGGCGGAGTCGATGACGGTGCCCTCGGCCAGGTTGTCCCAGATGACCACGCCGACCTGCTCGGCGAATACGGCCGTGATCGATTTGCGTAGCTCGCCGTCCTCGTCGGGCCAGGTGAGGATCTTTTGGCCGTAGAGCATGCCCGGCCCGCCGGTCAGGATGCTCTTGCCGGAGGCGGGCATGGTCGCGTCGATCAGCCCGAACGGGGTCAGGCTTCGGGTGAAGTGCCGCAGGATCGGTGTGGCCAGCAGCGCGACGTAGTTGGCCCGGTCGGCCGGCGACGACCACGGGAAGTCGCGCAGGAACCGGCCGAGCAGGAACGTCCGTGCGGCGGCCACCTGCTTCGGGGTCGGGACGTCAGGTACGGGCGGTAGATCGACCTTGGAGGCCAGGTAGAGGCCGGTCGCCGGGTCGTATCCGGCCGCCTGCAATAGGGTGCCGTCGCGGCGCAGCACCGGCGCGCCGATGATCGCCCGCAGGGCGGGCACGCCGGGCCACGTCTTGCCCGCCAGCACCGCCGAGAGCACCTCCCGCGGCGGTGTGCACTCTTCGTCGTAGGGCTCCATCTCCCCGTCGGCGTTCTTGCGGTGCTTGATGCGGTACACGGTGGCGTACTCGGCGAGCAACCCGGCCAGCCCGGCCGGGTTGAGCGAGCTCGCGGCGATCGGCAGCGGCGAGTCCTCGTCGGCCGCCCCGGCCAGGCCACCCGAGACGGTCTCCATGTGGACCAGCTCCCCGGCCGACACGTAGGTGTCGGGAAGCAGGCCCCCGGTCAGCTCCCGCTTGAGAGTGCGGATCGTCTCCGGGCCGGTGCCCACCTTCACCCGCCGCCGCGCGGGAGTGGCGTCGTCGCTCATGCGACCCTCCTTGGGCGTCGTGCCCCGGCGAGTAAGCCGGAGCGGATCGTGCGGCTGGCCTCCCGCTCGGACAGGCCGATCGCCGTCGCGGTCGGCGTCAGCGCCTCGGTCACCTCGGCCTCGGACAGGGCGCCACCCGCGGCGAGCTGGCCGAGGGTCTGCGCGGCCATGAACAGCGCCGCGTTGCGGCTTCCGACGGCCGCGCCGGCGAGCCGGTCCAAGGTGCCGTCGATCGCCGCCCGCACATACGCGCCTCGCCTATATGCGGAGAAATCGCCCTGTACCTTGCGCGGCTCGGCCGGGGCGGCCGGGCGTAGCAGAGCGGCGAGCCAGCCGGGCAGTACGAGCGGCGGCCGGTCGAGCACCGTCCGGTACGCCCGGCCGCCGGTGGTCGAGCCGGGCGCGACGACGTAGCCGCCGTGCGCCCGGGTGTCGATCAGATAGCCGAGGCCGCCGCGCTCGCCCTGGGTGTTGCGCAGCGCAGGCCCGGCCGGATGAGCGAAGTACAGGTGCCGCCCGCCGCTTCCGGTCTCCACCGTGTACGTCTCGGGCAGCGGTTGCCTGTGCTCGCGGCACAGGTCGGTGAACACTTGCAGGCCGTGCCGGTAGCGCTCGCCGCCGGGCGGCGGCACGGTGGCGGCTTTGGGCACGTCGAGATCGATCACCACAAGGCCGGCGGGGCCGCAGGCGATACCGATGTTGTACGGCGAGCGCGCCCATGCCCGCCCGATGCGCGCCGGGTCGGTGGTGGCACGGGGCTCCCACCCGGTGTGCCCGTCGCGGCAGCGCGGGTCCGTGCCGGTGCATCGGTCGGCGCCGTGGTCAGGGAAGGCGGGCCGCTTGGCCTGGTCGGGACCGTGCGGACGGTTGTCGGGGCGGAGCGGGAATACGTGCCACCCGCGGGCGGCGTGGCCGAGGGCGGCGGCCCGCTGCGGGCCGGGGTCGAGCATGGTTCTCCTCCTCGATCAGGGCGGGTGGGCAGCGGCCAGGGCGGTGCCTGGTCGGGGTAGCGGTCGGTCAGGTCGCGGCGGCGGGCGATGCGCAGGGCGCGTTCCTCGGCGCTGATCGCCGGGGCGGCCGGGCAGGCGAACACGTCGTGCACCCACGTCAGGTGCGCGGCATGCGAGGTCGAGTCGGCCGGGCCGTTGGCGGCGCAGTTGATGCACGCCCACCGGATCACCCGCCGCCCACCATCCGGCCGGCCGGCGGGGTCGCATCCGGGGTGGGTGGTGTGCCCGCCGTCGGCGGCGGCCGGGTGCAGCGGGATGCCGCACCCGGCCGCGCATGCCAGCGCGGCCGGGGCGGCGCGGCTCACGCTGCGAGGTCGAACTGGTCGCCGGTGATGGCTTCGACCACGGCGGCCACCAGATCACGTGCGGCCGGTGGGGTCACCGCGTTGCCGAGCATCCGCACGCGCTCGCGCTTGGTGCCCAGCAGCACATACCCGTGCGCGAAAGCCATCCCGGCGCGGATCTCGTCCACCTCGAGCATCCGGAACGTGCAGTCGTCCACCGCCAGGTCCACACCGAGCAACGCGTCGCCCTGCACCGTCGTCTGCGCCGGCAACGGCATGTCGAGCGGGCGCAGCGTCCGGCCGTCGTACGGCATCAGCAGCCCCTGATGGGTGCCGCCCGCGGCGAATGTCAGCAGCGGGTGCTCACCGGCGAGCTTGGCCACCCCGTTGTTGCGCACCGGCACCACCAGCGCGTTCTCGTGCCGGGCCGTCTGCGCCCGCAGTGGCGCCGACACCGGGCGGGCCTGCTTGCCGTCGCGGCCCTCTACCGGCACCAGCAGCGGCTCGATCAGGGCGTGGTTCCCGCCGTCCGCGACGATGGTCGCCAGCGGCTCCTCCAGGCGGCTCGTCCTGGCGCGCCCCGACCGCAGCGGCGCGAGGAACGGCGGGCACACGACCCCTTCGGTCTCGCGGGTGGTGCGGGTCCGCATCGGCCGGTCCGCAGGCGAGGCGGACTCGTTCAGGCCGCCACCGCAGGGCACCAGCATCGGCGGGCACGCCACCGCCTTCGACGCGGTCGTGTGCAGCGCCGTCAGCGGACGGTCCACCGGCCACGACCGCACACCCGGCCGCCGCTCGAACGTGTGCCCCGCCGCCTCCAACGTGATCGGCTGCGCGTACCGCTTGAGACCGGCCTCGATCCGAGCGACCGTCTTGGGCTGCAACGGCTTGGCGCGGTCGCCGATCCGCTGGCCCTGGATCGACCAATCGATCGCGGCGGCGGCGGGCAGCACATACGGCTGCACCCGGGCGCCCCGGCAGCGCAGCGCCGGGCACCTGAAGTGATATTGCTGGCCGTAGCGCATCGCCCGCCGCTTGCCGGGCTTGGCCACCATGACCGCCTGTACTACGCCGCACGTGTCGCACCACGCCCGCGGGCGGGTCCACTTCGCGAAGTCGGGCCGCTTGTATTGCTTGCGCCAGAACACGAAGTAGACGCGGTCCCGCAGTTGCGGAGCACCCGGGCCGAGCGTCGCCGCGAACGCCGAGTTCAGCACCACGATCTCGTGGTCGTAGCCGAGCTTGTCCATCCGAGCGAGCCACTCGTCGAGGTGCTCCCACATGAGCACGTCGGTGACGTTCTCCACCAGCACCGCCCGGTAGCGGTGCACCTCGGTGAAGCGGGGCACGTCCTGCATCAGCATCCGGGAGCGGTGGGCGGCCTCGTCGGGCAGCGGCTCCGCGTACTCCTCGCCGAGCTCAAGCTGTACCGGCTTGCCGTCGTAGTCGACCTTCTTGCCCCGGGCCACCGACCAGTTGGTGCACTCGGGCGAGAACCAGCCGATGTCTGTGGTCGGATGCCGACGCGGGTCGATCGCGGCGATGTCGGCCACGTCGTGGTCGGCGTGCGGCAGGTTTGCGTTGTGGGTGGCGATGGCCAGGTCCCAGTGGTTGGCGGCCATGCGCACCTGCACCCCCGGGACCTGCTCCATGCCGGAGGAGGACCCGCCGGCACCGCAGAAGTAGTCCGCCACGGTCAGCACGTCGACTCACCCCCGAAACATGCCGGGTCCAAGCAGGCAGACGCTCCACGATGGAGGGCAGCAGGCACCGACAGCTCGTAGAGGCGGTCGCTCGGATCACTGCCGGGGCGACATGCGGGGCGGATCTCGTCGCGGAACGGGGTGCTGCCGTCGAACTTGGTCGGCGCGCCCATCTCCGTGCCGTCGGGGCGGTGGTAGAGGCGTTCGATGCGGTGGGCGCCGGGGTCAGCCGGGAAGCGGATCGAGACGGCGACGAATCCGGTCAGCCACTCGTTCTCGGGGATCATGGCGATACCGGGCGCGGCGCCGGTGATGGTGGTCACGCGGTCACCTCCGGCCGCTCGGCGCGGATGTTGCTGCTGTAGCTGGAAAGCGCGGCGTAGTCGGCCATCTCGGCCTTGGTGACGTAGACGGCCCGGTAGGCGACCGGCCCGAACCGGCGTCCGGCCTGGAAGTGCGTGGTGTGCTCGGTGATCGGCGCGCCGCCGGTGCCGGTGACCTCGGCGCCGAGGGCGGCGGCGATCGCGGACAGGTTCGTCAGCCCGGCCGCGTCGTCGTCACCGAGCACGCAGTAGAGCACCTTCATGTCGGCGTGGGCGGGCACGTCGGGGTGCTCAGCGAGGAAGTCGGCCAGGGCGTGCAGGCCGTCGGTGAGCGCATGACGGGTGGTGTCGGTGGGGTTGGTCGTGGTGGTCATGCTGCGGGCCTCCGATCGAGGGCAGGACGGTCGGCACGGGTGGGCAGGACCCGCGGCCGGGCGATGACAGCGGCGAGCAGGTCGCCGAGCAGCCGCAGCAGCGTGGCGAGCTGGGTCCGGGCGGTGTCCTCGCGCCCGTGTAGCGGGATCCGGATGAGCACCTCGGCGTAGTCGACGTCGCCGGCGCGGGTGCGGGTCATGACGGCCCGACCGCTTCCCCGGACGGTCACGACCGGCCGGGCGCGGTGCGTGTCGATGCCGCAGGTGTGGTCGCGGGCGCACCAGTCGGTGTGGGGTGTGGGCTGACGCTGCATACGGCGGCCGGCGCGCAGGTTCATCGGTTGCCTGCCTCGTGGTCGCTGTTGTCGCGCAGGGCCTCGGCGTAGCTGCTCGGCGTCATCGGCCGTGCCGGGCGGGCGTCGGGTGCGGTGGGAGCGGTGTAGGTGGCGCGGCGGTAGGTGTTCATCACTCGACGTCCCCATCGCATTCGGACGCCTTTGCCCCGGCAGGCGCGGCACGCGCGGGTGCGGCGCCGTGCGTGGTGGCCGGTGCCGTGGCATCGCAGGCAGCGGGCGTACGGAGTGCGCGAGCACTGCACGCGGTAGACCATCGCGCCGAGGGCGGCGACCGCGAGGCCTGTCCAGGGGTGCCCGAGACAGGCCGCGAGGCTACCCAGAGTGATCAGGGACAGTCCGGGCGCGGCGCGGGCGGCGAGCCATAGCAGGCCCGTAATCAGGGCGAACATTGCCCATAGCGGGTTGCGGGTAGGGGTGGTCACCAGGGCCTCCAGAGCGGTTTTCGGGTGTGCGGGGCCACGCCGGGCGCTAGGAGCGAGTCGGCTGGTCTGGTTCGGTTTTGGGGGCGAGGGTGGGGGCTAGCGGACCCGCGAGGCCTCGCGGGATCACCCGCTAGGCCTCGCGGCCCGATCTCCGCCGATCGCCGATGTCGCCGGGCCGGTTTCCGGCCCACCGGTCGCCCGTCACTGACCTCTCTTGTCGTCACGCTCGGTGATTGCGGCGTCGAGATGGGCGAGGCGGATGCCCTTACGGGTCTTCTCGATCCCGGCGTCGACCGGGGCGTCGGCCGGGCGGACTTGTCCGACGTCGACGGTGGGCTGTTTCCAGCCGGGCGCTTCGGCTTTGAGCGCGGCCATCAGCGCGGCCTGCGACTTCCACCGGTCGGAATGCCGGGTGTTGACCCGATGGAAGATCACGTCGCCGTGCAGGGCGATCTCGTCGCCGATGAACACCGCGCGCACGTCGTCGAGCGCGCTGTGCGCCGGTGCGGTCTCGACCTGCTCGACGATGCCAGCCGCCGCACCGATCAGGGTGCCCGCCTTGGTCCGGCCTTCCAGCGCCGTGGCGACGATCCGCTTGACGTCGGGGAGCACGAACGTAGTGCGTACCCGCACCGGCTCGCCGCCCTCGGAACCGATGTACCAGCAGGAGCCCCGGTCATCGGCGGCGCTGCCGGCCGCGCCGCGCCGGAACGCGGTCGCGTCCACGCCGCGCTTGTAGGCTCCGGTACCCAGGATCATGTCGTTGCCCGGCTGGCCGTTCTGGTGGAACGCCACCCGCACGATCGGCAGGGAACTGATCGAGGTCGGGATGGTGTCGCTGTCAGTGCGCTGCGAAGCGATCTCGACGTGGATGCCGCACGCACGGTCGATCTTCATCAGATCCGTCAGCAGCGCGGCGATCTCCTTGCCGTAGATCGGGTCGCCGAGCCCTTCGTGCACCTCGTCGATGATGACCAGGATCCACGGCATCTTGTGCTTCTTCGACCGGGCCAGCCGGTCGGTGAGCGCCGCCGCGTTGTTGTCCAGCAGTTCCGAGCCGACCTTCTTCAGGTCGGTCAGGATCTGTCGCCGTCGGACGATCTCCCGCTTCAGGGCGGTGAGGTAGCCGACCAGCATGCGGGCGGTCTCGGTCGGGTCGGCGTCAGCGCCGTAGGCGTAGCAGACCGGCTCCAACTCGGCGTAGTCGCCCATGCCCTTGAAGTCGAACACCGCGAGCTGCGCGCCGTCGACGTCGGCGGCGGCCAGGCACGCCAGCCCGATCAGGTAGGCGGTCTTGCCCGAGCCGGGGGTGCCGGTGGTGATGCCGTTCGCCCCGGGCAGCGGCCAGCGCACCGGCCGGTTACGCGGGTCGTAGCCGATGGTGCACGGCGCGCCGACGTTGACCGGCTTGCCGAGGTAGGCGAACCGCTTCGGCTTGGTCTGCCCGGGGTCGATGTCGAGCACCAGGATCTCCACGTGCCCCGGCACCCCGGTGGGGGCCTGCGACAGGTGCACCATCGCCGGCGGGCGCTTCAGGCCACCGGCGATAACGATCGACTTAGCCATCACCATCTGCGTGGTCACGCCCGGAATCGGGTGAGTCTCGGCGATCTTCCCGCCCGCCGCGTCGTCGCGGAAGATCACATCGACCGGCGAGTGCCCGGCCTTCACCACCTCGCGGAACTGGGTGATCCCCGTGGCCAGCAGCGCGCCGGTCACAGTGTCGTGGGTGACCGGCGGATACGGCGACGGCTCCCGGAACTGCGGCAGGAACGGCGCGGTACGCGCCCGGCCGTACCAGACCAGCCAGCACCCAAGCGCCACCCACCCCGCCATGGCGGCGTGCCCGAGATTACTGCGGATCATGTCACCTCGGCCGAGCCAGATCAGCAGCCCGACCAACCCTGCCAGCGCGACCAACGGCAGGATGGTGCGGGAGCGGACCACCCGGCGGCGGTCCTTGACCTCCCGGTGCCGCTCGGCGCGGGCCTTGAGCCACGCGTCCACATCGGCCTTACCGTCCACCGCCCCGGCCGTCTGATCGGCGATGGCCAGGGCCTGCCGGTCGTCGACGTAGTCGAAGAAATCGGTCACCGAGCGAGCGATCCCCCGGAACCACCAGCCCGACGCGCGCAGAGCCCACGGGATCAACACGGCGATCGTGTTCCACAGGTAGCGCCACTTGTAGGTCCACAGCCGGTGCAGCTTGTGCTTCCAGCCGACCGCCCACGCCCACTGCTTCAGCTCCGGCGGTGCCTCCATGACCTGCGCGGCCACGATCTCGCCTTCGAGCACCTCGGCATCCGCCGAGCCGGACTCGTCGGGCACCACGTCGTCGGGCACCTCGGCCGGGGCCAGAGCAGCGGTCTCCCGGCGCTGGCGGGCAGCCTCCAGGTCCACCACCTCACCGAGGTCAGGCTCGACGACGGTCCGGTCGTCGTCTTTCGGGTCAGGTCGCTGAGTCTGGATGCTCATGATGCGGTCTCCCTTCCGCCTGTCGTGCCTGGGTCTGCGAGGGGGTAGAGCTGCGAAGTTGCGATCAGGTGCGGGTAGCGGCCGAGGTCGAAGCGGGCCACGAACGCCAACACCGGATCGGGCAAGCTCACCCGGGCGTACTCGTCGGCCGTGTCGAGCCGCGCCGCGTCGTCGAGCACCGTCACGCAGGCCAGTCGAGGGTCGGTGGCGAGCAGGTACCGGGCGATCGGGCAGTCAGCCGCGACGTCCGGCCGCCCGGTGTGCCCGGCGGCGGCCAGGGACGCGGCGACCTGCTGGTGGGTGGTGCCGAGCGCGCACAGGGCACGCTCGGCGATCTGGGCCGGGGCGGTCTCGTCGACCGGCACGAGGACAGCCGGTGCGGTCATCGTGCATCTCCGCGTCGGCCGAGGATGGCGGCGAGCATCTCCCGGTGAGCCGGGAAGAGTTGGCCGCCGACGTTGCCGTGCAGGCAGTTGAGCAGAGATTCGTAGGTGCGCGCGGGGATCCATTCCGCGCGGGCCGCGTCGTCGGCGGCGCGCGGCTGGGGGAACTCCGACAGGCTGTCGAACCGGCCGAGGTCGATGCGGACCGGGACGGTGACCATCCACGCCTCATCCGAGGCGCGCGGGTCGGGCACGTACCGAGGCGGCATAGCGCGCGCCCAAGGGTCCGCGCCGTTGACACGGACGCCGGTCTCTTCGCGCAGCTCGCGGACAGCCGCGTCGAGGGGGGTCTCACCGGGGTCGACGAACCCGCCGGGCAGTGCCCAGCCGTGCCCGTCGGAGCGCTCGATCAGCAGCAGCCAGCGAGTACCGGTGCCGTCGGTGGCGGTGACAACCGCGTCGGCGGCCAGGGCTTCTCCCCAGTGCCCCAGCTCGTTACGGCCGTAGCGGATGCCGGTGCTCTGGCACGGGTTGACCGGCCGGCCGTCGATGATCTCGAACGGGATTGCGGCGGTAGCTTGCCGCGTGGGCCAGTCGATGCGGGTCGGATCGGTCTGCGGGTCGGCCCATCCCTCGGCGAGACCTCGGGTGAACACGTCGGGGTGGGTGTAGGTGCGCGGGGTGTCCTGCGGGACCATGAGGTCCCCTCTCCTGTGTCGATGGGACGCGGGGTGAGGACCGGCGGCACGGCACGTGCTTGCGAGGCTGAGGCCGTGCCGCCGGGCGGCTCTAGAACGAGATCGTGATGTCGCCGATCACGCCGTCGGTCTGCACACCGACGCGGGCGTTACCGCTGACCACGTTCGTCACGCGGCCCTTGCCGGCCGGCGGTTTCGGCGTCTTCGGGTCCTTGCTACGGCCGGCCGAGCCGACCTGTCCGGCCTGCACAGCTACGGTGTCGTTGCCGGAAGCGATGTTGACGGTGGGCTTCCTACCCATGCGCATCTCCTAAGATCAAGTGTTTCTGCGGTCGGTCAGTTCTGATCGGCCTTGCGCTTCTGCGCAAGGGTCGCCTTCCGGCGACGGGTGGCCTCGGCGCTGAGCAGTGGCGGAGCGACACTCTCCGCGCGCTGACGCAGGTCGGCCCACTGCTGGTCAGTGATCGTGTTCGGCACTCGCTTGGCCATCGGCGTTCCTCTCCTGCCGCCACTCTGGCGGCCACCGCACGCGGAACCCGTTGTCCTGCAACGGGTTTCGCGACGGAGACGGTCAGCGGCCTTTGCGGAAGGTGCGGATGGAGTCACCGAGACCGAAGCGGCGCTTGGTGGTGCCCTCGTAGTAGAGGCCGCCCTTGGTCCCGGACTCCTCCATGACCACGTAGCGGTCCCGCCTGTCGAGGTCGATGGCGAAGGTCTTCTTCTTCAGACCCACGGTCATCACCCGCCGATCGAGCGGCGGCCGGGGCCGGCGGCGACAGCGGCCTTCTGCCGCTTGGCGTCGGCGGCACGGGCGGCGTCCTGCGCCCGGCGGATCTCAGCGGCGCTGCGCTCGCTACCGGCCGGGCTGGCGCTGAACTGGTTGCTTGCCATACTGGTGACCTCCCAAAGGTCTGGTGACTGGATGGGGTGACCGACGGTCCGGCTCGTGCTTGCAGGCTTGGGGCCGGGCCGTCGGGCGGATCTAGGACTTGGTGTCGATCAGGGATCGGATGCGACCGCCGATCTCGACGAGGCTGATCGAGGCGACCACGATCAGACCGTCGACGCTGAGCGGCAGCAGGTAGGGCGACGCGCCCGTCTCGCCGTACTCAACGGCCACACCGACCATGTGCCAGTACGACACCCACGCGGCGATCCCCGCGATCACCCCGGTAGCGATCAACCGGGCCACCGAGGCGATACCTCGCCGCGCCGGAACCCGCGAGATCAGATCGACCGTGAGCAGCAGCGCCAGCGGCGACCACGCCGACACGGCCCGGCTGATCATGTTGTCGTCCGCGTGCAGCACGTTGCCGGCCAGCGACGCGGCGATGCCCAGCACGAACACCGCACGCACGGCCCAGCCGAGCCGCTTGAGCCGTGTCACGGCGTCGCTGTCGGCGGCCGGGGTTGCGGGAGCCGTGGAAGCCGTCGGGGCGGTCGCCGGGGTGACCGGCGTGGCCACGGCTGCGACCTCATCAGGCGTCGCCGTGTCGTCGGCCGGCTCGGGCGCGTCGGGCGTCTCGGGCACCAGGTGAAGCGCCGGCCGAGGGGCGAGGGTTCCGCGGATTTGGAGCGCCGCGTAGGTGTCCTTGACGTTCTGGTCACGCTCGGCGAGTCTGCCCAGCTCGATAAGCAGGTCGCTCGCCTTCGGCCCGCCGATCTTGAATTCCTTCATCAAGCGATTCCGCGACGGCAGCTCTCCGCCAAGGGTCTTGGTCAGCTCGATGGCCTTGGGCAGCAGCTCTTCGACGGTCGCCGGGTAGGCGCTGCGGGTGGTGGTCGGGGCGGTCATGCGGCGGCCTCCAGGGATGCGCAGGAAAGACACTCGCCGAGCGAGCGCGGGATGACGTAGGGCCGCACGCGGCGGCAGGTCGGGCAGGTGCGACGCGCTCGCATGGCCTTGGCCAGAGCAGCGAGCACAGCCGGGGTGGCGACACGCTTGGGCCGGGCCAGATCGAGGCGGTAGAGGTAGGCGGCTCGGATACCGCCGACGCCACGCCACAGAATCTGTGCGGCGATCGGCTGTCGGCCGGGGCACAGGCCGCGTTCACGCAGTTGCCGGCGCGTGGCGTAGCCGTCCGGGGCACCCCGCCACCAAAAGGTGGGGATGCCGTACCGGTCGCCGTCCGGGTCGTGGAACGCGGCCCGGACGCGGGCCATCAGGCCGCGCGGCGCGGGTCGGTGCTGCGGGCGTGTCGGCGGGCGACGTAGGCGAGGGTTTCGCGGATGACGCGGGACTCGGTCCGGCGCAGCCGTTGCCGGTCCATCTCGCTCGTGCCGCCGCGCTCGTCGGCGGTCAACATGCTGATCTCGGCGTCGAGCCACGCCATTTCAGCGTCGATCAACGGCTGTTCGGTCTCGATCGCGGCCAGGTCGGCGGCGGTCGGCTCGTCGAAGTGGTCCCCCACGGGGTGTCCTCCAAGAAAGGGGTCAGCGCGGCACCAACCAGCGGCTACTGCCGCGCTGACCAGCGGAAATCAGGGAAGGGATGTGCCGACCTGAGCGACACGCGTTGACCTTTTCGACCGTTCGATACGGCTACGGGGAGGTCACGGCCCGCTATCCAGTTCTCAACCAACAAGCGCTCGGCGGGACGATCACGAACGGTGCAGCTCTTGAGCCACGTCCGCCGTGTCGGAGCCCGGCCGGCTCTACCGGATAGCCTGTCTGTACTGACTAGACAATACCGATGTGCTGAAGGTGCCAGACGGCCTGATGCGGTGTCAAGGGATTCTGCCTAAGCTGTCTAGACAAAGATCGGCAGGGAAGGTGACGGCATGGCCGTGAGCAGGCAAGGCAGGACGTCCGTGTGGGCTCAAATCGCGGAAGACTTGCGATCCAAGATCTCCGACGGCACGTATCAACCTGACACCCAGCTACCCACTGAGGCTGACCTCACCTCTCAGTACGGGGTAGCACGCGCCACGGTGCGGCAGGCGTTGCTAGCCCTCGTGAACGAGGGGCTGATCGTTCCGAAAGCGCCTCGCGGGTACTTCGTCCGACTGCGCGAACCACTCTTTTACCGGCCTCAGCAAGAGTTCCGGCCGCAACCTGTGACGCCTGAAATGGATCGGTTCATGGCCGACCATTCGGCTGAAGGACGAGAGCCTCAGCAAACGATCGAAGTGTCAATCGTCGAACCGCCAGCGGACGTCAAGAAGCGCCTTAAGCTGGCCGACGGTGAATTGGCCGCTGTTCGTAGACGTGTCCGCTACCTTGACGGTGAGCCGTTCCACACTAACGACAGCTACTATCCGCTGAAGTTCGTTCAAGACACTGAAATTATGCGACCGGCAGACATCGCGAGAGGCGCTAATCAGGTCTTGGCGGAGAACGGCTATCCACAGGTACGCGCACTGGACGAGATTTATGTGCGGATGCCCACGCCCGACGAGATCCGGAGGCTCGATCTGGGTCCCGGCACGCCGATTGCTTGCCATATATGCACCGGGCTGTGCCCAGACGGCACGCCGGTACGCGTCGTCGTAAACGTTCTACCAGGCGACCGTCATGTCATCGTGTACGAGCGCGGCGGAATAGACGCGGCGAAGTGATGGGGCGACTTCGAGTACGCCTTGCCTCCGAAGACGATGTTGAATCGCTAGTACATCTATACGGTCAAGCGCAAGCCTGGCTGGCACAAAAGGGCACGGACCAGTGGGCAACGAATACACCCGAGCAGATCCGCAAGAGAGTTGTGCAATCGATTAGGGAGGGAGAGTGCTACGTCGCCTACCTTACGGGGCAGCCAATAGGAATGATGACGGTCGACGGATTTGCCGATCCCGAGTTTTGGATGCCCGAGGACTTGCCATCTGATGCCCTCTACGTCCACCGGATGGTCGTCGATCGGTTCATGGCCGGCATGAATGTAGGCGGCAAGCTGTTGGACTATGCGGAAGCCGTCGCTGCCGAGCGCGGTAAACGATGGCTTCGACTTGATGCGTGGCGGACAAACGCATCACTCCATACCTACTATCTTAAGCAGGGGTTTGAGCTGGTGCGCACGGTCAGCCTAGACCACCGAGGATCGGGAGCGCTTTTCCAGCGTTGTGTTGCAATCGAGAAGAACGGGACGATCCTTTAAAGCATCTCCCTTGGCGGCATATAACAATTTCCTGTCTCGTTCATATGACGCTTCTTAAGGCGCAAGGCATCGTCTAGACGGAGCCTGCCGTCTAAAATGTAGTAAAGGTCTTCTCCTGTCATAGTGATAAACGGAGTGGAGTGCTCATACTCTTCGCGTGCGTCACTTGTGAAGTCGTTGACGCTAATGTACAAGCCGAGCGCGTTCCTTCCTTTGCGTCGAATTTTCCCCGCAAAAATATCTACCTGGTCTCTTCCTACTGGCCTGTTCCACCACTTCGCCTCCAAAATATAGTCATCGGTGTCGAACGAAAATGCGCCGTCGATTTGCTCACGCGCAAGCGAGTAGGACGCACGCGGCTCCAGATCGAAGAGACCGAATAGTCGATTCAGGAAGCGCTCGAACTCGATGCCCCGCCCGTGGGGATCAGCGCTTGCACTCAAGGTCATAAATTGATCCTTGAGCTGCTCAAGTGTCTGGGAAAAATTCCTTACACGTTCGTTTTCGCGTGCAGCCTGCTCCCGCTGCTTCGCGTTGCGCTCCCACTCCTCAATTTCAGATCCATGTCGCCGGGTCCAAGCCTGAAGTTGAGCAACAGCGAACCTAGCGGATTCCAACTTCTCCTCCCGGTCTCGTTGGATCTCCAGGTTCGGGAAGGAATCCATTTTCGCTAGTGTAAGCATGATCGATAACGTGACCTCTTGATAACGATGCTCATTGGCCATCAGAGCGTCGACAAGCCGGCCGGCTGATTCTCGTTTCGTTTCATTGGTGAAGTCTAGGGAAGTGAGCAGCTCAGGCGCGTCCCGCAAAAGGCCACGCACTAAACGGGCAAAAGCTGGTTTATTCCACACGACAACGGCCAGTGCATCAGCAAGAGCGTTATAAGCATTCGGATCAATTCGCTTGGGTGTAGAACGACGCTCCGACACGCATCTCCCCCTTGCCCAAGGCTCCCTCTTGTAAGACGAGAGTCTATGGGTGACTGGCGATGTTGCCCAAGACCAAAACTAGCTTGTAATGACACGATCCGTGGGCAACAGCACGACATGGTCCATCAACGTTGCACACGCCGGCTTCCGCCGTGCGGGGCCGCCTGTGGGCCGCCCGGGGGTAGCCAACGCTGACAAATGACGCCAGACGGCGACGGCTCCGCTAGCAGGTCAATGGCGTATAGGGTCGAGTCAGCGCAGGTGGGCAAAGACGAACGCCACTTCCTGCGCAACAAGCGGGCCGAGTGGGAGCAGTACCGCCGCGAGGTCACCCCTTACGAGCGGCAGCGTTACCTGGGCGCGCTGTAGTTATGTAGACGCCTTCTTGTACGGTCTCTCCTGACATCACGTGAAGGAGAGGCCGTGCTCGAGGATCTGTTGGAAGGTGCTGGCCGCAGCATCGTTTTCGGTATCGTCGGCATCGGCCTCATGGCCGTCGGCTACCTGCTCATCGACGTGCTCACCCCCGGCAAGCTGCGCGACCTGATCTTCGTGGAGCGCAACCCCAACGCCTCGCTGCTGCTGGCGGCCAACCAGCTGGGCATCGCCGCCATCGTCACCACGGCGATCTTCACCAGCTACTCCGACTTCGGCCAGGGCCTCGCCTCCACGGTCCTGTTCGGCATCATCGGCATCGGCATCATGGGCCTGGCCTTCCTGGTCCTCGACTGGATGACCCCCGGCAAGCTCGGCGAGGTCATCTGCACCCCCGAGCGCCACGGCGGCGCCCTGGTCAGCGCCGCTTCGCACTTCGGTGCGGCTTTGATCGTCTGCGCCTGCATCTCTTAGACGTACGCATCACTTAGACGTACGCATCCTGGACCCGAGCCCGCTCCGTCGGGCCCGGGCAGGCGCGTCCCGGCCTCTCTGCCGCGGCTGCCGGGCTGTCCTGCAACGAAAGCTTCAGGCATTCCGCAGGAGCAGCCCCCCACCCCAGACGAGCGCGACGACGGTGGCGGCCAGGAAGACCACGGCCCAGATCTCCCGCGGCACCAGCGTCCGCCGCCGCAGCACGTCGGCGTCGCCCCCTTCGATGGTGTAGTCCCGCCACGTCATGAAGACGAGCATCCGCTGCACCGCCCCGATCAGCAGCAGCCACACCCACATGTGCGCGTAGAGCTCCTGCACCGGCCCGTCGGCCTTGGTCGCCATCATCCAGACCAGCACGATCAGCCCCGGCACGATCAGCCACCCGACGATCCCGCGCACCGCGATGAGCATGAGCAGGAGAAAGGCCAGGCTGGCCCACAGCACCCCGTCGATGTGCCCGTGCAGCAGCATCCAGGTTCCGGCCAGCCCGAACATCGAGGGCCCCAGATAGCCCGCCATGGTCACGAAGATGTCCACCAGCCACGGCAGCGCCTCTTTGGGCTCGGTCGACCCGGCGCCGGTGCGCTCGAACCGGATCGCCTTGACCGCCCGGAAGAGCAGAACAGCCAGCAGAGCATGCCCCGCCTCATGCGCGATCACGACGACGAACTTGCTCACATACCAGAGCGGCACCGCCAGCACCCAGGCCAGCAGAGCCGCGGTCAAGGCAACATTCGACCCCGCCCCCACGCTGGCAAGCTAACGACACCCACCACCACCCCACCACGGCCCGTTCAGCCGACCCGTTCTGCGCTGACCGGTACTCGACGAGCCCGCCACGGCCGCGGTCCGACCCACGCAAGCGCCCACCGCCGCCGCCCCGCCTCGCCGCGATGGCCTCCGAGGGCAGGAACCCAAGCGTCCTGTTCGTGTCCGCCCCATTGGTGTCCGAGGTTCCGTCACACACCGCGTGGGCTCTTGCTCTCATTGTCGGCATCCCCATCGCTGAGAAACTGATCGCTTTGCGCCTCCTCGATGAGCTGCCGCGTCCGGGTGGAAGGTGATCGCAAGCGCTGTGATGCGGTGACGTATCGCAACCCGACTCGCCGCCGGACAGCACACCGGCCCGCTCACGGGAGGGGGCGAGCCGCGGATCAGGTCAAGGATCAAGGAGCGGTCGTCATGATTGCCTCGCGGTGAAATACGCGGCGCTCTCGTCGTCGGCCGGGTAGTAGGACTCGATGGCGACCTCGTCGAGGGTGATGTCGAGTGGGGTGCCGAACGTGGTGATGGTCGAGAACAGGCGCAGTTCGCGGCCGTCGACGCGCAGGATCATGGGGATCAGGACGTCGGCGTCGACGCGGGGGCCCGGGGCTGTGGCCAGCAGTTCCTCGTAGAGGGCGGTCAACTCGGGATCGGGCGCCGTCGCGAGCTGGCGGCCGATGCGGGTGCGGAACACCGACCGTACGTCGCCCAGATTGACGATCATGGGGGCGAAGCCGCGCGGGTCGAGGGCCAGCCGCACCAGGTTGACCGGCGGGCTCAGCAGTGCGGGGTCGGCCTGGGCCAGGAACGGCTCGACCGCCCGGTTGGTCTCGACGATGTTCCAGCCCCGGTCGAAGACCAGGGCCGGGTACGGCTCGTGCGCGCGCAGCACCCTGCGCACCGCGTCCCGGGCCGCCGACAGTGCCGCGTCGTCCAGCGGGCGCCTCTGGTAGCGGGGCGCGAACCCGCCCGCCAGCAGCAGCCGGTTGCGGTCGCGCAGCGGCACGTGGAGCTGCTCGGCCAGCCGCAGGATCATGTCGGCGCTGGGGCGCGACTTTCCCGTCTCGACCAGGCTGATGTGCCGCGCCGACACGTCGGCGGCGATGGCCAGGTCGAGCTGGCTGAGTCCCCGGCGCTGCCGCCACTGCCGCAGGTGCTCCCCGACCGTGTCCACGTCGATGGAGCGTACGCATTCTGGCGACGTACGCCATGACATGCCGTTTCATCGACAAGCCGGCACGTGCCGAAAACACTGGTGCCCATGACCAACAAGAGCATTGTCGAGCGCACCCTGACCGGCTTCGTCGAGACCGGCGACGTCGACGTCGTGGCCCGCGCTCTCAGCGACGACTTCCGCCACCACCGCCCCGGCCCGATCACCTCGACCAAGCAGGAGTGGCTGGCCGCCCTCGGCAAGGCCCAGGCCCCGCTGGCGGGCATGCGCGTCACCATCACCCATCTGCTGGCCGACGGCGACCACGTCGTCGTCCATTCGCGGCGCGGCCTGCCCGCCGGCGGCGCCGAGATCGCCGTCATCGAGATCTGGCGCCTGGCCGACGGGCTGATCGTCGAGGGCTGGGAACTGATCGAGCCTCTGTCGCATGTTCCGGCCAACCTCGAATGGTGGGCTCAGCCGCCGAGGTGACGGAGGACGGCCAGGACCCGGCGGTTGTCGGTGTCGGACGGGGGCAGGTCGAGCTTGGTGAAGATGTTCGCGACGTGCTTCTCCACGACGCCGGGGGTGATGACCAGAGCGGCCGCGATGCCGGCGTTGGAGCGGCCCTCGGCCATCAGGGCCAGGACCTCGCGCTCGCGTGGGGTCAGGGTGGCCATGCCGGTGGTCTCCCGGCCGGCCCGCATCAGGTGGCCCACCACCTCCGGGTCGAGGGCGGTGCCGCCGGAGGCGACCCGGGTCAGGGCGTCGACGAAATCGGCCACGTCGGCCACCCGGTCCTTCAGCAGATATCCGACGCCCGTGGGGCGGTCGGCCAGCAGGCGGGTCGCGTAGCGGGTCTCCACGTACTGGGAGAAGACCAGCACGCCGACCGTGGGATGGTCGCGGCGGATGTCGATGGCGGCGCGCAGGCCCTCGTCGGTGTGTGTCGGCGGCATGCGGATGTCGATGATGGCCACGTCGGGCACGGCGGCGGCGATCGCCGCGCGCAGCGCCTCCGCGTCGGCCACCGCGGCGCAGACCTCGAAGCCGCGGTCGGTGAGGAGCCGGACCAGGCCCTCGCGCATCATCGCGGCATCCTCCGCGATCACCACCCGCATGGACATTCCCCCGTTCATACGTGTGTGGGCAGTTCGATCTCGACCCGGGTCGGTCCGCCGGGCGGGCTCGTCACGCTCATCCGGCCGTCCACGACCGAGATGCGGCGGGCCAGGCCGGACAGTCCGGGGCCGTCCGGGTCGGCCCCGCCGGCACCGTCGTCCTCCACGGTCAGCTTCACGCGCCCGCCCACGGACAGGTCGATCCTGCTCGCCCCGCTGTGCTTGGCCGCGTTGGCCAGCAGCTCGGCCGCGCAGAAGTAGGCGATGGTCTCGATCGCCGGGGCCGGGCGCACGGGCAGGTCGACGCGCACCGTGACCGGGATGGCGCTGCCGCCGGCCAGGGTGGCCAGCGCGTCGCCGAGGCCGTTGTCGAGGACCGGCGGATGGATGCCGCGCACCAGGTCGCGCAGGTCGGCCAGGGCCTCCTTGGCGCCCCGGTGGGCCAGCGCGACCAGTTCGCGGGCCTGCTCCAGGTCGGGGGGCGGGCCGTCGGCGCCGAGCTTCTCGGTGGCCATGCCGAGATTCATGGCCAGGGTGGCCAGCCGGATCTGGGCGCCGTCGTGCAGATCCCGTTCCAGCCGGCGCATCATGGCGGCCGCGTCGTCGATGGCCCGGGCCCGGCTCACCCGCAGTTCGGTGAGCCGGCCCGGTCCGAGCAGCCGCCGCATCGCGGCCAGGTCGAGACTCAGACCGGCCCGCGTCAGCCACGGCGCCACCAGCAGCATGGCCAGACCGGCGGCGGCGATCAGGAACGTGCCGGCGAACGTGCGGGTGCTGATCATGCCGAACGGGGTCAGCGCCCACACCGGCCCGAGGGTGGTGCCCGGTGGATGGTTGCGGAACAGCGGCCACCACAACGGATAGCTGAGGTTGACCACGCCGAACACGTAGCAGAAGGCGCCATAGCCCTCGGGGATGGCCAGGGGCACCTTCAGCACGCCGTAGCCGAGGGCCCGCCAGCCCGGCCCGTCGGAGATCCGCCTCGACCGGCGGGGCGGCGGGGCGTCCACGTGCTCGCCGAGCAACCGGCGGGCGAGCCCGCGGTGCACGGCTCCCGTCGCGCGCCCGAACGAGGTGGCCGCCGCGACCAGGAGCGCGAGGGTCAGCGGGAACAGGACCAGGAAGACCGGGGCGACGACCGGCGCCGGCTGCTCGGCCAGGGCCCCGGTCGCCCACAGGATCAGCACGGCCAGGCCGGGCACGATCGCCGGCACGGCCAGGATCGCGACCGCGCTGATCACGCCGGCGACGCAGAACACCACTCGGCGCAGGGCCGTCATCCGACCATTGTCGCCGGTCACGCGTCGCGGTAACGCAGCAGCAGGCCGCCGGCCACGATCATCACCGCCGCGTAGCCGCACATCAGCAGCACGCTGACCCCGCCGGAGAACAGCCCGGGGATCGGCGAGGTGACCGCGATCGAGTTGAGCAGCATCAGCAGCGGCACGAACCGGCCGACCGCGATGCCGCTCTCCCCGAACAACCCGATCACGATCATCGGGACGAACATCAGCCCGAACAGCGTGCCGATGGCCGCACCCGAGTGCCGCAGGATCGTCCCGAGGCCGACCCCGATCAGCGCCGTGGCCCCCAGGTAGACCCCGGTCAGCACCACCGGCCGCAGGATCGAGGGGTCGGACAGGGAGGCGGCCGGGATGGCCGTTCCACGGATCGCCACCTGCCCGCCCAGATAGCCCGCGAAGCTCGCGATCAGCCCGGTGGCCAGGGCCGCTCCCCCGCACACGACGACCTTCGCGGCCAGCACGATGCGGCGCCGGGGCACCGCGGCCACCGTCGAGCGGATCATCCCGGTGCCGTATTCGCCGGTCATCGCCAGCACGCCGAGCGCCCCCAGCAGCAGCTGGGCCAGGATCGCCCCGCCCAGGCTGTTGTTCAGGATCTGGGCGGCGGTGGCGACCGGCGTGTGCGACCGATATCCGAGCCCCACTCCCACGCCGGCCGCGGCCATCGCGACCACCGCCGCGATCGCCAGCCACCACGTCGACCGGACGCTGCCCAGCTTGATCCGTTCCATCCGGGACGCGTGCCGCAGTCCGTACCCGCTCATGACGTCTTCCCCTCATAGTCGGTGGCCTGCTCGGTGAGCCGGAAGAACGCGTCCTCGAGGCTGTCGCCGCCGGCCGCGAGCTCGGCCACCGTCGTCTCGGCCAGCAGCCGCCCGCGCCCGATGACCACCAGCCGGTCGGCGGTGAGCGCCATCTCGGCGATCAGGTGGCTCGACACGAACACCGTCCGCCCTTCGGCCGCGAGCCCGCGCAGCAGCTCCCGGATCCAGCGGATGCCCTCCGGATCGAGCCCGTTGACCGGCTCGTCGAGCAGCAGCACGCCCGGGTCACCGAGCAGCGCCACCGCGACGCCGAGCCGCTGCCGCATGCCGAGCGAGTACGTCCCGGCCCGGCGCCCCGCCACACCGGACAGCCCGACGATGCCGAGCACTTCCTCGACCCGCGAGCCCGGAATGTCGTTGCTGGCGGCCAGCGCCCTCAGATGCGCCCGGGCGCTGCGCCCCGGATGGAAGGCCCCCGCGTCGAGCAGCGCTCCCACAGTCTTCAAAGGCCACAGCGATTGGGCGTACGGCACACCGCCCACCAGAGCCTCACCATGATCCGGGGCGTCGAGCCCCAGGATCATCCGCATCGTCGTCGACTTCCCGGACCCGTTCGGGCCGAGGAACCCGGTCACCACGCCCGGCTGGACCCGGACGCTCAGCCCGTCGACGGCGGCCCGCCCGCCGTAGCGTTTGCTCAGTTCACGTAGTTCGATCACCTCTTCGACGCTAGGCAGCTCGACGCCGGCCGATAAGCCGGTAACCATCCGACCCGGTCCGGGGGTTATCCACCCCCGCCGCCACAATGACCGCATGACGCAGCCACTCCCGCACACCACCGGCACCCTGACCGCCGATCTCCGCGAGCTCGGGCTGGCCGCCGGCGACACGGTGCTCGTGCATTCGTCGATGCGGGCGGTCGGTTCGGTGGCCGGGGGCGTCCAGGCAGTCGTACAGGCAATGCTCGATGTCCTCGGTCCCGAAGGGACCCTGGTCGTGCCCACGCACACGCCGGTCAACTCGGACCCGGCCGAGTGGGAGAACCCGCCCGTGCCGGCCGAGTGGTGGCCGGTGCTCCGGGAGCAGAGCCCCGGCTTCGACCCGGCCCGCACCCCCAGCCAGTGGATGGGCGTTCTGCCCGAGGTCGTACGGGCCTGGCCCGGCGCCCGGCGCAGCAGCCACCCGCAGGTGTCGTTCGCCGCGCTGGGCGCCCGGGCCGAGGAGATCGGCGGCGCCCATCCTCTGGAGGACGGCCTCGGCGACGGCTCACCGCTGGGCGCCGTCTACCGCGCGAACGGCAAAGTTCTGCTGCTGGGCTGCGGCCACGCCCGCAACACGTCGCTGCACCTGGCCGAGTGCCGCCAGGCCCGGCCCACGACGGCCGTCCACGGCGCCGCCGTCCGCGATCCGTCCGGCGCCGGCCGCTGGGTCACCTGGACGGCGCCGGTGGCCGACGCGTCCGACTTCGCCGAGCTGGGCGACGCCTACGAGGCGGCGTCCACCGTGCGGCTGGGCACGGTCGGCAACGCCGAGTCCCGCCTCATGCCCCAGCGGTCACTGGTCGACTTCGCGACCGAGTGGCTCGGCCGGCATCGAGCATGACCGGCTACTTGAACTCGATCTTGCCGTGCTCGTCCGGCTCGACCGGCCAGGCCGACGGGTCGATGCCCAGGGCCGCGCGCAGATAGGCAGTGCTGACGCCACGGATGAGAGCGACGCGCTCGGGGCTCTCGTCGGTGGTCTCGGTGACGCGATATCCGGTGATGCCGCCCAGCGAATGCTCGCCGCCGAAGAGGGTGAGCAGGGCCTTCGGGGACGGGCTCTGGAAGTAGGCGTCGGTGAACCAGTCGGGGCCGCGCGTGGTGAGGGCCGACTGGTCGTTGTCACCGGCGACGATCAGGGCCGGCGTGGTCATCGTGGAGAAGTCGGGCTTCATGAAGGCGAAGTGCTCCGCGGCGAACGGGGTGAGGCCACCCCGGCCGGCCGGTGCCAACAGCACGCCCGCCTTGACCCGGACGTCCGGCAGGGCGAAGTCGTCGCCGTCGACGCGGGCGCCGAGCAGCATGCCGGCGCTCTGCGCGCCCCACGAGTGGCCGGCCACGGCGACGCGGCCGCGGTCGATCGTGCCGGGGACGACGCTCTCGATCAGGTCGAGCGCGTCGATGACCCGGGAGAGGTCCTGGACGCGGAGCCGCCAGATCAGCGGCGTGCGGGGGTCGTCCGCGGGCAGGGCCACGGTGCGCGAGTCGAGGTGAGTCGGCTGGACCACGACGAAGCCGTTCGCGGCCCAGTGGTCGACCAGCGGGGCGTACCCGTCGAGGGACTCGCCGAAGCCGTGCGAGAAGACCACGACCGGCAGATCGTCACCCTCGGCCGGCGCGGTGACCCGTACGAGAAGGTTCTCACCGGGAATGACGACCGGCTTGACCGAAACGATGGTGTTCATAGGGGCTCCTGCTCTGACATCATGAACAAGCGGAACCTTGTTCCGATAGCCACGATACGGAACCTAGTTCCGGTTAGCAAGGAGAGTGACTGTGACGAAGCGCGCCGACGCCCGGCGGAATGAGAAGGCCCTGCTCGACGCGGCTGCGGCCGCGTTCGTGGAATCGGGCGTGGACGCGCCCGTGCGCGACATCGCCGCGAAGGCCGGAGTGGGCGTCGGGACGATCTACCGCCACTTCCCGGCCCGCTCCGACCTGATCGTGGCGGTGTTCCGGCACCAGGTCGAGGAGTGCGCGGCGGCCGGCCCCGAGCTGCTGGCGGCCAGCGCGTCGCCGCACGAAGCGCTGCGCCGCTGGATCGACCTGTTCGCCGACTTCCTCGTCACGAAGCACGGGCTGCCCGAGGCGCTGAACGCGGGCGACCTGCACGCGTACTTCCTGGAACGTCTCGTGCCCGTCTGCGCCGAGATCGTGGACGCCGCGACCGCGGCCGGCCAGATCGTGCCCGGCGTCAACCCGGTCGGGCTGCTGCGCGGCGTCGGCAACCTCTGCATCGGCGCCGGCCGCGACGACGGCTACGACGCCCGGCAGATGATCGGCTTCCTCATCGAGGGCCTGCGGAAGTGAGTCAGGCCGGCTCGAACTGAACCTTGCGGGTGGCCGGGTCGGCCAGGGTCAGGCGCACCTGGGCCCGCGTGCCGACCGGCAGGCCGCCCTTGCAGCGGGCCCGCACGGCCGGGTCGTCGATGGCGATGGTCCCGTCGGCGTCGAGCACGCCGGCCGCGAAGACCTCACCGACCCGCCCCCGCAACAGCACGGCCTCGGCCAGGTCGACGGCGGCCCGGTCGGCCGAGCCGGCCACCCGGTCGGAGTCGGCCATCACCTTCGGCAGCTTGGGCAGGGCCTCCCGCGCCCAGTCCGGCACCGGCGCGCCGGCCGCGAGGGCCAGGCAGACCTCGGTGGCGTAGCGGTCGGCCAGCCGTCGCAGCGGGGCGGTGACATGGGCGTACGGCGAACCGACCCCGCCGTGCCCGGTCAGAGCCGGCGCCGCACCGTCGAAGGCCGTGTAGGCGGCCCCGCGCAGCAGGTCGGCCGCCTGCTCGAGGAAGGCCGCACCGCGCGGGGTGGCCGGATCGGCCGTGGCCACAACTTCACCGACGGGCGCGCCGCCCGGCCACAGCACCCCGAGCGACTTCGCGGCGGCCTGAAGCTTCACGACCGCCTCGGGCTTCGGCGGCGGCATGGTCCGCAGCAGCCCGATCCCGCCGCGCAGCATCAGATCGGCCGCGGCCATGCCGGTCAGCAGCGAGATCTGAGCGTTGTGCTCCTCGACCGGCAGTGGCGCCCGCAGCACCAGACGCCAGCCGTCACCGTCACGCTCCACCTCCTGCTCGGGCAGGGGCAGGTTGACGGCGCCACGCTCACCGGCCCGCCGGGCCAGCAGACTGCCCAGCTCGGGCAGCAGCGCGTACGGCTCGGCGGCCGTGCCGGCGTCCACCTCACGCTGCACGCCCGCGTAGTCGAGCTTGGCCCGGCTCCGCACCCGGGCCCGCCCGACCTGAACGCCGGTCATCGAGCCGTCGGCGTCGAGGTCGATGGTCCAGACGACGGCGAGCCGCTCGACATCGGCGAAAAGGCTCACGGCCCCCTCGCTGAGCACGGGCGGATGCAGCGGGATCCGCCCGTCCGGCAGGTAGATGGTCTGCCCGCGAGCCCAGGTCTCGGCCTCGAGAGGCCCACCCGGCCGCACGAAGGAGGCGACATCGGCGATCGCGTAGAGCACCCGGTAGCCGCCGTCGTGCCGGCTCAGATGCATCGCCTGATCGAGATCCCGCGAGGAAGCCGGATCAATGGTCACAAATGGCACATCGGTGAGGTCGGCCGCCGCCGCGAGGGACCGCCCGGCCGCCGCTTCCGCCTCGGCCAGAGCCTCGGCCGGAAACTCCCCCGGCAGCTTCAACTCCCGCCGCAGCCCGGCGAAGTCGATGTCCGGAGCCCACACGCGTCTGATCGGCACGGCTCATTCCTACCAGCCCACACGCGAGAGGAGGACCGCGCCATACGGCACGGCCCTCCTCTGCTTCACGCCAGTAGCCGGTTTTCCGGTGAGCGCGCCCTGTTGGCGGCCACCTTTCGCCGGTTTCCGGTCAGCGCGCCCTGTTGGCGGCCACCTTCGCCGGTTTCCGGTCAGCGCGCCATGATGGCGGCCACCTTTCGCCGGTTCCCGGTCAGCGCGCCCGCTTGGCGGCCACCTTTCGGCCGGTCGACGGGCGGGCGTCGAGCATGTCCGCGGCCGGGGTGTTGCCGGCGGCGGCCCGGCGGGCGGCGGCGCCCGTCGTGGCCTTGGCAACCTTGGACGCGTTGGTGGACGAGTTCTTCGCAGTCGGACCGGACTGGCGGGTGTTCGTAGCCTTGGCGGCCCGGGTCCGCCCCGCGGTCGTCTCATTGGCCGCCGACCGCTTCGCGGAGGGCGCGGCCGCCGGACGGTTACCGCCCTTGGCCACCACCGGACTGAGACCGGCAACCTTGGCCACAGCCGACCGCGGAGCCGCGGAGGCGGCCGCCCGCTTGTTTGCCGTAGCCACCGCCGCAGTCCCGACAGCCTTCTTCGCGGGCGCCTTGGCGGCGGTCTTGGCCGCCGCCTTCTTGGCCGCGCCCGCGCTCCTGCCACCCGCCTTGGCAGCCGTGGCCTTGATGCCCGTGCCCGCGCCCGTGGCCTTCGTGGCCGTTGCCTTTGTGGCTGCGGCCTTCGTGCCCATGGTCTTTGTGGCCGTGGACTTTGCGGTTGTCGCCTTTGTGGCCTTTGTGGCGCGGGTGGCTGTCGCCGTGCTGGCCGTTGCCGCCTTGGCCGCTGTCGCGACCTTGGCCGCGCGGGCGTTGGCCGTGGCCTTGGCTCCGGCCGCCCTGCCGCCGGTCGCCGTGCCGCGGGTTGCCTTGCCGCCGGCCGCCTTGCCGCCGGCCACCGTGCCGCGGGTTGCCTTGCCGCCGGCCGCCTTGCCGTCGGCCGCTGTGCCGCGGGTTGCCTTGCCGTCGGCCGCTGTGCCGCTGGTCGCCTTGCCGCCGGCACGGGTCGCGCCGGCCGTGGCCTTGCGGGCCGAAGCGGTTCCGGCACGTGCGCTCTTGGCCGCGGCGGTGTTCGCGGCCGCGGTCTCCTCCATCGAGGAGGAAAGGCCGGCGACCTTGCTCGCCGACGCCGCCCGGCGTGAGGCCGCACTCTTGGCCGCCGCCGTGTTCGCGATCGCCGTCTCGCCGATCGCGCTCGCACGCCCCGCGACCTTCCGCGCGGAACGAGCGGCCGCGCTCTTGGCCGCCGCCGCGTTGGCTGTGGCCGTCTTCGCCGTCTCCGCCGCCCGCCCGGCCGTCTTCCGCGCCGTACCAGCGCTCCGCGACGCCGCGCTCTTGGCCGCACCGACATTGGCGCTGGCCGTCTTGGCCACCTCGGACGAACGCCCCGCCATCTTCCGCGCCGACTCGGCTGCCTTCTTGGCCGCGCTCTTGGCCGCAGCGGTGTTCGCCGCCGCCGTCTGAGCGGTGGCCGCCTTCTTCGCCGCCGCACCCGCCGTGGCCCCGGTCGCCTTGGCCGCCGTCGCCCGCGTGCCAGCCATCGCCCGCGTGCCAGCCGCCGCCCGCGTGCCAGCTGTCGCCCGCGTGCCAGCCGCCTTCCCCGCAGTCGCCTTCGCTGCGGTCGCCTTCGCTGCGGTCGCCTTCGCTGCGGTCGCCTTCGTGCCGGCCACCTTCGCCGCGGTCGCCTTCGCCGCCGTCGCCTTCGTGGCCGCAGCCTTGGCCGCCGCCTTCTTAGCGGTCACCTTCGCTCCGGTCGCCTTGGTGGCAGCGTTCGCCGCAGTGGCCTTGGTAGCGGTGACCGCCTTCGCGGCCGTCTTCTTGGCCGCGGCTGTCGTGGCCTTCGCCGTCGCCGCCTTCTTCGCCGCGGCTGTCGTTGCCTTGGTGGCCGCCTTTCGCGCCGGCGTCGCCGCCTTGTTCGCGGGGGCCGTGTTGGCGGCGGCCTTGTTCGCGGGGGCCGTGCCGCCGGCCGCCTTGCGTGCGCTCGGCCGGGCCGACCCGGCCGGAGCGGCGCCCTTGCCGGTGGTCCGCGCGCGCTTCGGCGTACCCCTCTTGGCCGGCCGAACGCCGGACTCGGTAGCCACTTCCATGTCGGGCGCCGCGGCGAAGTCCTCTTCCATGTCCGCCGCCGGAGCCGATCCCGCGTCGTCGATCGACGCGGTAGTCATGTTCGGCCCGGTTCCCATGGCCGCCGCCGTACGCCGCGGCGTCACCGGCCGCTTGCCACCCCGGGCCCCGGCCGCACGCGCCGGCCGTACGGCCTCACCCGCCGCCGCACCCCGCACCGCTCCCGTGAGCCCCGTCCGCCCCGAAACCCGCGCCGGCGCCTTGCTCCCGACCGGCTTGACCGCCCCAGTCTTGGCCGCCGCCGACTTGCTAGCCGCCGCGGACTTCGCCACCGGCTTCGCGGCCTGCTTCGGCGCGACCGCCTTGACGTTCTTCACGGCAGCCACCTTCGAGCCGGCCGCCTTCGTCGTGGCACTCTTCACCGCGCCAGCCTTGGAACCGGTCGCCTTTACCGCGCCAGCCTTGGAACCGGTCGCCTTCGCCGCGCCCGCAGTCGCCTTGGAACCGGTCACCGCGCTCGTCTTCGAGGTCGCTGCCTTCGCTCCAGCGCCCCGTACGGCTGCCTTCGCTCCAGCGCCCCGCACGGCTGCCTTCGCTCCAGCGCCCCGCACGGCGGCCGGCTTCGGCGCGCCCGGCTTCGGGGGCGCCGGCTTCGGCATGACCGGCTTGGCCGCGGCCGTCCTCGACGCCTTCGTGGAGGGCGCCACCTTGGCTGTGGTCACCTTCGGCCCGGCGCCCTTGGCGGCTAGCGCCCGCGCCGCCACCGGCTTGGCGGCAACGCTCTTCGCCGCACTACGCGGCTTCGGCGCCACCGTCTTCACAGCGGCAGTCTTCGCGGCAGCAGTCTTCGTCGCGCCCGCCTTCGCGGCGGCGATCTTCGCTGCGCCGGTCTTCGCGGCGGCGGTCGACTTCACGGCGGCGCTCTTCGAAGCGGCGGCCTTCGTCACGGCCGGCTTGCCCGCAGCGGACCGGGCCGAAGCGGCCGTCGATCGCGTGGCCGAAGTGGCGGCGGACCGGGACGTCGGCGCGGCGCTCTTCCGGGTCGCCGACGCGGTGGTGGCGCGCGTGCCGGCGGCGGGTGGCTTCGGGGCGCTCGTGGACCGGGCTGGCTTGGCGGTTAGGGTGCTTTTGCCCGCTCTTGTGGCGAGATTGGTCGGGGCCTTTTTGGCAGCGGCCATCAGGGTGTTCCTCCTTGCGAATGACTGCGGGCTCGTCTCCGCCTGGAGACTGCGAAGATCCGGCTTGGACTCAGGGACGTCGGAGCCGGCTGTTAGCTGACCTCCCCGGTCCAGCGGGCATCCTCGGCATCCCAATCGGCATTGCGCTTCTCGACCGTCTCGAGAGCCCGCGTCGCTTCGTCAGCCGTGGCGTAGGGGCCGAGCCGGTACTGGGCGGGACACACGTCCTCGCCGGTCTCGACCCGACTGTCGCGAAGGCACCAGAAGTAGCCGCCTCCGCCGGGCCCACTGTCGTTCATGCAATCACTCTGCACCTCAAACCGACCATCCGCCACCGATTCGGGCAAAAAGTCCTAGATTTCCACAATGGAGGATGAGGCGTACGCAACAAAAACCGCCCCGGCCGTAACCCGGCCGGGGCGGTTCGTGAAAGCGGAGCTCAGAGCTCGGCGGCCACCAACTCCGCCACCTGCACGGCGTTGAGGGCCGCGCCCTTGCGCAGGTTGTCGTTCGAGACGAACAGGGCCAGGCCGTTCTCCACCGTCTCGTCGGCGCGGATCCGGCCCACGTACGACGGGTCGCGGCCGGCCGCCTCGAGCGGCGTCGGCACGTCGGACAGCTCGACGCCGGGCGCGTTCGCCAGCAGCTCGCGGGCCCGCGAAGGGCTGATCGGCCGGGTGAAGCGCGCGTTGAGCTGAAGGGAGTGGCCGGTGAAGACCGGGACCCGTACGCAGGTGCCGGAGACCAGCAGCGACGGGAGATCGAGGATTTTGCGGCTCTCGTTGCGCAGCTTCTGCTCCTCGTCGGTCTCGTTCGAGCCGTCGTCGACGATCGAGCCGGCCAGCGGCAGCACGTTGAAGGCGATCGGCTTGGCGAACGAGCGCGGCGCCGGGAACTCCACGACGGACCCGTCGAAGGTCAGCTCGGTGGCCCGGTCGGCGACCTTCTTGATCTGCTCGTCGAGCTCGGCCACGCCGGCCAGCCCGGCCCCGCCGACGGCCTGATAGGTGGTGGCGACCAGCGCGACCAGCCCGGCCTCGTCGTGCAGCGGGCGCAGCACCGGCATGGCGGCCATGGTGGTGCAGTTCGGGTTGGCGATGATGCCCTTGGGCCGGTTGCGGGCCGCGTCCGGGTTGACCTCGGAGACGACGAGCGGAACCTCGGGGTCCATCCGCCAGGCCGACGAGTTGTCGACGACCACGGCGCCGGCCTCGGCCACACGCGGCGCGTACTCCTTGGAGGAGCCCTTGCCCGCCGAGAACAGGACGATGTCGAGACCGCGGTAGTCGGCGGTCGCGGCGTCCTCGACGGTCACCTCGCCGTCGCCCCACGGGAGAGTGCGGCCGGCGCTGCGCGCGGACGCGAAAAGACGAAGCTGCTCAACGGGGAAGGCACGCTCGGCCAGGATGCGCCGCATGACGCCGCCCACCTGTCCCGTCGCGCCCACAATGCCGATCCTCATGGCGACAAAAGTACGGCCTGACGTGCGTACGGAGAAATCAGTTCTTTGCCCTTGTTCCGTATCGTGGGATTTTTGTCCCACATCGAGGGACATCAGGCATACCGTCGGTGGCATGGCGACGTACACGCACGGTCATCACGAATCGGTCTTGCGCTCACACCGCTGGCGCACCGCAGAGAATTCGGCGGCATACCTGTTGCCGCATCTTTCCTCCGGCGTCACGGTCCTGGACATCGGTTGCGGCCCCGGCACCATCACGGCCGATTTCGCGGCCCTCGTCACCCCGGCCCGGGTGACCGCCCTGGAGGTCAAGGAGGAGGCGCTCGACCTGGCCCGCGCCGAGATCGCCCGGCGCGGCCTGGCCAACGTCGACTTCGCGGTGGGCGACGTGCACGCGCTCGACTTCCCGGACGCCTCGTTCGACGTGGTCCACGCCCACCAGGTGCTCCAGCACATCACCGACCCGGTGGCGGCGCTGCGGGAGATGCGCCGCGTGACCCGGCCCGGCGGCGTGATCGCCGTGCGTGACAGCGACTACCGGGCGTTCGCGTGGTATCCGGAGCTGCCCGAGCTCGACGAGTGGATGGCGCTCTATCAGCGGGTGGCGCGCGGCAACGGCGGGGAGCCGGACGCCGGTCGCCGTCTGCTGGGCTGGGCCCACGCGGCTGGCCTGGCCGACGTCACCGCGACGTCGAGCACGTGGTGCTTCGCCACGCAGGAGGACCGGGACTGGTGGGGTGGCATGTGGGCCGACCGCATCCTGAAGTCGGACATGGCGGCCACCGCCCTGCGGACCGCCGCCGCCACCGAGGCTGACCTCGCCCGCATCTCCGAGGCCTGGCGTGCGTGGTCGGCCGACCCCGACGGCTGGATGTCGCTCCTGCACGGCGAGCTGATCGTCAGGGTGTAGCAGATCGCGCCGGCCCGCGCCCGTTGTCCACAGTTGTGGTCCGTCCACAGGCTGCCCGCACGATCTTGGAAAGTGCGCGGAGAATGGGCGTCGGGCGGCTCCCCCTGGGGTGGGCGGGCCCAGCAGCAGCGCCCAGCGGCGGCCGACTATGCGGTCTTCGGCTTGAACTCCCAGTGCCACGGCTCCCTCGGCACATTCTCCGAGAAGCCGTACCTGTCAGCGTTCTTGCGCATCCAGGCCTGGGCCTTCGAATCAAGATCGAGGTCGGTCGCCATGCCCCAGCCGTGCTCGCTCGTGCCCGGCTTCGCCGCCAGCCCACCCTGCGAGTAGAGCCCCTTCCGCCGGGCCAGATCCACCTGTTCCTCGTACGGCCGGTACGAGTCGGTGATGCCGATCGTCACGCCTTCGCGCTTCGCGTCGGCGATCATCTGGTTCAGGCCCTGCGCGGCCGGTGCCCACAGTTTGTGCCTCGTGCTGCCCACCTGTTCGAGCGCGTTCGCCGGGATCTTGCCGTTGCCGTAGGCGGCCAGCTCGGTCGGGATGCCCTTGCTGTTGAGGGTGTAGGAGCGGGCCGCCGTGTTCGTCGTGCCCGACATGGCTTCCTGGAGTTTGGCCGCGAAGTCGTCGCCGGAGCCGCCGCCCTGCGTTGTCGTCGGCTGGGCCTGTGCGGTCTTGCCGGCCTGCTGGGTCTGTAACGCGATCATCCGGCTCTGGATGTCGGCGATGCGCGAGTTCACTCTCTCGATCCCCACGCACTCCTGTTCGGCACCTGGGTCGAAACCTGAGGGCCTATCTAAAGTCGGATGGTGTGGCGCGTGTGGTCGATCTTGGCCTGGAGGTAGCGCCGGTTGGCCGGGGTCGCGTGCACCTGGGTCGGCAGCACCCGGCGTACGGCAATCTCGTGCAGTCGCAGTTGACGGGCTTTGTCGGGGTTGTTGGTCAGCAGGTCGATCACCGTGACGCCGAGGTCGGCCAGCATCTGGGCCGCCGCCGTGTAGTCACGCTCGTCGTCCTCGTGGCCCAGGGCGCGATTGGCCGCGTACGTGTCGAGGCCCTGGTCCTGGAGGGCGTAGGCGTCGAGCTTCGCGTAGAGCCCGATGCCGCGGCCCTCCTGGCGCAGGTAGAGCAGATATCCGCCGGTCACACTCAGCCGCTCGACCGATTCGCGCAGCTGGGGGCCGCAGTCGCAGCGCTCCGAGCCGAAGACGTCGCCGGTGAGGCACTCGGAGTGCAGGCGCACGAGCGGGACGTCCGACGGCGCGGCGGACGGGAAGAAAAGCGCCAGGTGCTCCTTGCCGTCGGCCAGGCCGGTGAAGGTGATCACGTCGGCGGTGGCGGTGAAGCCGTCGGCGAAGCGGAGCGGGACGTGGACCCTGGTGCGTACGGACATGCCGCCTTTGATCGGACACAGCGGCGGCCGGATTAGATGTTGACGGACTCGCGGCGCTCGGAGCCCTCGAGACGCTCGACCAGTTCCAGCTCGACCTCCGAGGTGCTGTTCTTCCGGTTCGGCAGCATGTTCGTGATCAGCACGATCAGCGCGCCGATGCCGGCGTAGAGGCCGAGAACGATCAGGTGCGACCGGATCTCCGCGTTCGGGAAGTACAGGTTGTCGCGGACCGCCTGTACGCCGGCGCCGGTCGGCAGGTTCTCACCGAGCACCCGGCCGAAGGCGGGCAGGAACTCGGGCAGGATGCTGGCGCCGGAGATCACCGTGCCCAGCGTGAAGTACATCGCGCCGATCAGCGCGCCGGCCGGTCCCAGCAGCGCGACCGCGCCCGCGGTGGAGGCGGTGATGGCCAGCGAGATGAGCGAGAAGATGGCCAGCATCTCGCCGCGGTCGGCCGTGGTGCCGACGCCGAACCAGCCCATCGACCACAGGATCACCGCGGCCGAGGCCACGGCGTAGACGGCCAGGATGCTGACGTGGGCGATGCCACGGCGCCAGGATCTTTTCGTACGGGGGATCAGGCGGCCGAGACCCATCGACGCCACCGTGCCGCCGAGCGCCAGGGCCTGGGTGAGATATCCCAGCGACACGCCGTTGACGTCGTCGTCCGGCAGCGGCACCACGTCGGTGATCGGCGGCGGCGAGTTCAGCTCCTCCGCCTGCGCGACCGGCATGGTGTCGCCCTTGGTGGCCAGCTCGGCCAGGGCGGCGGCGGTCTGCTGCTGCACAACCGTGGTGAACGTGGTCTTGAGCAGGGTGGAGGCGGCGACCCCGGCCGCGCTGGCCACGTAGAGGTGCGGCTCGTTGCCGGTGATGTCGACGCCGCCGTAGACGTCCCGGCGCTTGATCGCGATCTCCAGGTCGTCCGCCGTCGCGTAGTCGGTGACCTTGAAGTAGCCGTTCTCGGTCAGCAGGCTGACGACCGAGGCCCGCTGGCTCGCGGGCGCCACCAGCCCGACCGGCACATGGTGGGGCTGGGCCTTGTGGCCCATGCCGAGGTAGTACGCGGTCAGGCCGAGCTGGACAAGAACGCCGATGACGCAGACGGCCAGCGCGAACCGCCGGAACTGCAGCACCGACTCGGCTTGGGGTTCTTCCGCCATTTCCTCATGTTTACGGACGAACCGCCTTCGTGGGACCGTTTCGGTCGATCAGGGCGAGCAGCGCCCGCGTGGCCGCACTGGGCCGCCGCAGCGCCGGAAAGGCGATGCCGAGCGGCCAGACCAGCTCGGCGCCGGCCACCCGCTTGATGATCAGGCCGCTCTTGTCGGGCACGGCGAACTGGGGAACGATCGCCACACCCAGACCTTCCCGTACGAAGTCGGCCGCGCTGCTGATGTCGGTCACCTCGATGGTCACCTGCCGCTGCACGCCGGCGGCGGCGAACGCCCGGTCGACCACGATCCGGTTGCCGTATCCGGCCGGGAAGTCGACGAACGGCTCCCCCTGCAGATCGCCGATGTGCACCTCGCCGGCCGTGGCCAGCCGATGGTCGATCGGCAGGACGAGGTCCAGCGGGCGGTGATCGACCTGCTGCAGATGGACGCCGGCCGGCGGCCGGCCGGGCCACGAGACGAACGCCAGGTCGAGTCCGCCTTCGGCCAGCATCTCCATGAGCCCTCGCGAGCCGCGCGGCGAGACGCTGAGCCGCAGGGTCACGCCGGGGTGCAGGCGGTGATATTCGCCGAGCAGGCCGGCCATGTCGATCAGCGGGATGGACGTGAGGGTGCCCACACGGATGGTCCCGCGCAGGCCGCCGCGCACCTCGTCGACCGCGTCGCGGGCGGCCTGGGCGGCCTCGAGCGCGGCCCGGGCCCGGGGCAGCAGCGCCTGCCCGGCGTCGGTCAGCGCCACCCGCTTCGAAGTGCGTTCCAGCAGCGTGACGCCCAGTTCGTGCTCCAGCGCCTTGATCACCGCCGATACGCCGGACTGGACGACGTGCAGCCGTGCGGCGGCCCGAGTGAAGTTGCGTTCCTCGGCCACGGCCACGAAGTACTCGAAGTGCCGCAGTTCCATCACGGATGCTGATGCTACTCAGCATGGATCATCGTTGGACTCGATGCTTGGGGCGGCGCACTCTCGGCTCATGACCGTGATGACCAAGCCTGCCCCCACCGGTGCTCCCACCGGGTCGGCCCGTCACGGCGCCGCCTTCTGGCTGGTCGCCGTCGTCTATCTCGTGGCGCTCGCCTTCTCGACCATCCCGGCGCCGCTCTATCCGCTCTACCAGGCCGCCGACGGGTTCTCCTCGTTCACCGTCACCATCGTCTTCGCCGTCTACGCGGTCGGCGTGATCGTGGCCCTGCTGCTGGCCGGGCACATCTCGGACTGGGTCGGCCGGCGTCGCGTACTCCTGCCGGCCCTGGCCCTGGAGATCGCGGCCGGGGTGCTCTTCCTGGCCTGGCCGTCGCTGACCGGCCTGATCGTGGCCCGGCTCCTGACCGGACTCGGCGTCGGCATGCTGACCGCCACGGCCACCGCGTACCTGCTCGAACTGCACACCGCCCACCGGCCCCAGGCCGGCGGCACCCGCTTCGAGGTCGTCTCGGCCGCGGCCAACCTGGGCGGGCTGGGCACCGGCACGCTGATCGCCGGCTTTTTGGCCCAGTACGTCACCGCGCCGCTCCGTACGCCGTACATCGTCTTCCTGGTCCTTCTGGTCCTGAGCGTCGTCGCCGTGGCCGCCGTGCCCGAGACGGTGACCGTGCCCGCGGTGAAGCCGAAGTACCGGCCGCAGCGGGTCCGGATGAGCGGGAAGTCCCTGGTCGCGGCGGCCGGAGCGTTCACCGCGTTCGCCGTCTTCGGCCTGTTCACCTCGCTGGCGCCGAGCTTCGTGGCGTCCGGTCTGCACCACCCGAGCCGCCTGCTCGCCGGGTTCGTCGCCTTCCTGGTCTTCGCCGCGGGCGCGGCCGCCCAGTCCGGCGTGGGCCTGCTGCCGGCCGCCCGCCGCTTCACGATCGGCCTGGCCGCGCAGGCCGCGGGCCTGGTCGTGCTCGCGGCCGGGATGCTCGCCACCTCGCTGCCGGTCTTCTTGATCGGCGGGGCGATCGCCGGCGCGGGCGCCGGGATCCTCTTCAAGTCGGCGGTCGGCCGGATCGCCGCGGCGGCCGCGCCCGCCGAGCGGGGCGGCGCGCTGGCCGGGCTGTTCCTCGTCGGCTACGCCGGGCTGACCGTGCCGGTGCTGGGGCTCGGCGTCGCGACCCTGTTCGTATCCCCGACGACCGCGATGCTGTGGTTCAGCGGCGTCCTGCTGGCGGCCCTTGCCCTGATCTTCAGCCGCCGCTGACCCTTGGGGCACAAATTGTTGCCGCCCCAAGCGTTACGCTTCATCAGTGTCCGACGACCCTCTGGAACTGGAACGCCAGGTCTGCTTCGCTCTGGCGGTGGCGTCGCGCAGCGTGATCGGGCTCTACCGGCCGCTGCTCGAGCCGATGAACCTCACCCACCCGCAATATCTGGTGATGCTCGCCCTCTGGCAGCACGCGCCGCTCTCCGTCCGTGACATCAGCCGGCTCCTCCAGCTCGACCCGGGAACGCTCTCGCCGTTGCTGAAGCGGCTGGAGGCGGTCGGCTACGTCACCCGCGAGCGGGACCCCTCCGACGAGCGCAGCCTCGCCGTCGATCTGACCGAGCAGGGCCGCGCTCTGCGGGCCGAGGCGGAGAAAATCCCACCCGCGATCGTCGCCCGTCTGGGCATGCCGATCGAGGAACTCGAGTCGTTGCACTCGGCACTCACGCGGGTGATTGCGGCCACTCACTGATCGATTTCGGAATACCGTAGGGGCTCGCTCCGGGTTGGAATTCTCGGAAACGAATTAGCCGCGCCCGCCGGGCGCCGATGGCCGGAATGCGCACCGTTCATCCGGATGGCGCACCGGGCATCGCCGGTGACCATTAGGAGGTTCGCAGCGCTATGGCCCTGCCCCACCAGGTCTTATGTGGATCAAGAACACCGTGTGACGCGTCCTCCGTTGACGTGCAACTTGCACGACTCTTAGTGTCGAGGGCGTGACGGCGGGTGGAAACCGGGTACTCGCGGGCCCCTGCCGGCACGGCACAACGAGATTCAGAGCGGCCGAGGAGCCTTCGATGACTGTCACGATCGGCATCAATGGATTCGGTCGTATCGGCCGCAGCATCACCCGGATAGTCGCGGCATCACCCGATCCGGGAATATCAATTGCGGCGGTAAATGACCTTGCCTCGACCGAGAAATTGGCCTACGGGCTGCGCCGGGACAGCATTCGCGGCGCATTTCCGGGCACCGTCACGGCCCGCGCCGATCACCTCGTCGTCAATGACCATGCGATCCGCACGTTCCATCACGAACGGCCCGAGCGCATTCCGTGGGCCGACGCCGGAGTCGACGTCGTCATCGAGGCCACCGGCCGCTTCCGGGCCGGCACGACGGCCCGCACCCACATCACCCACGGCGGCGCCCGCAAGGTCGTGATCAGCGCCTCGGCCGACGAGCCGGACGCGTTCCTGGTCTACGGGGCCAACCACGACACGTACGACTCGGACCAGCACGACGTGGTCTCCCCCGGCTCGTGCGGCGTGAACGCGCTGACCGTGATGGCCAAGGTGCTGCTCGACCGGTTCGGGTTACGCGCGGTGAACTCGACGGTGGTGCTGGCCACCCAGGGCTGGCAGAAACCGCAGGACTCCCTGATGGGCACGTCGCGTGACGATCCGCGGCTGGGCCGGTCGACCGGCGACAGCATCATTCCGCACAACTTCGTGGTCGGCGACCTGGTCCGGGTGGTGCTGCCGGAGATCGGCGAGATGCGCTACAGCTACTACGTGGTGCCGACGCCGATCGGCTCGCTGGCCGAGCTGTCCGGGCAGACCGGGCGCGCGGTCAGCGTGGAGGAGGTCAACCGGGCCATGGCCGAGGCTGCGGCAGGACCCTTGAGGGGCGTTCTGGCGTACGACCCGGATCCCACCGTCTCGATCGATGTGAAGAACAACCCGGCCTCCTGCCTGTTCGACCCCTCGGGCACGCAGACGACCGCGGACGGCGGGGTGAAGGTGCGCGGCTGGTTCGACAACGAGTGGGGCTTCTCCAACCGATTACTCGACATAGCGCGCCTCGTGGGTGAACGATCACCCGTCGCGTCCCGGCGGGTGAGCTGGAGCATCGCTTAGGGTTCATCAGTGATCGACATTCAGGACGTACGGGCGGCGGCCACCCGGATCGGCGCACGGGTGCGGCGCACCCCGCTCCTCCAGGTAGCGCCCACGACGTGGTTCAAGCTGGAGCAGACGCAGCACGCGGGCTCGTTCAAGACGCGGGGCATGGTCAACCAGATCCTGGCGGCGGGCGCGCTGCCACCCGCCGGCATCGTGGCCGCGTCGGGCGGCAACGCGGGCCTGGCGGCGGCGTACGCGGCCCGCGAGCTGGGCGTGGCGGCCACGGTGTTCGTGCCGGTGACGGCGCCACCGGTGAAGGTGGCGAAGCTGGGCAAGCTGGGCGCCAAGGTCACGCAGGTAGGCAACGAGTACGCGGAGGCGTACACGGCGGCGGTCGACCACGCGGAGGCCACCGGGGCACTGTTCTGCCACGCGTACGACGACCCGAACATGGTGGCGGGCAACGGCACGATCGCCCTGGAACTGTCCGAGCAGCTCCCGTCCGGCTTCGACACGGTGCTGGTGGCGGCCGGAGGAGGCGGCCTGATCGCGGGTTTGATGGCGGCCCTCTCCCCCGCCGTGAAGGTGGTGGCGGTGGAGCCGGTGACATCGGCCGCGCTGCACGCGGCCTTGGAGGCGGGAGCCCCGGTCGACGTGCCGGTCTCAGGCGTGGCCGCCGACTCGCTGGGCGCCCGGCGCGCCGGGCAGATAGCTTTCGACCTGGCCCAGGCCTTCGACATCCCGTCGGTGCTGGTGGACGACCAGGCCCTCATCGACGCCCGCCGCATGCTGTGGGACGACTACCGCCTGGCCGTCGAACACGGCACCGCGGCGGCTTACGCGGCCTTGACGTCGGGCGCTTACATCCCCACCCCCGACGAACGAGTAGTGGTCCTGATCTGCGGCGCCAACACCAACCCGTCCGACCTGGCCTGACCGCCCCGCCGTCGCGGCCGCCCCTGCCCTTCCTCTCTCGCCCCTCGCCCCTCCTCGCCGCCGCGATCGTCGCCTCGTGCGCAAATCCGACATTTCCGTTTCGGTGGGTTTGTCGAGCGATGCCGGATACTGACGCGATGACTGTTGCCACGCCTCTCGACCTGCTGACCTGGACCGAGGCGGACTATCCCCGTATGGGCTGGCACGACAGCCGCGTCCATGCCATCAGCCTGGCCGGGGAACCGCAGGTCAGGCTGCTTCTCGACATCGACTACGTGATCGGCGGCGACCCGGGCGACGGCTTCCTCGTAGCTCCGGCCACTCTCGTCTTCGACCGGCCGTGGGGCATCGTCGGCGGCTTCGGGCCGCTCGCCGAGCCCCTCGACATCGCCGACATCCACCGGCTCCCCTCCCCCGACCAGCATCCGGACCCGGTCTGGCACATCGAGGGGCACAACTTCGCTTTCGAGGTACGGGCCATCGGCTACCGCCAGACGTTGCGCCGTCCGCCGCTGCGCGTGCCCGCGCCCACCCTCACCTGGGACGAGCGGGGCGGTGTCGGCTTCTAGAGGCCCAGCCGCTCGATAGCCCGCTCGGCGATGTCCCCGGGTTCCCCGTGGGCGGTGTCCAGACGTACGTGATGGGGGTTGTCCTTGAACTCGTCTGTTGAATTGAGCCGATAGTCCCGGTCGGCTTGCAACAGCAGTTCGCGCGAGAGTGCGAGGTTGCGCTTCGACGGCTTCTCGGCCAGGCGCGACTCACCCGTGTTGCGCCGCAGGCGTTCCTCCTGGGACGCCTCGAGCTCCAGGAACAGAACCCGGCCGCCTCGCTTCGCGAAGGGTTCGGCGTATCGGCGTACGGCCTCCGCATCGCCCGGGGAATCGAAGGCCCAGACGTACGTGAAGATCAGCCCCGGCAGATCGCTCGCCGCCACCTCCTCGAGCACCGCCATGCGGAAGCCGTCCACCAACCGCGTGAACGGCGGCGTGCCGAACTCGAAGAACCGCAGCACCGGCTCGATGGCCAGATGGTTGTGGAAGACGCGCCACCCCGTCCGCGCCGCGATCTCGTTGCCCACCGTCATCTTGCCCACTGCGGGCGGGCCGACGATGAACAGCAGATCCCCCATCGCCGCAGCGTAGATTCCTCCCATCATGGATGTCGCGCACATTTTGCTGCTGGTCGCCGCCGGCCTCGCCGCCGGAGCCGTGAACGCCATCGCCGGCGGCGGCTCCCTCATCACGTTCCCGGCGCTGATCGCCACCGGCCTGCCCTCGGTCGCCGCGAACGTCACCAACTCGATCTCGGTCTTTCCCGGGTACGTCTCCAGCGTCGCCGGAAGCCGCGCCGACCTCGCGGGCCAGTCCCGCCGCCTGCGCGCCATCGTGCCCGCGGCCGTGCTCGGCGCCGCCGCCGGCTGCGCGCTGCTCCTGCTGACCCCGGCCCGGGCGTTCGAGCTGATCGTCCCGTTCCTGGTGCTGGCCGCCGCCGCCACGCTGGCCTTCCAGCAGCGCCTGCGCGGCCTGGTCGGCCACCCGCGACACCTCTCCCCCAGGCGCGCCGCCGTGACCTTGCAGGCGGTCGTCTTCATCGGCGCCGTCTACGGCGGCTACTTCGGGGCGGCCCTGGGCGTCATGTACGTCGCGGCGCTGGCCCTGATCCTCGACGAGTCACTGAACCGCATCAACGCCCTCAAGAACGTCCTGTCGGCGGTCGTCGGCCTGATCACCCTGTTGGTCTTCGCGTTCTTCGCCCCGGTCAACTGGGCCGCCGTGCTGGCCCTGGCCCCGGCGACGGTCGTCGGCGGCTATCTGGGCGCCAAGCTGGCCCAGCGCCTGCCGGCCCGGGTGCTCCGCACGCTGATCGTCACCTTCGGCACGGTGATCGGCCTGCTCCTGCTGTACCGGGCCCTCACCTGATCCCCCACCCGCGGCCCCGTAGGATGAACAGGCGACGGACGAGTCGGCTGGGCGGTCGCGTCGGTGCCCTCAGGGGCGCCGCCGAGGAACGTCCGGACTCCGCAGAGCAGGGTGGTTGTTAACGGCAACCCGGGGCGACCCGCGGGACAGTGCCACAGAGAACAGACCGCCGGCCCCACCAGGCCGGTAAGGGTGAAACGGTGAGGTAAGAGCTCACCAGCACCCCGGGCGACCGGGGTGGCTAGGTAAACCCCACCCGGAGCAAGGCCAAGCAAGGCCGCCCCCGCAAGGGAGCGACCGGCGCAGGCGTTCGAGGGCTGCTCGCCCAAGCCTGCGGGTAGGCCGCAAGAGCCTGCCGGCAACGGCAGGCCGAGATGGATGGCCGCCACCAGCCTTCGGCTGGAACAGAATCCGGCGTACAGGCCGACTCGTCCGTCGCCCTCAAGGTCACGATCCTGAGGGCGGCGCTGACCTCTCCTTATACACAGGCGCTGATGGTCAACGATGAGCAACATTGGGCGGCATTCGATGGCCCCACGATGGCCCCATGGCCCCACGATGGCCCCGACTCGCGGCAGAGCAGAACCCTTCCCCATCTCCGCCGCAATCCATGGAAGCAATGCTTGCCCGCCTAAGCATGCCTCTGCTAGCTTCTATGCATGCCCGGCTAAGCATAGGAGGCGCAGTGGGCGACCTTGACGGCAATGAAGCAGCTAGCGAAGACGGTGCGGGTAACGCTGCCCGCGCCCTGTCCAAAAGGGGAGCAGCACGCGGTGGGCGTGCACGGGCCGAGCGGCTCGACGCAACAGACCGCAGCGAAATCGCTCGCCGGGCGGCGCAGGCCCGATGGGGGGATGACGTTCAGGTCGCCACTCACGCCGGCGATATCGTAATTGGGGACCAGAGGATTACATGTGCGGTTCTCGAGGACGGGACGCGGGTCGTAAGCCAGGCAACACTGCTTGCGGCGCTCGGTCGCAATCGGCGAGCGAAAACCGCCGACGGCGAGACAGTATTGTTCGCCGCCAACTTGATGCCATTCCTCAGCCCTGAAGTAGTCCAGGAATTAAGCGAGCCGATTCAGTACCGGCCCCCGCAAGGGCCGAAGGCGTTCGGGTACAGGGCGGTTTTGCTACCCGAAATCTGCGACGCGTACCTTCGCGCGCGCGCTGAGAACAAACTGACGATCAACCAGCACACTGCTGCGAAGGCCGCTGAAGTTCTGGTACGTGGGCTCGCCCGAGTGGGAATCGTCGCGCTAGTCGATGAGGCGACGGGCTACCAAGAGGTCCGGGCTCGGCAAGAGCTGCAGCGGATCCTGGAAGCGTATGTCCAGGCCGAACTGCGGCCTTGGCTCAAGACCTTCCCGGACGAATTCTTCAGGGAGATCTACCGACTGCAGGGGTGGGAGTACAAGCCTGGCACGTCCAAGCGGACGCCGTACGTCGGCAAGCTCGTCAACAAGTACGTCTACGAAGCATTGCCCAACGGGGTTCTGGATGAGCTGCGGCGGAAAAATCCCAAGACAGAAAAGGGATATCGCAGGCACCGGCATTTCCAGTTTCTTACGGCTGACACCGGGCACCCTCACCTGGACAAGCAGATCTCCACGGTGACGACCCTGATGCGCATTGCGCGGAACAAGCACGAATTCGAGGACATGTTTGAGCGTGCGTTCCCTCCGCTCGAAGCGAAGTTGCCAATCGTCATCGAGTACAACGAGTAGCCGGCCGCACCCCCATCCCGTCCGCCGTCGACCCACACACCGTGGAGCGGGCCTGCCCCTGGGCGCCAAGGTGGAGCGCCCCACCGGACGTACGACCTTGGCGCCCAGGGGCAGGTCTGCTCGGCTTCGCCTGGGTCGTCGGTGGACGGGATGGCAACCTCCATCCCAGAAGCCTGAGCGCTCCCGCCGGAGGCCAAGGCCTGCCGTGTGATCATCCGGCACTCAACTGTGGCTGGCCGGCGGCCGGGTGGGGTGGGGCCCCTCTGGGGTGGCGCGCTCGGCCGCCGGCCGGGCTGCGCGCCGCGGAGTGTGCGGCGCCTTGATCACATGATCGGCCTCCTGGTGGCCCCGCCATGGCCCCACGGCCAGGTTGACCAAGAGAATGCCTGATCAGGCTGCATGTACCCAGCAGAATCCGGCGTACAGGCCGACTCGTCCGTCGCCCTCCTGCTCAACGGGGCCGCTAGACTTCTGATCTGGGAATATGGCTCGTTGTTGATCGTGGAAACTAGTCATCCTTGGTCGAAGTTTGACGGCCGGACGGTCTAATGACGGCCTCAGCTTGACCGACTTGACTGCATCTGCGAGAGGGAACGACTAAGGATCGGATAACCAATCACAGCAGAGCCTGAGTACTCATACACTTGTTCGCATCTCATATGAGCAAGACGGGGCGCTGCTGCTCGGCCGCATTCGCGAGCGATGGGGCGACGAGGCCGGCTGGGTACTCCGCCCTAACAAACAGTACGGCGTCTTCCTGCTATACCGACAGAAAATACGTTCCCTTGGGCGAGGTCCGCCAACTGATCGAGGCTACGTTCGGCTTCGCCGTCGGGCCCACCTTCATCACGGGAGACCTGCCCGAGAAGCCATCGGCAATAGACGGTGGACTAGTCAATAGAGCACTCGTCGGATCGCTGCGGCGAGTGACCTCTTCTGTGTCAAGGAACGATCATTGGGGTATTAGCTAGCAGCGTCATAGCGGTTAAGCTGCGGGAACAGTCCGCCACCGTCCGCGGGCGTCCACGAGGGTTAGCCACCGGTTGTCACCCAATCAGCCACTCAGTTGCTGCCAACGGCTACTGCAAGTCGGCCCCCGTCAAGCCTAGAGAGGCTCGCGGTTGCCCTGTCGTGAATCGACGCGGTCATTGATCCGCTCGATCCACCGAACGACGGGATGATCACCGACCGGTTGCTGGACCTTTGTCGATGTCGCTCCGAAAGCCGTGCTGATTTGGACGCGAACGAAGTCGCGCCAGCGGATCCGTCGTCTGCCGAGAGCTTGATCAAACACGTCCGGGGGAAGCATCCAGCGCGCTGACGAGTGCGCCGGCATTCGATACGGCAAGGGCGGACCGTCAGACACCGTATAGTCGATCATCGCCACCGGCTGGTCGGACAGTCCTAGCGTCGAGTTGCCTACCCATAGAACCAAAGCGTCGACAGTGATGTCCGATCGGCTCCGGTTGTCTGCCGTCACACAAAGCCAACCGGCGTCCCCTACGCGCACTCTCCTCGCGTAGATCTTGAGACGTCGTCCGCCACTACGCCATGCCGCTACAGCGACCATGAGAGAAGCCGTCGAGACCACCGCCGCGTAAGCCGCAATCATGAGCGTCATGGTGTCAGCGTCGCACGCCCTGCCAAGCCAGCTACGTTCCAAGGTCATTTTCGAACATGATGATCAACGCAGAATGATCTCGTAACCTTTGGGGCGACTGACTCCTTGACCCCCAGGGCAACCGGCAACGTGAGGGTAACTGGGATGACAGCTGCCTTGGCCTACGTCTTCTGTTCGCGAGCGTCCATAGCTATCTTGTCTAGGGGCCTCGTCGCACGTCGACGCTAAGTACCAGTGCGCATCAACGATGTTGACCGATCCTTCACATCTGTCGGGCTTGATCGATCGCAATCCTTGTAAGATCGCTCGTCGTGGAACCTACGGCTGCCCTGCGATCGATCGAGACTGCCCTACGACTACTGATCTGTGACGTTCTTGGAAGCCCTGGCTGGCTGGCGGCCCCCGGCGCGCCAAGTGAGGACCGCCTGCGGGAACGGCAGGCCGAGGAAGCGAAGCGTCGCGATGGCGCAACAGCATCTCAAAATCTCATCGACTACACCGAGACCTATCACCTTACAACGCTCGTTGTGAAGAACTGGGAAAAGTTCCAGCCAGCACTAAATGACAAAGCAAGGACCGTGGCCTACTTCGGCATTATTAATGATGTGCGTAACAGCGTAGCGCATAGCCGGGACCTCGTTTCTTTCGAGCGCGATTTGATCTCTGGAATTGCTGGTCATTTACGTAACCAGATTTCGCTCTATAGAAGCACGAAAACAGCGTCCGCGAGATACTACCCCCTAATTGAGGATCTTAGGGATAGCTTTGGTCGCGAAGGTCAATCTTATTTCACCGACCAAGCATTCAGACCTGTAATCGGTCCGCGAATTGAAGTGGGCGACATCCTGACATTCATGGGAACCGCCTTCAACGCCAAGGGAAGGCGAACACGGTGGGAAGTTCGAACATCGAAGCACTATCATCAATTTACCGCACCAGAGAATGTGGTTGCGGAAGGAGACTCCGTTTCCTTTGACTACCTCGTTAAGAGCCAAGATGTCGACGAAAAGTTCATCATAGATATCCGCATCGTTGCCGATTCCAAGTACCACCGAGTTTCTCTCGGCGATGAAGCTTATGACGATATTCGCATTTTCACATACTCGGTCAATCCGCCGCCTGACGAGGACTGAGCTTCCACCCGAATTGCTTGTTGCGAAATCTCGGTTCATACGTTGAGCCCGCTCGCACTAGATACAGTACGTCTCAACCACCCCGTCACCCTCGACCCGCCCCACGTGGGAGCGGGCCGCGCCGGCGCCCGCCGCGTCAAGACAGCCTTGACGCTAGGCACCTAGGCCGGCGGGGTCTGCTCGGCCTGTCCGGGGCAAGGGCGACGGAGAGTGCCGGAGCGCCCCCGCCGGAGGCGCAGTGACCGCAACGCCGGATCTCAGCTTTCTTCGCGCTACGGCCGGAGCGGGCAACTTCGCTCGCGTCGTCCGGTCCGTGCCGGTCGGCCGCTGAACATTTCCCACCGTCGAGCACACCATTCGCTGTCGGTCCCGGCGGCCCTAGTCGTCCGCTGTGTACGCCAGCGGACGGGCGTGGCATGGCCGCCCGCCCCACCCGGCCGGCCAGGGGCGACCATGACGCCCTGGTCGGCGGCATGAGCGGCCCGCTTCGGGCCGCCTTGACGAACAGAAGTTTGAACAGGATTAGGCGGCCGACCAGCCACTCTTCGTCGAGCGGACCTACGCCCGACGATCGACAGACGTAGGTCCTGCCCTCCCCTGCGCAGACGTACGCCTCAACCACAGGCGGCGAATCATGCCACTGGGCAGCTCAGCCGAGAAACTTCCGGCCTCGAATTAGGACGGAGGCGATCGGTCGATCCGCGCATGATCATCGCTGAGTCCGACGTATAGGCCGTCTCGTCTGCCGCGCTTTCAAGATTGTCGTACTGGGCGGAAGGCGGCCCGCAGCTCGGCGGCGAACAGCTCTGGCTCCTCCCAGGCGGCGAAGTGGCCTCCCCGGTCGGCCTCGTTGAAGTAGGTCAAGGTTGGATAGATGGCTTCGGCCCAGCTGCGTGGGGCGGCCCACAGCTCGCCCGGGAACGTGGTGAAAGCTACCGGGACCTGGAGGGGTGGGGGTGCCTGGCCTGTGGCGGCGGCGCGGAAGCGGCCGAACTCCCAGTACCAGCGGGCGGCCGAAGCGCCTGTGCCAGTGAGCCAGTACAGGGTGATGTTGTCGAGGATGCTTTCTCGGGTCAGGCCGCCTGTGGGCTGCTTGTCGACGAAAGCTCGGGCCATCTTGTAATAGCTGTCGGTGTCGTGGTCGAGCATCCAGGCGGCCAGGGCTACCGGCGAGTCCAGCAGGGCGTATCCGATGGTCTGCGGGCGGGTTGTCTGCTCCAGGAAGTAGGCGAAGCCGTCCGTGCTGAACGTCATGACCGCGTCTCGGGCTGTGCGCTCCTGGTCGGACGTGGCCGGCAAGTGGTTCACGAGGTCGAGAGCCGGGGCCAGCAGGTTGACGTGGATGCCGAGCAGACCGTTGGGGCCCTGCCGGCCCATGAAGTCGGTTACGGCGGCGCCCACGTCGCCGCCCTGGGCCACGTAACGCTGGTAGCCGAGCCTGTTCATCAGCTCGGCCCAGGCGCGGGCGATTCGGCCGTTCTCCCAGCCGAGCTCGGTTGGCTCGGCCGAGAAGCCGTAGCCGGGCAGGGACGGCAGCACCAGGTGGAAGGCGTCCTCGGCCCGCCCGCCGTACGCGGTTGGATCGGTGAGAGGCCCGACCGCGCCCAGCAGCTCCACGACGGAGCCCGGCCAGCCGTGGGTCATGATCAGCGGCAAGGCGTCCTCGTGTGGTGAACGCACGTGAGCGAAGTGGATCCGTACGCCATCGATCTCTGTAGTGAACTGCGGGAGGGCGTTCAGCCTGGTCTCGAAGGCGCGCCAGTCGTGATCCGCCGTCCAGTAGCGGGCCAGCTCCTGGAGTGCCGCCAGCTGAACCCCCTGCGAGCGGTCGTCGACCAGCTCGCGGCCGGGCCAGCGCGTCGCCGCGATCCGGCGGTGCAGATCGGAGATCGCCTCCTCCGGGGTGTCGAGCCGGAAAGGACGGATCTCACGGTCGCCGGACATGCTCGCCACCTGCCGATTCGAGAGGTCGGTAAGTGGCCCATCGTCCCGCTTCTCAGTTTTCCCACCTCATCCCTGACGAATGAACGCGCAACCATTGCTTCAACGCAGTGAGACCTCTAACTTCCTCGATTAGGAAACTTTCTTTCCTGGAGGACTCATGCGCGGTTTGAAACGCCGTCTCGTTGCTGTGGCCGCCCTGGCCGCGGTGGGGGCCACGGTTGCGGCTACGCCTGCTCAGGCGGGCGGCAAGTCATACGTCAAGGTCGGGTACTTCACGCAGTGGGGTATCTATGGCCGCGATTTCCAGCTCAGCAAGGTGCAGAGTTCCGGCGCGGCCGCGAAGCTCACGCACCTCAACTACGCGTTCGGGCCGGTGACGGCGGACGGTGTCTGCGCCAGCGCCGACCCCTGGGCCGACTGGCAGACCAGCTTCGACGACGCGCACAGTGTGGACGGCGTCGGAGACGTTGCGGGGCAGCCCATCGCGGGCAACCTCAACCAGCTGGCCGAGCTCAAGAAGAAGAACCCCAAGCTGCGCGTGCTCATCTCGCTCGGCGGGTGGACCGGATCGGCGTACTTCTCCGATGCCGTTCTCACCGACGCCTCGCGCAAGAAGCTCGTCAGCTCCTGCCTCGATCTCTGGATCAAGGGCAACCTGCCCGGCCTACCCGCGGGGGTCGCCGCGGGGATCTTCGACGGTGTCGATCTCGACTGGGAGTGGCCCGGGTCCGAGGGCAACGCCGGCAACATCATCCGGCCCGAGGACAAGCGGAACTTCACCCTGCTCACGGCCGAGTTCCGGGCTCAGCTCGACAAGCTTTCCAGGACCACCAAGCACCGGTACGACCTGACGGCCTTCCTCCCGGCGGCGCCGGCCAAGGTCACGGCCGGGTTCGAGGGCGACAAGATCTTCAAGTACCTGGACTTCGCGACGGTGCAGGGGTACGACTTCCACGGCTCCTGGGAGACCCGCGCCAACCAGCAATCCGCCCTGTTTGTCCCGAAAGGAGCGCCCGACAATCCCGACTTTTCGGTCGAGGTGGCGATAAATGCCTGGATCAAGGCGGGGGCGCCCCGGAAGGAACTGGTCCTGGGTCTGCCCTACTACAGCCAGGGCTGGACGGGCGTCACGAACAAAAACAACGGCCTCTTCCAGCCGGCCACCGGACCGGCGCCGGGGATCTTCGCGGCCGGCACCGAGGACTACAAGACGGTGAAGACGCTCGAAGGCTTCAAGCTCTACCGCGACTGGAAGAGCGGGCACGCCTGGCTGTTCGACGGCACGACCTTCTGGACGTACGACGACCCGGCCCAAATGATCCAGAAAGCTCTCTACATCCGGGCCAAGGGCCTGGGCGGCGCCATGATGTGGTCACTCGACGGTGACGACGCCAACGCGTCACTCACGAAGGCGGTTTCCGCCGGTCTGCGATAAGCCGTTCGGCGCACGACCGAAACCGCTCGGCGCACGGTGATCGCCCGATTTGACCCCTCCTCGTTAGCGTGACGTACAGCACAAGCGCTGATGAGGAGGGGCCATGGCGGAACCTGAAGCCACCGAACCCGAGAGCAAGCCCCGCAACGACAGCAGTCCGTGGAACTGGCTGCTTCTCATCCCGATCGTGGTGCCGGTCCTGACGTTCCTCTACAACCACGACGAGCCGCGGCTGTTCGGCTTCCCGGCCTTCTACTGGATCCAGTTCCTGTTCATCCTGCTCGGCGTGGGCACGACGACGATCGTCTATCAGATGACGAAGCGGGGACGCCGGTCATGAGCGACCACATCACCGAGATCGTCATCTTCACGCTGCTGTTCCTGCTGGTGAGCGGCATGGGCTTCGTGGCCGCGAGGTGGCGCGCCCCCAAGGACATGGCGCACCTGGACGAGTGGGGCCTGGGCGGGCGCAACTTCGGCGGCTGGATCACCTGGTTCCTCGTCGGCGGTGACCTCTACACGGCGTACACCTTTGTCGCCGTACCCGCACTGATCTTCGGCGCCGGAGCGGCCGGGTTCTTCGCCGTGCCGTACACCATCATCATCTACCCGATGTTCTTCCTGATCCTGATCAGGCTCTGGTCGGTGTCGCACCGGCACGGCTTCGTGACGCCGGCCGACTTCGTGCGCAGCCGGTTCGACTCGCCCACGCTGGCCCTGGTGGTCGCGATCACCGGCATCGTCGCCACCATGCCGTACATCGCCCTCCAGCTCATCGGCATCGAGGCGGTCCTCAAGACCATGGGCGTGACCGGCGACAGTGTGCTCGCACGGCATGCGCCCATCATCATCGCGTTCGCCATCCTGGCGGCGTACACCTATCAATCGGGTCTGCGGGCCCCGGCCCTCATCGCCTTTGTCAAGGACGCGCTGATCTACATCGTGATCCTGGTGGCGGTGATCTATCTGCCGACGAAGCTGGGCGGGTGGGGCAGCATCTTCGACGCGGCCGAGGCCAAGTTCACGGCCAGCCCGAACCCCAACGACGGCATCACCCTCAACGCCAACAACCAGCTGCAGTACATCACCCTCGCGGTCGGCTCGGCGCTGGCGCTGTTCCTCTACCCGCACAGCATCACCGGCGTGCTGGCCAGCAAGAACCGCAACGTGATCAAGCGGAACATGTCGGCCCTGCCGGCCTACAGCTTCCTGCTCGGGCTGCTCGCGCTGCTGGGGTACGCGGCCATCGCGTCCAACGTGAAGCCGCTGCCCGGGGCCACCGCGGGCACCGTCGACAGCAACACGGTCGTGCCACTGCTGTTCGACATGCAGTTCCCGGCCTGGTTCGCCGGCGTCGCCTTCGCCGCGATCGGCATCGGCGCCCTGGTACCGGCCGCGATCATGTCCATCGCCGCGGCCAACCTGTTCACCCGCAACATCTACAAGGAATATCTGCGCAAGGACGCGTCGCACGCCGACGAGGCCCGCGTCTCGAAGATCACCTCACTGGTGGTGAAGGTCGGCGCGGTCGCCTGCATCGTCTTCCTCGATCCGCAGTTCTCCATCGACCTCCAGCTCATCGGCGGCGTGATCATCCTGCAGACCGCGCCGGCGGTGGCGCTCGGCCTGTTCACGCGCTGGCTGCACCGAGGTGCGCTGATCGCGGGCTGGGTAGTCGGCATGGGCCTGTCGATGTGGATGTTGTGGCAGATCCCGAACCCGGCCACGAAACGCGCCCACTTCGGCGGATCGGCGTTCCCGCTGTCCGAGTTCGGCTTCGACACCAAGCGCACCATCTACGTCGGCTTCGTCACGGTGATCGTCAACCTGCTGATCGCGGTCATCGTCACGCTGATCCTGCGGGCGGCCAAGACCCCGGCCGGTGTCGACGGCACCACCAAGGACGACTACTTCGCCGACGAGGGCGACCCGCGCGTCGACCGCGACCTCACGGCCGTCGAGACGCCGTCGTCCACATGAGAAAGGCCTGACCCGCTCCCGGGTCAAGGAAGGCGCCGCGTCCCTCCCCCCAGGGGCGCGGCGCTTTCGGCATCATGGCTTCCCATGACGAAGGACTGGGTTCAATGGCACGAGGAGTACGACATCCCGGGCTCCTCACTGGCCCGGCGCCTGGCCGTCGTGCAGGACCACCTCCGGGCCGCCCTGGGCCCGGCGCCCAAGGTGATCAGCATGTGCGCCGGCGACGGCCGCGACATTCTGCCGCTCCTGCCGGCGGAGGGCCGGGCCCTGCTGGTCGAGTGGGATCCCGCGCTGGCGCGACGGGCGAGGGGCGGAACCAATGTTTCCGTACGGAATGAGGACGCGGGCACGATCGACGCGTACCTTTCCTTCGCCGCCGCCGACATCGTGCTCGCCTGCGGTGTCTTCGGAAATGTGAGCCCCGGGGACGTCCGCCGGACCATCGAGGCCCTGCCGATGCTGCTGACACCCGGCGGTCAGGTCATCTGGACCCGGGCCGGCGACGAAAGCACTTACGTGCGCGCCTGTTTCGCCGAGTCGGGCTTCGACGAGGTCGCTTTCACCGAGCCCGCGGACGCTCGTTTCCGGGTGGGCACGCACCGGTTGTCGGCGGCTCCGACACCACCGATTCCCGGCACGCGCCTCTTCCGGTTCCTAACTCAGTCGTCCGTGTAGAGGCAGAACGGATGGCCGGCCGGGTCGAGCATCACCCGTACCGTCTCCTGGGGTTGATAGCCGGCCTCCTCCGCGCCCACCGAAATGGCGTGCGCGACGGCCTCCTCGAGGTCGTCGACCTCGATCTCCAGGTGCATCGACATCTGCGGCTTTCCCGCCTCGGCCGGCCACACCGGCCGTACATATTGCTTCTCGGTCTGGAACCCGAGGTTGTATCCCGCGTTGTCGGACGGCGCGACCGCACCGCCCAGACCGTTGTCCGCCGGGTAGAAATTCCAGCCGAGCAGCCGCGAGTAGAAGCGTCCCAACTCCACCCCGTCCGGCGCGTCCAGGGTCACACCCCACCACTGCTTACGGCTCCTGAGCGGCACCAGCGCCTCCTATCTACCGTTTTGCGATCCCAGATCTTTATTCAATCCAGAAACGACCGGCGTCGCGAGCCGTTCCGCTGTGACAGTTGTCAATTCCTCTCGGGGCGTAAATGCAGCATGCACGGCCGTCGTTAGGGTCAGAGCATGATCGAGAGGAAGGCGCGGGTCGCGACGTCGGCGATCTTCGCGGCGCACGGGGCCGTCACCGGGACGTTCGCGGCGCGGGTGCCGTGGGTGGCCGACCACGTCGGGGTCGGGCCCGGTGGGCTCGGCGTCGCCCTGCTCATGCCGGGGGTGGGCGCGCTCATCGCGATGCCCCTTTCGGGGCGGCTCGTGCATCGGTTCGATCTGCGTTCCCTCGTACGTCTCCTCATGCTCTGCTGGTGTGCCGCGCTCCTGCTCCCGGCGCTGCCGACCTCGTTGTGGGCGCTCTGCCTGTGCCTGATCGTCTACGGCGCGGCGGCCGGCGTGGCCGACGTGGCCATGAACGCGCACGCCGTGCTCGTCGAGGAGCGCTACGGGCGGTCGGTCATGTCGGGCTTCCACGGCTGGTGGAGCATCGGCGGGCTGGCCGGCTCGGCCGTGGCCGTGCTCGCGACCCGGGCCGGCCTGTCCGCGCCCACCCACTTCCTGATCACCGTGGCCGCCCTGGCCGTGGTCGTGCTGACCGCCTCGATGTGGCTCATTCCGCACCGGCCCGCGGCCGACTTGGAGGAGCCGCCGGCGTTCGCGCTGCCCACCGGCCGGGTGCTGACGATCGGCCTGATCGGCCTGTGCGCGGTCTTCGCCGAGGGGGCCAGCCTCGACTGGGCCGCCGTCTACGTCCGCGACCTGCTGCACCACCCGGCCGCCACGGCCGCCGCCACCGTCGCGATCTTCTCGGTGTGCATGGCCGCGGCCCGCTTCGGTGGCGACTGGGTCGTCCGTCAGCTGGGCCCGGTGACCACGGTCCGCATCTCGGGGGTGTGCGCGACCGTGGGCGCCCTGACGATCGTCCTGGCCGAGCCGGTGGCGCTGGTCATCGCGGGGTTCGGCCTGCTCGGCGTCGGCATCGCGGTGGTCGTTCCGCTGGTGTTCGCGGCCGCCGCCCGTACGGAGAGCAGCCCCGGCAAAGGCATCGCCGGGGTGGCCGGCATCGCGTACGGCAGCGGCCTGATCGCCCCCGGCATCATCGGCGGCATCGCCCACGTGTCGTCGCTGACGGTGTCGTTCGGCGTCATCGTGGCGCTGATGGTCGTCATGACGCTGGGCGCGCAGGTGCTCCGGGTGCGCTCAGCGCAGCCGCGGCTCCAGTAGGGCCGCCACCTCGATCGCCCGGCTGCGGGCCTGACCGGACGCCTCGACCGTCCACACCTCGGACAGCACACCCATGACGAATCCCCAGGCCACGACCCGGTCCATGGGCTCGATCTCGGCCAGCTGCTCGATCCGCGCCGGCACCAGATCGAGCAGGGCCGGGTCGTGCCGCTCCGGATCGGGGTTGTAGAGCATCGCCCCGCAGTCGTAGCCGGGATCGCCGATCAGCGGCGACGGGTCGATGGCCAGCCACGGCTCGCGATCGGCCCGCAGAACGTTGCCGTGGTGCAGGTCGCCGTGCAGCACGGTCTCGCGGGGCGCGTCCGCGCAGAGGTCGTCGAAGAGCTCGGCCGCCCGGTCGACCATCCGCTGAGGAATCGGCCCGCGCCGGTCATAACGCTCGAATCCCCCACGCAGCGTGCGCAGGTGCCGCAGGGTGCGTTTTTCCGGGGGTACGACATGGAGCCGCTCCGCCGTCTCGACAAGCACCGCGGTGGCCTCCGCGTCGTCGTCGAGCGCGGCCACAGGCGTACCGGGAAGGGCTTGCTCGATCAACAACGCGCCGCGAGCCGCGTCCTCGGCCAGAAGCCGCACGGCGCCGCGCCCATCGAAGATCCGCAGGGCTTCGGCCTCAGCGTCGAGATGCCCGTCCGGGACGCCGAGTTTGAGAACGCCACCGCCTTTCACCGTGGCCACCCAATGAAAGGTCATGGGCAGAAGCTCGTCGACGTCGACGCCCCATTCACGGCTCACGTCGTCGATCAGCGCGGGCAAATGGTCGAGCCACCGTTCGCCTTCCGCGCCCCAGTTCTCGACGATGTTGCGCCGGAAGCTCACTGCTCGGCCGCGGAGATCTCGCGGGCTTCCTGAGCCGTACGCCGCAATCCCACCCACCCCTGCGTCTCGGAAAGCTCGAGCTGCTTGGCCGCCTGAACGAAGACAGCTTCCCGCTCCGGCTTGTCGTAGTCGCCGAGCCGGTGCCGGAAACGGGCCCATTCCGCTTCGAGCTGCACGAGCGTCTCGATGTACCGGATCCAGTTGTCGTGCCACCGGAAAAGCGTCCGAAGCCCGGTCAGCACCACGACAAGTCCACCCAGGACAGCCGGCACGCGGGCATCATCGGTGAAGGCGACACTGGCCGGAATGGCCGCCGCGAACACGATCAGCAGAGTCTCGGAAACCTGATAAGACCGACGAGCCGTCCGGGCGTACGCCAGATAGCGCTCCCGCGCGACCCGATAGACCTCGGCCGCACTGACGTCGTCATCCCCTTGCGTCATGCGTGACAGTATCCATCGTCGATCCCCTCCCGAATCGCCCGAGCCAGAGCGGCCTGACTCTCCTCGGTCACCGACAGCACCCCGTTCTCCGACATGAGAGCGTGATAATGCTGCCAATGCAGGTGAGCGTTCCGCTGCCGGCTCCCCCAAACTCATCGAGTACATCCGCTCGGTCGGAAGAGCCGCCTCGATGGCCCGCGCGACCCGGTGCACGGTCCCTTCCGAGAAACGCGCACACGAAGCAGGGCCCTTCGGTGGACCGCTTGATGTACGCCTCGAGGTCGTACTCCGGCCTGGCACTCATGGCGCCCCTCCTGCCCGCCGTCACGCGACGCGTCAGAGACGGCTGAGCAGCTCCGCCTTCTTCGCCGCGAACTCCTGATCGGTGAGGATGCCGGCGGCGTGGAGCGAGGCCAACTTCTCGATCTGCGCAACGACGTCCGTCCGAGGCGTGGCCAAGGCCCTCGACCGTCGGCTGGGCCGAGCGTTTCGAGTACGAGCTTCGATAAGCCGTGCGGTCAGTCGTCCTCGTCGGTCAGTTCGGCCAGCAGCTCGGCCGCGTCGCTGTTGCCGGCGTCGGCCAAGCGGCGCAGTTCCTCGGTGTCGCCGCGCTCGCTGGCCAACTGCACGAGCTCGTCCACGGCGGCGCCGCTTCCCCCGTCCGCGAGCCGGCGCAGCTCGGCCATGTCGCCGCGCTCACCCGCCAACTCGACCAGCTGATCGACCGCGTCCCGGTCTCCGGTGGCGGCCCGCTCGCGCAACTCCGACAGCTCAGAATCCGTCATGGCTGTTCAGCCTAGGCCGATCGCGCGAGGGCGTCCGGCCGTACGACGTGAATGAAAGGGCCTCAGGCGTGCCGTGCTTCCAGTACGGCCAGGTCGCGCTCGGCGTAGCGACGATGCTCCCACTCCTCGTTGAGCACGGTCAGCAGGCATTCCCGTACGGGGAAGGTCTCGTTGGGCGGCGGCCAGCCGAGCCCCTCGACCGGTTTGGTCTCGGAGGCCAGCAACTCCTCGGTGAGACCGTCGATGACCCGCCGCACGGTGGCCATGCGGTCGAGCCGGAGCGCGAGCGTCTCGTCGAGCGAAGGACGGGCCGCCCGATCGCGGGGAACGCCCGGGGTGTCCTCCATGCCGTCCCACGGCAACGACAGCGGATGCCACGGCGAGCGTTCACCGAGCATCGCCCGCGACACCCAGGACTCCTCGGCGAAGGCCAGATGCCGCAGCGTCTCTATGAACGACCATTCCCCGTCGACGGACTCGTGCAGCATGGCCTCCGGCAGCCGCCGCGCCCGCTCGACCGTCCCGGCCCATCGTGTCTCGACCAGATCCCAGGCCTCGCGGAAGCCGTCCGGATCCGTGGGCCGCATCTTCACCCGTTCGGGTTCCCGACGATCCATTTCCGCCTGTACGAACGGAGCGACGTCCACGCCGTTGATCACCAGCGACTCGACCTCGCCGTTGATGTCGACCCTTCCGATGTACACACCCCGCATGGTCACGTCGTAGAAGTTGACCTCCCGAAACCGGCTGCCGGCCAGGTCGACGTCCCGCAGCTGGGCGCCCTTGAGATTGACGTGCTCGAAGCGGGAGCCACTCAGATCTCCCTCGAAGTCAGCCATGCGGGCACGCTATCCCCAGTTCCGGACGAAAGCCTTCCTGATTCAGCGCAGGTGGGCTGTCTCGTTCACCGAGCGGACCGCGATGTTGCCGTCGGGCCAGACGTCCATGGTGGAGACGCCGGCCGCGTCGAGGAACAGGCGGTGCAGGAAGGCGTCCGACGCCGCCAGGGCGTCGCGCAGGATCAGCTTGATCGGGGTCACGTGGGAGACCAGGACGACCACGCCGCTCGGATACGAGTCCAGGACCGCCTGGAGGGCCGTCCGGACACGCTTGGCCACGGCCTGGAAGGACTCGCCGCCCGGCGGGGCCACGCTCGTCTTCTCCAGCCACGCCGCCATCTCGGCCGGCCAGCGGTCGTTCACCTCGGCGAAGGTCAGGCCCTCCCAGTCGCCGAAGTCGCACTCGATCAGGTCGGGGATCACCGTCACCGGAACGCCGCCGACCTCGGCCGAGATCAGCTCCGCCGTCCGCACGCAGCGCGAGAGTGGTGAGCTGACGATGGCCGTGACGTCGCGGGAGATGCCGGCCACCCGGCCGCCGGCCGCCATGGCCTGGGCCTCGCCCTCGTCGGAGAGGGGCACGTCGCCCCGGCCCGAGTAGCGGCCCTGCTTCGTCAACGCCGTCTCGCCGTGGCGGACCAGGATGAGGCGGGTGGCGTTGTCCAGCGACGGCGGCGCCCACGACCGGGGAGCCGGGGTCGCCGCGACCAGGTCCTCCGCCACGACCTCGCGCACCGGCTTGCCCGCGGCCTCGTCCATGGCCCGGTTGGCCAGGGCGTCGGCCGCCTTGTTGCGCTCGCGGGGGATCCACTCGAACGAGACCCGCTCGAACTCGCTGACCAGGGCGGCCGCCGCGGCGGCCAGGGGGCGCAGGCCCGCGTTCTTGATCTGCCAGCGGCCGGACATCTGCTCGACGACCAGCTTGGAGTCCATCCGGACGTCGACCTCGGTCGCGCTGAGCTCACGAGCGGCGCGGAGGCCCTCGATGAGGCCCGTGTACTCGGCCACGTTGTTCGTGGTCACGCCCAGGGCGCCGTACCGCTCGACCAGCACCTCGCCCGTCGGGTGGGCGCGGACCACCGAGCCGTAGCCGGCCGGGCCCGGGTTGCCCCGGGACCCGCCGTCGGCCTCGATCGCGACGCGCAGGCTCACAGGCCGGACTCCTTGGTGCGGACCATGATGCGGCGGCACTCCTCGCAACGCACCACGTCGTCGGCGGCTGCCGCCTTCACGCGGGCCAGGTCGGCGCCGTACAGCTCGATGCGGCAGCCGCCGCAGCGGCCCGACTGGAAGAGGGCGGCGCCCAGACCCGAGTCGAGGCGGATCTTGTCGTAGAGGGCGACCAGGTCGGCCGGCAGGTCGGCCGCGAGCGGGCCCCGCGACGACTGCTTGAACTCCTGCTCCTTGGTGATGTCGGCCAGCGTCTCGTCGCGGCGGGCCTCCGCCTCGGAGCGGCGGGACAGGGCGGCGTCGAGGCGCTCCCGGACCGCGGCCAGCGCCGACTCGGCCGACTCCTTCTGCTCCATCAGCTCGAGCTCGGCGTCCTCGAGCTCGGACTGGCGCCGGTTGAGGGTGGCCAGCTCGTGCTGGAGGCCCTCGATCTCCTTGAGGGCACCGCCGGCGTCGAGCCGTTTCTGGTCGCGGTCCTTGCGGATGCGCACCTGCTCGATGTCCTTCTCGAAGCGGCTGATGTCGCGCTCGAGGTCGTCGACGGCGACCTGGGCGCGGACCCGCTCGTCCTCAAGCGCGGAGAGCTCCCGCGACACCGTGTCGATCTCGGCGAGCTCGGGCAGCGTCTTGCGCCGGTGGGCGAGCTGGGCCAGGGCGGTGTCGACGGCCTGCAGGTCGAGCAGGCGGCGCTGGGCTTCCGGGGAGGCCTTCACGGCAGGGGCTCCTTCTTTCGAAAAAGGGTCCAGGGGTCGGTGTCCAGGTCGGACACGACGACGTCGAAGCCGAACTCGCCGCGCAGCCACGCCGCGACGTCGTCGAGCCAGGGACGTTCCGTCGCCCAATGGGCGACGTCGATCAGCGCCGGGCCCTCCCCGGCGACGTGTTCGCTCGCCGGATGGTGACGAAGATCAGCGCAAAGGTACGCGTCCACGCCCGCCCGCGCGGCGTCGGCCAGGAAGGTGTCACCCGCGCCACCGCAGACGGCCAGGGTTCGTACGACCGATGAAGGGTCTCCCGCCGACCGCACCCCGGCCGAGGTAGCCGGAAGCCGTGAGGCGACGAATCCCGTTAGTTCCGACAGATCCATCGGCGGATCGAGCACGCCGATCCGGCCGAGGCCGCGGCCGCCGTCGGACGAGGGGACCAGAGGCCGTAGATCGCGCAAACCGAGACGCAGCGCCAAGGCGTCCGAAACGCCCGGATTGGCCACGTCGGCGTTCGTGTGCGCGACATAGAGAGCCACATCCGACCGGATCAGCCGGTGGATGATGCGGCCCTTGTACGTGTCCGGGGCGATCGTCGACACCGGCTTGAGCAGCAACGGGTGATGGGCGACGATCAGATCGGCCCCCACCGAGATCGCTTCCTCGGCCGTCTCGGGCACGCAGTCGACAACGCACAGGACCCGCCGCACGGGGTGCTCGAAGTCGCCCAGCACCATGCCGACCCTGTCCCAGGACTCGGCCCACTCGCGGGGATAACGCCTGTCGAGCGCGTCGATGACGTCCCGGACGGTGGGCACGGCGGCATTGTCGGTCACGGCCGACAACTCTATCGGGCTTCGGGTGCTAGCCCACCGCACCCGGCTCGACCGAGCGGCCGCTCATCGTCACCGGGTTGCTGACCGCCTGGAGGGCCCGCCGCCACGGGAACTGCCCCCGGTAGCGATCGGTCTGGCCGGGCCCGCCCAGCCGGCACACGTCCTCGCCGTACAGCACGTGCACGCCCCAGTCCCGCAGTTTGGCCAGGCTCTCGTGCAGGGCGGGATGAAGGGCCATGACCTTGTTGGTGTACGGCACGACGGCCGTCGGCACGCCGTATCCATAGCCCTCGACGAGCAGGCCGAGGACAAGTGTGTCAGTGATGCCGACGGCCCACTTGTTGACGGTGTTCACCGTCGCGGGCGCGACGATCATCGCGTCCGCGTCGGGCAGCACGTCCGGGTCGCCGGGGCTCTTGTAGTAGGTACGCACCGGATGGCCGGTCTGTGCCTGGAGCGCCTCCACGTCGACGAACTTGCGGCCGTCGGGCGTGGTGATCACGCAGACCTCCCAGCCTTCCGACTGGGCCAGGGTGACCAGGATGCCGACGTCGCGCGCCATGGGAGAACCACAGACCAGGACGTAGAGCACGCCGGGTGCGGGGTTGCCGATCGTCACCTGCGGACCACCCTCATACGCCGACTCCCATCTGCTCGGCCAGCTCCGCGATCGGAGCCGGTGGCGCGCCCCGCGTACGGCGGAGCACGTCGGAAAGGACCTCGTGGGCGAGCGGCCGGCAACGGATCTCCGACGGGGCGAGCCGGTCGCCCTCGAGGAGCATCTCGCTGGCCTTCTCGATGTTGCCGATCTGCGTGTAGCCGCGCGCGATGTCGAGGAAGTGGTGCGCCCGGCGTTCCGGCAGCATGGCGTTGAAGCCGACGATGTCGAGGCTCTCGTGTGCCTCCACCGCGGTGCGGCCGTCGCCCAGCTCGACCGCCGTGGCGCAGCGGTGCAGCTGCACGTTGGTCGGGCCGAAGCTCGTCCAGTAGTGGTTGAAGTCGCCACCCAGCTCCTTCGACGCCTGATCGGCGCCGCAGAGCAGGTCGCGCACGGTCGCGCTGTCGCCGATACGCGCGGCCGCCATCGCCCCGTTGAGCAGCAACATGCCGTACACCGAAAGCCTCTCGCCCTGGCCCTGGGGTCGATCGAAGCTCGGCGCGAGCCGGTTCGCGATGTTGACGTTGACCTCGAGCGCCGGGCGGACCCGGCCGAGCGCCAGCAGCGCGCTGCCCACGCGATAGGACGCCAGCCCGGCCAGGAGCTGGTCGCCGGCCCGCTGGGACACGGCGATCGACCGGTCGGCCGCGAGCCAGGAGAGCTCGTGCTCACCCACCTTGCGCAGCGCCGACGAGGCGATCTGGTAGACCTGCCCGAGCAGGTGGGCCGCGTCCTTGGCCTCCGAGCCGGTGGCGTAGGCGCTGTCCGCCGCCTGGGCGTCGCGCAGCAGCTTGGGCAGCATCCTCGCCAGGACGCCGTACTTCGCGTGCTGATAGGTCAGCCAGGCGTGGCTCACCGCCTTGCGCATCTCGACCAGCGGCGGCGAGTGGGGCACCGCCTGGAAGAACGCGCTCATCTGGTCGTAGCGCTCCAGGGCGGCGCGGATCTCCTCCACCTCGACCTGGTCGATGCAGTTCTGGGTCTCCGGACGCCGTTCCACGTCCTTGCCCAGCAGCAGCTGGACGTCCACCTGCAGGACGTCGGCGATCTCGTAGACGACGGAGAACTTGTCGAGCCGGCGGACGCCTCGTTCCACCTTGTCGACCCAGCTCTTGGACTTGCCCAACCGGTCAGCGAAGACCTGTTGGGACATCTTGCGCCGGCCGCGCCAATAGGCGACGCGGCGGCCGATCGGCAGCTCGTCCACGGTGCCTCCCCCGACTCGCCCGGCGACCCCCGCCGGCGAGCCCTTGTGTCATCTGCAGTCTGAACCCTTCACGTGTGCTCACGTCGCACAGCGTGTGTGATCGCCTGCTCACCGATGCTCGTAGTTTTTGTTGCAACTTGCAAAGGGTGGATCTGCCGGAAACAACGATGCGTGTCGCGCTTGGATACGGCACACGGAGCTGATATGGCGCCGTCCCACCCAGATCGGGGGTTATCGAACCATGCAGTGGACCGTCAGTCGGCCGTTCGTACCACCCGCGATCCTCGAGATCGTCGACCGGCAACGCCTGCGGCGGGCCGCTCTGCGATACGCCGCGCACGGCTGGGCGGTCACCCCCGGCGCCCGCCTCGCCGGGCACCGGTTCGTCTGTGGACGGCCCGGATGCCCGATCATGGCCTGCCATCCCGCGCTGGAGTCGTGGGAGGACAGCGCGAGCGCCGACCCGGCCCAGGTGCAGGCGTGGTGGCGGCATCGGCCGCACAGCGTGCTGCTGGCCACCGGGCGGCTGTTCGACGTGCTGGAGGTGCCGGCGGCGCTCGGGCTGCGGGTGCTGGGCACGGCCCGGCTGCACACCGGAGTGCTGGGAGTCCAGCGGGCGGACGCCCGCGGCCCGGTCGCGGTGACGGCGGCCGGGCGGTGGATGTTCCTCGTGCGGGCCGGCGTGCCGTTGCGGCCCGAACTGGACCATCGGCTGGACGTGGTGCGTCATGGGACCGGCTCGTGGGTGCCGGCCGCGCCCAGCCGGATGATCGAGGGCCCGGTGCGGTGGGCCGTGCCCCCGGAGCAGGCACAGTGGTGGCTGCCCGACGCCGAGGTCGTGCAGAACCTGCTGGTGGACGCGCTCGGCACGCTCCCCGAGCGGCACGTCACGGTCCCCAGACAACTGTCGACCACCCGTCGCAGCACATGAACATGATGGCTAACCACCCTAGTCCCGTGACGAGGGCGGGAGAAGTCACTCGTGCGGGTGCTTTCGCGATTTGGCACGAACGTGGATCCGGGCACCCTGCCGGTCGAAGATCGTCAGGAACTCGACGGCCTGCCCGTCGGCGCTGCCGAACCAGTGCGGCACCCGGGTGTCGAACTCGGCCGCCTCGCCCGGCGGGAGCACTAGGTCGTGCTCGCCGAGGATCAGCCGCAGCCGGCCGCTGAGGATGTAGAGCCACTCGTACCCCTCGTGGGTCTTGGGCTCGGGCACCTGCCGCTCGCCGGCCGGGATGAGGTGCTTGAACGCCTGCGGACCGCCGGGCTGCCGGGAGAGCGGGACGATCGTCTGGCCGAACGCGCTGATCGGCCGCGCGTAGACCCGGGGATCGCCGGTGGGCGGGGCCCCGACCAACTCGTCCAGGGGCACCCGATAGGCACGGGCCAGCGGCAGGAGCAGCTCGAGGGTGGCCTTGCGCTGACCCGACTCCAGGCGCGACAGGGTGCTGACCGAGACGCCGGTGGTCTCCGACAGCGCGGTCAGCGTGATCCCGGCCTTCTTGCGCAGCTGTCGCAGCCGGGGGCCGACCTCGGCCAGGACATCGTCTTCTTTTGCCGTCATGGCAAAGATGTTTCCGCATTTCGGCATGGTGTGGCCACCATCGGGTCATGACTTACGACGTGATCGTTATCGGGGGCGGACCGGCCGGGCTGAGCGGCGCGGTGGCCCTGGGCCGGGCGCTGCGCTCGGTGCTGGTGATCGACTCGGGGGCGCCGCGGAACGCGCCGGCCGACGGCATCCACAACTTCCTCACCCGGGACGGGATGACCCCGGCCGAGTTCCACGCGGCGGGGCGGGCCGAGGTCCTGAAGTACGGCGGCGAGGTGATCGAGGGTTCGGTGGTCTCGGTCCGCCCGGGCTTCGAGGTTCAGCTCGCCGACGGCGCGACCTTCCAGGCGAAACGCCTGCTGATCACCACCGGGCTGGCCGACCGGCTGCCGGACGTTCCGGGCCTGGCCGAGCGCTGGGGGTCGACCGTGCTGCACTGCCCCTACTGCCACGGCTACGAGGTTCGAGGTAGGGCCATCGGCGTCTTCGGGGACGCGGAGAAGGTACGCCTGTGGAAGCAGTGGAGCTCCGACGTCATCCCGCTGGCGGTGGATGAGGTGGCCTCGGTGGAGGACGGAGGCGTACGTCTGAAGGACGGCCGCTTCGTGGAACGTGACTACCTGGTCGTGACCACCCGGATGGAGGCGCGCGGGGGATTCCTGGACGAGATCGGGCTCAAGCCGGTGGAGCACCCGATGGGCATCGGCACCTACGTCCCCGCGATCGACCCGTCCGGGCGTACCGAGGTCCCGGGGGTCTGGGTGGCCGGCAACGTGGCCGACCCCATGGCCCAGGTGATCACCTCGGCCGCGGCCGGGCTGACCGCGGGCGCGATGATCAATTTCGACCTGCTGCCAGCTCTCGATACGCCGTGATCACGGCGTCCGTGCGGTCGGCCAGCTCCGAGTGGTCCACCACGGTGGCCGGGGCGAGGCCGGCCAGGGCCAGCTCGGCGTGCCGGGCGGCCTCGCCGATGTGCCGCTCGCGCAGCAGCGACTCCTGGGCCAGCGCGGTCCGGTCGAGGCCGCGCAGGATCCGGTTGACCTCCCGACCGGCCTCGCGCCACAGCCGCTCGGCCTGATCGCGCTGCTCGGACAGGGCGGACAGGGCCGGGCTGCCCTCGGGCACGTCCCGGGCGGGCACGGCCGCGAGGCCGGCCCGCAGGCGGCGGAGCTCCTGGCGGCGTACGAGAAGGGTGGCCAGGTCGTCGAGAGCACCGGTGAGGGAGTGGTCGGCGGCCGGGTCGACCATGCCGGGCAGCGCCGGCCAGGCGCGGCGGACGCGGCGGGCGACGCGGACGGCCCGCTGGAAGACGGCCCGCTCCTCGGCCGCGACCAGCACCCGGGCCTCCGGGTCGCGGGGCAGCTCGAAGTCGGTCTCGGCGGCGGCCCGGGCCTGGCGGCGCCAGACGGCGGCGACCGTCGCGGCCGAGGCGAGGGCCGGCAGCCACCACGGCGCGCCGGCCGCGGCGGCCAGAGCGGTCAGGAAGGCCAGCGGGAGGCTCAGGCGGCAGGCGAAGGCGGTGCGCTCCTCGCGGGTGGCGCCGCTGGGGGCCACCGGCATCATCTCCGTCACCGATCCGGCGCGGTGACGGGTGGCCCGGCCGGCGCGGGCCTTGATCGGGTGTGCGCTGACGACGATCTTCGTGGCGTCGATGCCGACGTACAGCTCGCGGTCCATCGACGCTCCTTCGCTCGGGATGTCCGGGCGGGCCCGATCGCCAGGGGGAAACCGGTCGGGGCCCGCCCGCCGGTGGGTTCTCCCCGCCGGCACCCTCAGCAATCGGTGGCGGCGGTGGCCGGATGAGAAAGCGCTCGGGTGCGAGTCGGTTATTCGATGATCCGGAAGATCAGGCGCTCGTCCCACGGCTTGCGCTCGTCGGCGATCTCGACGGCCTCGAGGACGGCCAGGTAGGCCAGGAACGTGGCGCCACCCAGGGCCAGCCGGATGCTGTCGGCGTGGATCCAGGTGAGCTCGAGCGGGCGCGGATCGCCGGCGGCCAGGCGGTCGCGCAGGGCGGCGAGGTCGCGCCCGTAGAAAGGCCCGTAACCGAACGCCCCGGCCAGGCGGGCCTGCAGATCCGCCTCGTCGAGCACGAACCTGCCGTCGATGACGACCTTCACGGCCCTTGAAACGAATCACGGCGGCCGACCGGATCGGGGCGGCCGGGCATGTCCCCCGATGGTGATCGATGTAGCCTCGCCGGGTGGATGCGGTCGATCTGGTGCTGCGCAAGTTCGACGGGCGGCCGCACCGGCAGGTGACCGCGCGGCTGCTCGGCGAGGACGAGTTCGGCACGTGGCTGTCCACGCCGCGGGGCACCGTCGTCACCTATCACTACGGCCGCCGCCCGACCGGCGTGACACGGGTCGACGCCGTCCGGCTCATCCCGGCCGAGGGCTGGTGGATGGCGATGTTCCTGGCCGAGCCGGACCGGCGCGAGCTCTACTGCGACATCATCACGCCGGCCCGCTGGACCGGCCCGGCCGAGATCACCGTGATCGACCTCGACATCGACCTGGTCCGCTACCGCAAGGGCCGGCGGGTCGAGGTGGAGGACGAGGACGAGTTCGAGCAGCACCGCCGCGAGCTGGGCTATCCGCCGGAGATCGTGGCGGGCGCGCTGGCCGGGGCGGCGGATCTGCACGAGGCCCTCGTGCTCGACCGGGAGCCGTTCGCGTCGCACTACCGCAAATGGCTTGGGCCGCCTACCTAGAGTGGTCGGCATGCAGCGGATCACGACCCACGACGAGCTTCGCGACATCATCGGAACGCCGATCCCCCGCGTGGCGGCCAAGGTGCGGCCGACCCTGCACGACCTCGACCGCGAATGGCTCGCGGCGTCCCCGTTCTGCCTGGTGGCCACGTCGGACGGAGCCGGCGGCATCGACGTCTCCCCCAAAGGCGATCCGCCCGGTTTCGCCGTCGTGCTCGGCCCGGCGGCGATCGCGATCCCCGAGCGGCCCGGCAACCGGCGGGCCGACGGATTCCACAACATCATCGACAACCCGAACGTCGGCCTCATCTTCATGATCCCCGGCCGGAGCGACACCTTGAGGATCAACGGCCAGGCTTCCCTCGTACGCGATGACGAGCTCTTCGACCGCATGGTGGTGCACGGCCATCGGCCCGAGCTGGCCCTGCTCGTGGAGATCGAAGAGGTCTTCTACCACTGCTCCAAGGCGTTCCGGCGCTCCGCGCTGTGGGAACCGGCCACATGGTCACCGTCCGCGGCGGCGCTGGAGGAGCTCTACGGATGAGCTCCCTCCGCCAGGCCATCGCCGAACAGCGGCGCTCCACCGCCGACCTCCTCGAGTCGCTGACGCCGTCGCAGCTCGCGGTGCGCAGCCTCTGCGGCGAGTGGACGGTCCGCGAGGTGGCGGCCCACCTGCTGGCCGCGGTCGAGGCGCCGCGCGGCGCGACCCTGTCGGCCATGATGCGCTCGGGCTTCCGGCTGCACCGGGCCAACGCGCTGCTGGCCCAGTCGCTGGGCCGGCTGCCGGTCGAGGAGATCGCCGAGGGCCTGCGCCGCAACGCCGAGAACGACTTCAAGCCGCCGGTGGTCGGCTATCCCGGCCAGCTCACCGACCTGCTGGTGCACGGACAGGACATCCGGCGGCCGCTGGGCCTGCCGCACCGCCTGCCGCTGGACGCGCTGCGGATCGCCCTCGACTTCCTCACCACCGGCCGCCCGGTCGGCTTCACGAAGAAGGCGTGGCTGGCCGACTTGCGCTTCGAGGCGTCCGACCTGGACTGGAACTTCGGCGAGGGCCCGGCGGTGTCCGCACCGGCCGAGGCCCTGATGATGGCGATGACCGGCCGGCGAACCGTCGTGGGCGAGCTGGACGGTCCCGGGGTACGGCTGCTGGCGTCCCGCCTGGAGTGATCACCCGAAACTGTCAGGGGGTGGGTCTAACTTCGCGGCCATGAATGACACCGCGTTCCGAACCGCACCGATCACCCTCGACCGCCGCCTGGTGCTGGGCGGCACGGCCTATCAGGTGACCTCGTTCCCCGCCGAGGACGACCGCTTCGACCTGTGCGTCGTCAGCAGCGACCCCGAGGGCCACGTGGTGAGCGAGCTCAGCGCCGGCATCACACCGTCCGACCTGCCCGGCCTGACCGACGTCCTCACCTCCACCCTGGCCGGCCTGCTGGCCATGACCCAGCCGTCGTCCTCCTCGGCCCGCGACGCGCCACCGCCCGAGCGCCGCCACCCCAACCAGGGCACCCGCTGGACCCCGGACGACGACGACCGCCTCCTGACCCGCTACCGCGAGGGCGCCCGCCCCCGAGACTTGATGGCCGAGTTCGGCCGCAGCAACGGAGGCATCCGAGCCCGCCTGGAATACCTGGGCGAGCTGGCCCCGGGCGCCCGCTGGCACACCCGGGCCACGCCCTCCGCCTCAGCCGCGCAGTCCGGCACCCCCGCCACGTCCTTGGCCACCCCAGGCGCGCCCTCGGCCACCCCCGCCGCGCCCTCCGGCATCTCCGCTGCGTCCTTAGCCACCCCAGGTGCGCCCTCCGGCACCCCCGCCGCGCCTTCCGGCAACTCCGCGGCGTCCTTGGCCACCCCAGGTGCGCCCTCCGGCACCCCAGCCGCGCCCTCCGCCACCCCGGCCGCGCCCTTTGTCATCCCGAGCACGCCGTCCAACGGCGCGGTCAGTGGGGAGGCCGGCATGTAGCGGGGCCGTAGACGGGGCGCGCCACCCGCAACCTCACCCTCTACCTCGGGCGCGTCCTCTTGCCACCCCGAGCGCGTCGGGCGGCATCGCGGTCAGCCGGGAAGGCGGCATGAGACGGGGCCGCAGACCAGGCGCGCCACCCGCAACCTCACCCTCTACCTCGGGCGCGTCCTCTGCCACCCGAGCGCGTCGGGTGGCATCGCGGTCAGCGGGGAAGGCGGCATGTGACGGGGCCGCGGGCCGGGCGCGCCATTGCGCCCGGCCCTCCCCGACGGCCGCCGGTCGAGCGTGGCTGCCGTGCCGAGAGCGGCGGCCGGCTCGGCGGCCGGGGGTCCGTCACGCGGTTGGTGCGGTGCCCTTGAGGCTCTGGCGGGGGCCGGCCAGGCAGGCGTCGATGCGTTCGAGCTGGCCCTTGGTGAACATGAACATGGCGGCGTCGTCGACGTAGTCCATGTAGTTCATGAACATGTCGCCATTGGGGCCGTTGCCGCAGGTGATCCGGGGGAAGCGGGGGCGGCCCACGTTCTGGTCGGACTGGTTCGGGGTGTCGGCCACCAGGTCGGTGCCGCCGCAACCGGTGCCGTCGTCGCCGCCGATGTGGAAGAGGTTGAGCCAGTGGCCGATCTCGTGGGTGGCCGTGCGGCCCAGGTCGAACGGCTCCCGCGCCGTGCCGGTCTTGCCGAACCCGGTGTGGGTGATCACCACGCCGTCGGTCTCGGCCGGGCCGCCGGGGAACTGGGCGTAGCCGAGCAGGCCGGCGCTGAGCTGGCAGACCCACATGTTCAGGTACCTGTCGCTGGGCCAGGCGTCGGTGCCGCCGGTCGCGGCGAACTTGACCGTGTCGTTGCCGCCGAACGAGGTGCGGGTCGTCTGCCGCCGGGTCACGCCGTCGGTCGGGTTGCCCTGCGGGTCGACAGTGGCCAGGCGGAACTCGATCTTCAGGTCGGCCACCAGGCCCTGCCAGATCGGTGGCACGTCCTTGACGTCCGGGTTCACCGCCCGGAAGTCCTCGTTGAGGACCGCGATCTGGCTGTCGATCTGCTCCTTGGAGACGTTCTGCTCCTCGGTGCTGTAGACGACGTGGATCACGACCGGGATGGTGACGACCTCGGTGCGGTCGTCGCGCTTCTCGCCACTCGCGTACGCGAAGGCGAGGTTCTCTATGTCGGTGCGGGCCACGCGGTAACTGATGCTGTCGTTCAGCAGCCGTCGGTGGACGTCCTCGGTGGCGCAGCGGCGTCGTGCGGGAGCTTCGATGATCTCGTCGGAGTCCACTGAACTCATCTCCTGTCGGTCACTTGCGGATCTTCAGCACCTGCCCGTCGTGCGCCGTGATGTGCAGCAGGCGCGTGCCCGCGCCGGCCCGCACCCGTACCGCGTCCGCCTGCTCCGCCTCCCAGCTGCCCCGGCTCGGCGCCGACCGGTCGGCCGGTCCCGGGCCGTACTCGATGTAGCCGCCACCGGGCCGGAACTCGAGGCTCTCCCGGGGCGCCCGCCGCGGCGGGAACGGGAAATCCGCGGGCCGGTAGACGGCCTCCTCGTCGGTGTCCTCCTCGAAGGAGTGGTACCAGCGCTGAAAAAGATCAGGAGAGAGATCAGACATATGACCGCCCGCGCACGTTGGGTGGTGATGCGAAGGCCAGACTCCCAGCCCCGGATGGTTCCAAGACCCTTACGGTCCGTGATCCGACAAGCCGTCACTGACGGGTGAGCTGGGCGTCCAGCACCCGCAGCAGATCCCAGATCTCCGACCCGCTGACGTTGATGCCGTGATCGTGGCTCTCGGTGTCGGCCGCCGCCGCCCGATGGGCGAGCGAGTCGGCCACGAGCTGACACTCGGCCCCCGACAGCTCGACGGTGGTCACCCGGTCGTCAGGCAACGGCCGCAGATCGTCCCCGTACACACTCTCCCGAACCGAGTGCGCCGCGCGCCGATCAACGAGCAGGTCCCCTTCGACGCTCTCGTAGTCGTCCAGCACCTTCTCAACCAGAAGCCACCGCCGGACCGGCAGAATCACCGAGTACCGCCGCTCCCCGTCAAGCCCAAGCTCATGCCGAGCGTGCACAAATCCCCCAACCCCGGACACCATCAACCCAACCAGCACCGAGAGGAAAATTCGCCAGCCCACGTGAGGGGCAGGGCGCAGGCCCCATCCACCACCACCCACCCAGCCGCAGCCGGACGAACAGGGCGCAGGCCCCCTACACCACCACCCACCCAGCCGCAGCCGAGCGAACAGGGCGCAGGCCCCTACACCGCCACCCACCCAGCCGCAGCCGGACGGAACGTGGGGTCTCCGGGGCTCGGCCCCGGAGAAGATATGACGGGTCGGAGTGGTCCGCGCGTTCCGCGGACAGGGGGATCCTCCGACTCGTGGGCGCGGTAGGTTTCGAACCTACGACCCCTCGCTTGTAAGGCGAGTGCTCTCCCACTGAGCTACGCGCCCGGGTTGTGACCGGGAGCCGCCATCGTACCTTGACCGCGAATCAGCGATCGACCGCGGCCAGCCACGCTTTCACGTCGCGGGACTCGCCCGGGCCGATCATCTCGGAGAACTGGATGATGCCCTCGCGGTCGATGAGGAACGTGCCCCGGTTGGCCATGCCGCCCTCGGTGTGGAAGACGTCGTACGCCCGGGCCACCTCGCCGTGTGGCCAGAAGTCGGCCAGGAGCGGGAAGTCGAAACCCTCCTGGCCGGCCCAGACCTTGTGGCTGTAGACCGAGTCGACGCTGACGGCCAGCACCTGGACCGCCTCGTTCTGGAAGGCGTCCAGGTTGTCCCGCACGGCGGTCAGCTCGCCCCGGCACGTGCCGGTGAACGTGAAGGGGTAGAACACCAGCAGGACCGCCTTGCGACCGCGGAAGTCACGCAGGCGTACCACCTGGTTGTTCTGGTCCTTCAGGGAGAAGTCAGGCGCCTCGGCGCCGACGGGAAGCGGCATGGGCACAACCCTAGCTGGACCGGCGTCACGAGGACGCCGGTCGGCTCGGGAAGGGCAGTGAGCTACTTCTTCTTCGCACCCCTGGGTGAGACCAGGCGGGCCCCGGTCCAGTCCTTGCCGGCGTTCACCGTCGAGGTCTGCTGCAAGCCCGCCGTGGGGGCGGACTCGCTGATCTCGCTCGGCTCGACGTGGCCGTCACGGCCGGCCTTGGGGGTCAGCAGCCACACCACGCCGTTGTCGGCGAGGGGGCCCAGGGCGTCGGTCAGCAGTTCGAAGAGGTCTCCGTCGCCGTCGCGGTACCACAACAGCACCGCATCGACGACCTCGTCGGTGTCCTCGTCGACCAAATCGCCGACGCGTTCGGTCAGGGCGTCACGGAGGTCCTCGTCGACATCGTCGTCGTAGCCCATCTCCATGACCACCATGTTCGGCTCGAAGCCGAACCGGTCCGCCAGGCTGCGTACGCCGTCGGCCTGACCAGCGGTCGCGCTCACTGTCTAAGTCCTCCTAGCCAAGAAATCGGTGCGTGAACCTGGGGGTAGTCCACACACTTGCGCGCCCGGGCGCAAGTGGCGCACCGAGTGTGAGGCAATTTACCGTGCCAGCAGGGTGTGGGCACCCTGTGTGATGGCATCCTCCCCCACCAGCACCTGTTGCGCGGCCGGACCCAGCGGAATCAGCGAATCCGCCGACGCTATCCTCTTCGCCGAGCCTACGAAACCGCCGTCCACCAGGGCCGCGAGGACTCCCTCGCCGATTCCGCCGGATCGGCGTGCCTCGTCCACGATCAGCACCCGGCCGGTCGCGGCGGCCTCCCTCACCAGGTCGTTCACCGGCAGCGGGGAAATCCAGCGCAGGTCCACCACTCGGGATCCGTAGCCCTGCTCGGCGAGCCGGGCCGCGACCCGCAGTGACATGCGCAGCCCGTTGCCGTACGTGATGATGGTCAGATCGGCCGCGTTGCCGACCGGATAGGTGCGGGCGCGGCCGATCGGCACGTGCTCGGACGACCAGGCGTGCGGGCCCGCGTACGGCGCCAGCCATTCGCCGTCGCCCTGCTCGTGCAGGTCGCGGGTGTGGTAGAGCGCGATCGGCTCCAGGAAGACGCAGACGCTGCCGTCGGCCGCGGCCGAGGCCAGGCAGGAGCGCAGCATCGGGGCGGCGTCGCTCGCGCGGGCCGGCACGGCCAGCACCAGGCCGGGCACATCGCGGAGCACGGCGACCGAGTTGTCGTTGTGGAAGTGGCCGCCGAACGCCTGCTGATAGGCCAGCCCGGCCACCCGTACGACCATGGGGTTCTTATAAGCACCCGACGAGAAGAACGACATCGTGGCCGCTTCGCCGCGCAGCTGGTCCTCGGCGTTGTGCAGGTAGGCGAGATATTGGATCTCGGGGATCGGCAGCATGCCGTCGAGCCCGGCGCCGAGCGCGAGCCCGAGGATCGTCGTCTCGTCGAGCAGGGTGTCGAAGACCCGCTCGGCCCCGAAACGCTCCTGAAGGTGCTTGGTGACGCCGTAGACGCCGCCCTTGCGGCCCACGTCCTCCCCGAACACCAGGGCGCCGGGATCGCCCGCCAGCGCGTCGGTGAGGGCGGCGTTGACGGTCTGCGCGAGGGTCAGCGGGCCCGCGTTCTCGGGCAGCTTGCCGCCGAACACCTTGGAGCGGGCGGACGCGCCGGGGCCGAGGGCCCGCGAGGCCGCCTCGGTGATCGCGTGGGCCGAGCGCAGCGGCCGGCGCGGGGCGAGCGGCGCCACGATCTCGGCCACGGTGGTCATCTTCGGCTCGCCGATCACCTCCTCGGCCAGCTTGCGGACCTGCCAGCCCACCTCGTCATATCGGGTGATGGCCTCGTCGGGTGTCATGAGCCCGGCCGCGACGAGCATGCGGGCGGTGGCGACGAGCGGGTCGCGCTCGAGGTCGCGCTTGATGTCCGCGGCCGGGCGATAGCCCACCTCGGCGTCGGCGCCGGCGTGCCCCATGAGGCGCACCGTGGACAGGTGCAGGACCGCCGGCCGCCGCTCGCGGCGCACATAGCCGGCCGCCTCGGTCGCGGCGTCGTACGTGGCGGCCAGGTCGCAGCCGTCGGCCGCGGTGTAGCGCAGGCCGGGCCGTGAGCCGAGCATGGCGGCGACCCAGCCGTCCGGTGACGGCACGCTGATGCCCAGGCCGTTGTCCTCGCAGATCAACAGCAGGGGCAGGGGTACGCCGGTGCGCTCGAACCAGCCGGCGGAGTTCAGCGCGGCCGTGGCCGCCGCGTGGTTGACCGAGGCATCGCCGAAGGAGGCGGCCGCGATGGTGTCGCGCGAGGACCGGCCGAGCGAGAACGCCAGGCCGACGGCCCGGGGCAGATGCGAGGCGACCGTCGAGGTGGTCGGGACGATGTTCAGCTCGGCGCTGCCGAACACCTTGTGCCGGCCGCCGGCGATCGGCTCGCGGGCCGAGGCGACGACGCCGCGCAGCACGTCGCGGGCGGCGTCGGCCAGGCTCTTGGCCCGGGCGGTGAAGAACGCGGCGGAACGGTAGTGCAGCAGGGCCGGGTCGGTCGGCAGGAGCGCGGCCGCGACCGCCGCGTTCCCCTCGTGGCCGGACGACCCGATGGTGTAGAAGCCCTCGTTGAAGCTGCGCAGCCAGCGGGCCGCGAGGTCGAGATGGCGGCTGGCGAGCTGGGCGTCGAAGAGCTCGAGCGCGCGGGCGCCGGTGAGGGTGGAGCCGTCGCGGACGGGGTCGCCGGGCGCGCGACGGTCGCCGGGCAGCGGCAGGGCCGACACGGCGTCGCGGAAACGCTCGTCGAGGTTCTGCGGGGTGGTCACACGACCAGCATCGCGCAGGCGCGCGAGCCCTGCCATGCCGGAAACCGGTGGAGGGTCCACATCGGGCCCATGACGTGGGCTGACGTGGAGCGAATTTCGCCACGACGGCGGCCGGCCGGTGCTGTACTCGCCGGATGATCACGAGGTTGCTCCTGCTGGCCGCGCTGTGCCCGGCCGCGTTCCTGATCCTGGACCTGTACACGTGAGACGGGCCGGAGGGGATCCCTCCGGCCCGTCCGCCGAGCTGTCCTACGGGTTGACGGTCACGGTGAGCGTCTTGTAGCGCACCGTGCCGGCGGTGAACATGCCGGCCGCGACGATCGTGCGGCTGGTGCCGGTCGAGACCCCGGTGAGGGTCACCGACTGGGAGAACGCGCCGGTGGAGTCGGTCACCACCGTGCCCAGTCGCACCGCGTTCGGGTAGAAGCCCAGGGTGACCCCGGTGTGCGGCGCGAACCCGGTGCCGCTGATCGTCAGGACCTGCCCGGCCCGCAGCGGCGAGACCGCCGAGCTGGTCAGCAGGCCCGCCGAGACGGGCACCGTGCTCGGCAGCGCCGGCGCGGTCGCGGTCAGCGCCACGATCTCGCCGCCCGCGGGCGTGGCCGCGGCCGAGGTGACGCCGGTCTGCTGGCCGTTGGCCACCACCGAGACGGCGTACGAGCTGCCCGGGTTGAGCCCGGAGATCGTGCACGTGGTGGCCGTCGTGGTGCAGGTGAGCGAGGTGCTCCCGCTGGTGGCGGTGGCGGTGTAGTCCTTCAGCAGCTCGGCCGCGCTGGTCGGCGCCGTCCAGCTGACCGCGAAGCTCCGGGCCCCGACGACCACGCCCACGCCGGTCGGCGCGTTCGGCGCGACGCTCGGCACGACCGTCGCCGCCGCGCTGGGCGCCGAGTAGCCACTCGCGCCCCGGCCCAGGGCCACCACGGTGACCCGGTACGTCTGCGCGTTCTCCAGCCCGGCGATGGTGCAGGTCAACTGCGTCGTCGAGCAGCTGCGCGAGCTACCGGCCGCGTTGACCGCGGTGGCCGTGTAGCCGGCGACGCCGTCGCCCTGCACGGCCGGGGCGGCCCAGGTGACCTTGGTGCCGGCGTTGAGGCTGGCCGCCGTGACGTCGGCCGGCGCTCCCGGCGGGCCGGCCGTGGGCCGCACCCGCGCCGACTGGGCGCTGGCCGGCGACTCCAGGCCGGTGGCGGCGATGGCGACCACGGTGACCCGGTACGAGGTCAGGTTCTCCACGCCGGTGCTGATGACGCACTCGCGGACCGCGGCCAGCGTGGTGCAGGTGCCGTTGCCCGGTGTCGCGGCGACCCGGTAGGAGACGACCCGGTCGGCCGCGTACTGCGGCGCCGACCAGGAGACCGCGATCTGCCGGTCCCCGCCGACCACGTCGACGTTCTGCGGACGGCCGGGCGCGCCCGGCACGATCGCCTCGGAGAGCGGGCTGAACGCCGAGTCACCGGCCTGGCCGACCCCGTTCGCCTGCACCCGGAACCGGTAGGACCGGGCCGGGGTGAGGCTGGAGACCGTGCAGGAGGTGGTGTCGCCGGACATGATCGTGCAGACGTCCGAACCGTCGAGCTGCACGGTGTAGCCCTTGAGGCCGGCGCCGTCGTTGGGCTTGGTCCAGCTGACATTGACCTGGCTGGTGGAGGCGCCGGGAACGACGGTCGGCCGCTCCGGGACGTCCGGCACCCCGACCAGGATCGGGTCGGAGTACCCGGTCTCGACGAACCGGCCGCCGGTGCCGTTGGCCCGCACGTTGAAGCTGTACCGGTTGCCGCTGGTCAGGCCGGTGAAGATGCAGGTCCGGCTCTTGACCCCGACGTTGGTGCAGTTCTGCGGGGTGGTGACGATCGGGCTCGACTTCACGTCGTAGCCGAGGATCGGGCCGCCGTCGGCCGGCTCGGTCCAGGTGACGCGGACGGCGTTGGCCCCGCCAAGCTCGACCGTGGGCACGCCGGGCATGCCCGGTCCGCGCAGGTTGACCGGATCGCTCGGCTGGCTGTCGGCGGTCGCGCCGCCGTCGACGGTCGAGGTCACCACGAAGGTGTACGAATCGTCGACCGGCAGATCGAGGAAGTCGCAGGTGAGCTCGCTGTCGGCCGGAACGTTCAGGCAGCCGTCGATCGTCAGCGGGGTCTCCGGGGCGCTCTCGGCGTACGCGGTGACCGTGTAGCTCAGGATCGGGGTGGCCCCGCGCGGAGCCGGCCGCCAGTTCACCGTGACGGTGCCGGTCTGCGCGCCCTCGTCGACCGCGACGATCTCGGCCGTCGGCGCCCCGGTGGCGTTCGGCAGGTTCGGGACCACTGGCGGGTCGGTCACGTACGGCTGGGCCAGGCTGCCCAGGTCGTTGACCGCGGTGATGGAGAACGTGTAGTGCTTGTCCAGACTCAGGTCCTCGAACCCGCACCGCAGCTGCTGGGGCGGCGTGATCTGGCACGCGGACGGCTCGTTCCCGCCGTCGGCCGAGTCCGGCGTGACCGTCCACCGGTTCACGACCGAGCCGGGCGGCTGCGCCCAGTCGACCACAACGACGCCGGGCGTCAGGCTGATGCCGACCCGCACGTCGGTGGGCGCGAGCGGAAGACCGGGAACGATCGGGTCGGTAGCGGCCGAGTCGGTGCCGCCGGCCAGGTTCCACGCCTGGACCGTGAAGACGTACTGCTTGTCCTCGTCGAGGTCCGGCACGGCGCACTCCTGCTCGCCCGGGTCGGCCTCGCACACGACCGGCAGGGTGCCGTCGTCCGGTGACGTGGCCGTCACCTTGTAGCCCTCGGCCTCGCCCCCCGTGACCGGATCGACCCAGCTCACCAGCGCGTTGCCGGCGCCGGCGACGGTGTCCAGCTCCACCTCGGCGCCGGTGGGCGCGCCCGGTTTGTCGGCCACGATCGCCGTGGTGGCGATGGCGGCCGTGCTGTCGACCGCGTTCTTCGCGCTCACCGTGAAGGTGTAGTGCTTGGTCTTGCTCAGACCGGTGATCAGGCACTCGGTGGTGTTGACGCTGACGTCCGGGCAGCCGAACGTCTCGGCGCCGCTCTCGGTCGACGCGGAGGTCACCACGTAGCTCGACGGCGCGCCGCCGCCGGACGGCGCCGACCAGGTCACCTCGACCGCAGCCGGAGTGTCCTCGACCAGGGCGGCCTCGACGGTCTGGGGCGCTGTCGGCTTGTCGGGAACGACCGCCGTGGTCGCCCCCGAGGGGGTGCCCGTGCCGAGCGCGTTCCGGGCCTCGACCGTGAACTGGTACCGGCCGTTCAGGTCCAGGCCGAGCATGGTGCAGGCCAGTTCGGCCGCGTCGGCCGCGATAACGCACGCGTCGTTGCTGGGCGCCGTGGCGCCGTTCAGGTTGACGGCCCGCACCGTGTAGTCGATGGGGGTGCCGCCCGTCGGCGCCGTCCAGGACACCTTGATCCGGCCGGCCGTCGAGGCGACCAGTTCCGCCTTCACGTCGGCGGGCACGCCGGCCCCGGCCGGGATGATCGGGTCGCTCGGGTCGGAGGTGATCGTGTCCAGGCCGCCGACCGCGCTCACCGTGAAGGTGTACGAGACGGCCGGGTCCAGGCCGGTGATCGAGCAGACCGGGGTATCGAGATCGTCGGCACACGTCGGATCCAGGTCGCCGACGTCGCTGCCGGACGCCGGGATGACGTTCACGGTGTAGCTCGTGACGGCGCCGCCGCCGGCCGGCGGGTCCCAGGCCAGGTCCACCGCGCCGCTGCCGGCCAGGGTCACCTCGGGGGTGGACGGCTTGCCGGGAGCGCTGGCCACGATGGCGTTGCTGTCCACACCGGCCGAGTCACCGGCGGCGTTGGTGGCGGTCACCGTGAAGGTGTATTCGGTGTCCGGGTCCAGGTTGTCGATGTCGCACTCGGTCACACCGACGGCGAGGTCGGCGCAGCCGAAGCTTTCGGGACCGTCGTCCGACTTGGCCGTCACGTCGTAGGTGACGACCGTGCCGCCGGTGTTCGGCGGGTCCCAGGTCACCTTCACCTTGCCCTCGGCGTCGCCGAGGGCGGCGACCACGGTGCGCGGCAGGCCCGGCTTGGCCGGGACGATCCCGGCGCTGTCGCCGGAGGCCGTCGCCCCCAGGTCGCCGACCGCGGCCACCCGGAAGGTGTACTCGGTCGCCGGGTCGAGGCCGGTGATCTCACATGACGGGGTGGCGAGGTCGGCGCCGCAGTCGTCGGCCTTGACGCCGCCGCTCGGGGTGACCGTCACCGCGTAGCTGGTGAGCGTGCCACCATCCTGCGGCGCGTCCCACGTCAGCTTGACCTTGCCGTTGGCGTCGCCGAGCGTCACCACCGGCGTGGAGGGCTGACCCGGCAGCTCCGAGATGATCGGCGGGGTGCTCAGGCCCGAGGTCTGCTCGCCGGCGGCGTTCTTGGCAGTGACCGTGAACTGGTAGGACTTGGCATTGGCGAGGGTGTCGACCTCGCACTGGAACGTGCCGCCGGTCTCGGTGCAGACGGTCTCCGTCGACTGGTCGTCCGGCGAGAAGCTCTTCACGATGTACTGGGTGACGGTTCCGCCGTCGGCGGGCGCCTCCCAGTAGACGAACGCCTCGCCGGCCTCGTCGCCCAGTTCCACCGACGGCGGGTCGGGCTTGCCCGGATAGGCGGGGATGATCGCGTCCGAGGCGTCGCTCGCGGGCGAGGCGCCGCCGGCGTCGCCGGTCGCCGTCACCTTGAACGTGTAGCTCGTGGCCCCGGTGAGGCCGGTGACGTCACAGGTGGTGTCGTCGGCGTCGGCCGAGGTGCAGCTGCCGGACGGGGTGCCGGCCACCGAGTAACCGGTGATCGGCTGGCCGCCGGCCGGCTTGTCCCACGTGACCGTCACCGAGCTGTCGCTCAGCCGCTCCACGGTGGGCTTGGCCGGCTTGTGCGGCGGGCCGGCGACCTTGGCCGGCGAGGCCGCGCTCACCAGCGAGCTGCCGGTGGTGCCGGCGTCGGTCGTGACGCCGTTGGCCTGCACCCGGAACGAGTAGGACGTGTCCGAGGCCAGGCCCTCGAATTCGCAGGACGAGCTGGTCGACGCCACCAGGGTGGCGCAGGTGCCGGTCAGGGCGTCGGTGGTGTTGGCCGTGACCTTGTAGGAGGCGATGCCGGGGCCGGCGTCGCCCGGCGTCCACGACACCTGCATCTTGTTCGGGTTGTCCAGATAGGCCGCGGTGACCGCGGTCGGCGCGGCCGGCGGTCCGGGCTTCACCGGAGCGGCGGCCAGCCCGCTCGAACAATCGGTGCCGGGCGCGCCCGTACAGGCCGCGACGGTCACCGTGTAGGAGGTGAGAGCGGTGAGCCCGGTGATGGTGCAGTAGTTCTGCGATGTCGCGTCGCAGGACAGGCCACCGGGGCTGGCGGTCGCCCGATAGCCGCCCACCGTTCCCGGGTTCGGCGGCATGGTCCAGTTCACGAGGATGCTGCGGCGTCCCGGCGAGGCCGTCACGACGGTCGGGTCCGGCGGGGCGGCCGAAGCCGGCGCGGGGTTGGTCACGACCCCCGCCACGGATAGCAGCGCGCTCGCGATTGCGAGCGCCCACCTGGAGTTTCGCCGCCTTCGGCGCGGCCCTTCTGCTTGCACTGCCCTCACACCCCCGTGCTCGGTTCCGGCCACTGCTACCACCACAAGGTAGCTATTTCAGGGGTAAATAAGGCTGAAACGGGTTTATAGGGCTGATGCATCGGCGGGCGGCCTGGTAGAGGGGCTGGCAGACTTTCGCCATGCGCACAGAAGTGATCACGGTTCGCACCGGCAACCGCCCCACCGTCCGCGACATCACGGCCGAGGCGGCCCGGTTCGTCGAGTCCGAAGGAGACGGGATTCTCAACGTCTTCGTCCCGCACGCGACGGCCGGCATCGCGATCATCGAGACCGGCGCCGGGTCGGATGACGATCTGCTGACCGCTATCGACGATCTTCTGCCTGCTCAGGACAAGTGGCGGCACCGGCACGGGTCGCGCGGACACGGGCGCGACCACGTTCTGCCGGCCTGGATCCCGCCGTACGCCTCATTGCCCGTCATCGATGGCCGAATGGCACTCGGAACGTGGCAGTCGGTCTGCCTGGTGGACACCAACGGAGACAATCCGGAGCGCCAGGTACGGTTCAGTTTCCTGCCCGCCTGACGTTAAGAGGATGTTACTGGTCAGTACGTGTGTCGCGCATCGCGTACCCGGACGGTAGGCGTGACGACGCACACTGCGAAGGGGCAGGATGGAGTTATTACCGCGCGACTCACACAATGGGCCGCTCGGTCCGACACCCGACCAAGAGGAATGCCTGTGGCCACGGAGCGCAAGCGCCCGGTGATCAGCGACGGCCTGCCGAGCCAGCTTCCGGACATCGACCCCGAAGAGACGAACGAATGGGTCGAGTCCCTCGACGGAGTCATCGACGAACGGGGCGCCAAGAGAGCCCGTTACGTTATGTTGCGCCTGCTCGAGCGGGCGCGGGAGCGACAGGTGGGCATCCCGCCCCTGACCTCCACCGACTACGTCAACACGATCACGCCCGAGCGCGAGCCGTGGTTCCCCGGTGACGAGTTCGTCGAGCGCCGCATCCGCGCCTACATCCGGTGGAACGCCGCGATGCTGGTGCACCGCGCGCAGCGCCCCGAGATCGGCGTCGGCGGCCACATCTCGACGTACGCGTCGAGCGCCAGCCTCTACGAGGTCGGCATGAACCACTTCTTCCGCGGCAAGGACCACCCGGGCGGCGGCGACCACATCTTCTTCCAGGGCCACGCCTCCCCCGGCATGTACGCCCGGGCCTTCATGGAGGGCCGGCTCTCCGAGAACGATCTGGACGGTTTCCGGCAGGAGCTGTCGCACCCGGGTGGCGGCCTGCCGTCGTACCCGCACCCGCGCCTGATGCCGAACTTCTGGGAGTTCCCCACGGTCAGCATGGGCCTCGGCCCGCTGAACGCGATCTACCAGGCGCGGTACAACCGCTACCTGCACAACCGCGGCATCAAGGACACCAGCCAGCAGCACACCTGGGCGTTCCTGGGCGACGGCGAGATGGACGAGGTCGAGTCGCTCGGCGCGATCGGCCTGGCCGCCCGTGAGGAGCTCGACAACCTCACCTTCGTCATCAACTGCAACCTGCAGCGCCTCGACGGCCCGGTCCGCGGCAACGGCAAGATCATCCAGCAGCTGGAGTCGTTCTTCCGCGGCGCCGGCTGGAACGTCATCAAGGTCGTCTGGGGCCGCGAGTGGGACCCGCTGCTCGCCGCCGACAGCGACGGCGCGCTGGTCAACCTCATGAACGTGACGCCCGACGGTGACTACCAGACCTACAAGGGCGAGTCCGGCGCGTACGTCCGTGAGCACTTCTTCGGCCGTGACCCGCGCACGCGCAAGCTGGTCGAGCACCTGTCGGACGACGAGATCTGGAACCTCAAGCGCGGCGGCCACGACTACCGCAAGCTCTACGCGGCGTACAAGGCGGCCATGGAGCACACCGGCCAGCCGACCGTGATCCTCGCCAAGACGATCAAGGGCTGGACGCTGGGCTCGCACTTCGAGGCGCGCAACGCGACCCACCAGATGAAGAAGCTGACCCTGGACGACCTCAAGGGCTTCCGGGACCGGCTCTACCTCGACATCAGCGACAAGCAGCTCGAGGAGAACCCGTACCTCCCGCCGTACTACCACCCCGGCGAGAAGTCCGACGAGATGCAGTACATGCTGGAGCGCCGGCGCGAGCTCGGCGGTTCGATCCCGAGCCGCCGGACGAAGGGCAAGATCCTCCAGATCCCCGACTCCAAGGCGTTCGGCGACGTCAAGCGGGGCAGCGGCAAGCAGAAGATCGCCACCACCATGGCCTTCGTACGCCTGCTCAAGGACCTCATGAAGGACAAGGAGTTCGGCGCCCGGTGGGTGCCGATCATCCCGGACGAGGCCCGCACCTTCGGCATGGACTCGCTCTTCCCGACCAAGAAGATCTACAACCCGCACGGCCAGACCTACACGTCGGTCGACCGGGAGCTCTTCCTGTCGTACAAGGAGGCGACGAACGGCCAGATCCTGCACGAGGGGATCAACGAGGCCGGTTCGACGGCGAGCTTCATCGCCGCCGGCACGTCGTACGCCACGCACGACGAGCCGATGATCCCGCTGTACATCTTCTACTCGATGTTCGGCTTCCAGCGGACCGCCGACGAGTTCTGGGCGGCCGCCGACCAGATGACCCGCGGCTTCCTGCTCGGCGCCACCGCCGGGCGGACCACGCTCAACGGTGAGGGCCTGCAGCACGAGGACGGCCACTCGCTGCTGATCGCGGCGACGAACCCGGCCGTCGTGGCGTACGACCCGGCGTTCGCGTTCGAGATCGCGCACATCGTCGAGGACGGCCTGCACCGCATGTACGGCGAGAAGCAGGAGAACGTCTTCTACTACCTCACCGTCTACAACGAGCCGGCCATCCAGCCGGCCGAGCCGGCCGACCTCGACCGGGAGGGCCTGCTCAAGGGCATCTACCGTTATTCGGCGGCGCCGGACGGGACGACCGGCCCGAAGGCCCAGCTGCTGGCCTCCGGCACCGGCCTGCCCTGGGCGCTCAAGGCCCAGCAGCTGCTGGCCCAGGACTGGGGTGTGGCGGCCGACGTCTGGTCGGTGACCTCGTGGACCGAGCTGCGCCGCGACGCGGTCGAGACCGAGGAGCACAACCTGCTCAACCCGGGCGACCAGCCCCGCAAGCCGTACATCGAGCAGAAGCTGGAAGGCACCGAGGGCCCGGTGGTCGCGGTCAGCGACTACATGCGGGCCGTGCCCGACCTGATCGCCCGCTGGGTGCCGAACGACTACACGTCGCTGGGCACCGACGGTTTCGGCATGAGCGACACGCGGCACGCGCTGCGCCGCCACTTCCACGTGGACGGTGAGTCGGTCGCGGTGGCCACGCTGCGCCAGCTCGCGCTGCGCGGCAAGGTGCCGTCGCACGTTCCGGCCGAGGCGGCCAAGAAGTACGCGATCGACGACGTGAACGCGGCGCCGGTCGGCGAGACCGGCGGCGACAGCTGAGTTTTTAAAGAGCCGGGTCAGTCTTCGTACGAGGACCGGCCCGGCTCAGTCGTCTCCAAAGCGTGCCGATAGGTACGGAGTGGGACGCGGCATGCAGATCAGTCACAAGCTCCTCGCGCTCGGCCTGGGCGGGGTGATCGGCACCGCCGGCGTCCTGGTGGCGGTCGGGGCGTGGGAGAGCGCCGATTTCGCCGAGAACACCGAGCGTGAGGTGGTCGCGCAGAACGACGCGAACCTCCAACAGATCACGAGCGACGTGACCACGCTGGTCTCCTCGGTCGGCGACGAGGTGCAGAACAGCGTCGACGTCTCGATGAACGCGGCCGACAAGTTGCTGGCCCAGCGGGGCGGGGTCGAGTTCTCCAGCCGCACGGCGACGTGGACCGCCACCAACCAGGTCACCAACGCCAAGACGACGGTCACGCTGCCCCGGATGACGATCGGCGGCAGTTGGCTCGGGCAGAACAAGAATCTCAAGGTCACTACGCCGTTCGTGGACGACGCCGCCTCGATCTCGGGCGCCGTGGTCACCGTCTTCCAGCGGATGAACACGGCGGGCGACCTGCTCCGGGTCGGCACGACCGTGAAGGCGGCCAGCGGCAACCGGGCCATCGGCACCTACATCCCGGCCACCTCGGACGGCAAGGCGAACGCGGTGGCCGCGGCCATCAAGGCCGGCAAGTCGTACCGGGGCGTGGCCAAGGTGGTCGACACCTGGTACATCACCGCCTACGACCCGATCAAGGACGCCTCCGGCGCGGTGGTCGGCTCGTTGTTCGCCGGCCTTCCACAGTCGGACGCGCTGGCCAACCTGACCGCGGCGGTCACCGCGGGCGAGGTCGGCCAGAACGGCTGGGTCACCGTCTTCAGCACCGCATCGGCCGACGCCGGCCGGGTGGTCGCCTCCAGCATCGACGGTGCCTCGGACGGCGTCGACATCGACTCGACGGACGCCAACGGGGCCAAGTACGTCTCGGAGATCGTGGCCAAGGCACCGACCTTGGAGGACGACGCCACTTGGACCACGACCTACAAGCTGCCCGGCTCGGGCGGGGCCGAGGCGGGGTCGACCACCACGACGGTCGCGTACTACGCGCCGTACTCGTGGGCCATCGCGATCGGCGGCTACGACGCCGATTCGGACGGGGCGATCACAGCGGTCCGCGACGGCCGTCGCGCCATGCTGGTGGCCTTCGTGGTGGCCGCGGTGCTGCTGGCGGTGATCGGCGGCCTGTTCGCCGCGGTCCTGGCGCGCCGCATCGCGCGCCGGCTGGCCGGGCTCACCGGCGGCCTGTCCCGGCTGGCCAAGCGGGACCTGACGGTGGTCGTGCCGGTCGACGGCCAGGACGAGATCGCCGTGGCCTCGGCCGAGCTCAACACGGCGGTGGGCGAGCTTCGTACGGTGATGGTCGAGGTCACCGCCGCCTCGCACGAGGTGGCCGGAACGGCCCGGCAGGTGGCCGCGACCGGCGGCGAGCTGGCCGGGTCGGCCGACGAGGCGGCGAGCCGGGCCGGGCACGTCAACGTGGCCGCCGAGGGCGTCTCGCACGTCGTGCAGACGGTGGCGGCCGGCGCCGAGGAGATGGGCGCGTCGATCTCCGAGATCTCGAACAACGCCCAGGACGCGGCCCAGGCCGGCCGGGACGGTGTCGGGCTGACCGCGGCCGCGGCCGGCGTGATCGGCGAGCTGCGCACCTCGACCGCGGCCATCGCCGACGTGGTGCGGCTGATCGCCAGCATCGCCGAGCAGACCAACCTGCTGGCCCTGAACGCGACGATCGAGGCGGCCCGGGCCGGCGAGACCGGCAAGGGCTTCGCGGTGGTGGCGGGCGAGGTCAAGGAGCTCGCCCAGGAGACCGCGCGGGCCACCGAGGACGTGACCTCGCGGGTGCAGGCGATCGAGAGCGACACCAGCCGGGCGGTCGACGCCATCGAGGCCATCACGGCCCGGATCGCGCAGGTGAACGACTATCAGACGGCGATCGCGGCCGCTGTCGAGGAGCAGGCCGCGACCACCGCCGAGATGGCCCGCAACATCTCCGAGGTGGCCTCCGGCAGCCGGGACATCGCCGAGGGCATCAGCGTGGTCAGCGGCGCCGTCGACGGCACCCGGGCCTCGGTGGCGGTGTCGCACCGGGCCGCCGACGAGCTGGACGCGACGGCCCGCAAGCTGACCGGCCTGGTCGACCGCTTCACGGTCTAGGCCGGCACGTACGTCACCACGTCGACCCCGGTCTTGGTCTGCCAGGTCCCGGTGAGCGACAGCGCGATCTTGGTGCCGGGCTCCCACAGCTTGCGGCCCTCGCCCTGCACCACGGGATAGACCATGATCCGGTACTCGTCGATCAGGTTGTGCCGGGTCAGATAGTTGACCAGGTCGGCGCTGCCGTTGATCAGCAGGTCGGCCGGCTCGCCCTTGAGCGCCCGCACCGCGTCGGCCACGTCGCCCCGAAGGAACGTCGCGTTCCACTCGGGCTCGCTCAAGGTCGTCGTCGCCACGTGCTTCGGCATCGAGTTCATCCGCTTGCCGAAGTGGCCGGTCGCCTCCTCCATCTGGGGCCAGGCGGCCTTGAAGCCCTCGTACGTCTTGCGGCCCAGCAGCAACGCGCCCGCCTCGTGCAGGTTCGCGTCCTGCCAGGCGCCGAGCTCGTCGTTGAAGTACGGCCCGCTCCAGGACGGCTCCTCGAAGACGCCGTCGAGAGTCACGTACTCCACCGCCACGATCCTGCCCATCAGAACACCCTTCTCTCTTATTGCGACCGGATGACCACTTTCCGTAGGCTCTCTTCCCAGGGGATCGGTGATCCTCTAACCTCCGAGGAACTTTCACCTTTCGAGGAGGCCGGATGGCCGTCGCGCACGAAGCCACGGCCCTCGCCGAGCCTACGGTCCCGGTCCGCCGATCCTGGATAGGCCTGCTCTTCGCGGCCAACCTCGGCCTCTGGATGGCCTGCTACACCCCCATCCAGGTGCTGCTGCCGGAGCAGGTCGCCGAGCTCACCCAGGACAACAAGGAGCTGTGGCTCGGCCTGGTGACCGGCATCGGCGCCCTGGTCGCCGTGATCATCGCCCCGCTGGCCGGCGCGCTGTCCGACCGCACCCGCCTCCGGCTGTTCGGCCGACGCTACGGCCGCCGGCACGTGTGGACCCTCGGCGGCGTCATCGTCACCGTGCTCTCGCTGTCGGTGCTGGCCGAGGCGCCCAACCTGCTGACCGTCACCCTGGCCTGGGCGGCCGCGCAGGTCGGCATCAACGTCATGTTGGCCTCGCTGACCGCCTCGGTGCCCGACCGGGTGCCGGTGGCCCAGCGCGGCCTGGTCTCCGGCTGGATCGGCATGCCGCAGGCGCTCGGCCTGGTGCTCGGGGCCATCCTGGTCACCGCGGTGGTCACCGACATCGGGCTCGGCTACATCGTGCTGGCGTTCGGGCTGGTCCTGCTGGCCGCCCCGTTCGCGCTGCTCACCCGGGACGAGCCGCTGCCCGAGGGCCACCGGGTCAAGGCGAAGTGGCGGCTCGACCTGCGCGGCAACCCCGACTTCGCCTGGGCCTTCGGCACCCGTTTCCTGGTGCAGCTCGGCAACGCGCTCGGGACGCTCTACCTGCTGTACTTCCTGACCGACGCGGTGAAGCTCGACGATCCGGACACCGGTCTGCTGATCATGATCCTGCTCTACACGGTCGGCATGATCGCGACCGCCATGATCGGCGGCCACCTCTCCGACAAGCTCGGCCGCCGCAAGATCTTCGTGATCTGGTCGGGCGTGCTGATCGCCGTCGCGGCCACCCTGCTGGCCATCTGGCCGACCTGGCCCGTCTCGATGGTGGCGGCCCTGCTCTTCGGGGCCGGCTACGGCGTCTACCTGGCCGTCGACACCGCCCTGATCACCCAGGTCCTGCCGGCCGCCACCGACCGCGCCAAGGATCTGGGGGTCATCAACATCGCCAGCGCCGCGCCCCAGGCCATCGGCCCGGCCATCTCGGCCCCGATCGTGACCCACCTGGGCGGATATCCGGCCCTGTTCGCCCTGACCGCGCTCGTCACGATCGCCGGGGCCGTGGCGGTGGTGAAAATCCGTTCGGTGCCATAGGTACCCTTGACGCGTGACTGTACGAGTACGCTTCGCCCCCTCTCCGACCGGCATGTTCCACGTCGGCGGCGCGCGCTCCGCGCTGCAGAACTGGATCTACGCCAAGCAGCACGACGGTGTCTTCGTGCTGCGGATCGAGGACACCGACGCCGCCCGCAACCGTCCCGAGTGGACCGAGGGCATCATCTCGGCGCTCGACTGGATCGGCATCGAGCGCGGCACGTACGAAGGCCCGTACTTCCAGTCCTCCTACGCGCAGGACCACACCGCCGCCGCCACCCGCCTCTACGGCGAGGGCAAGGCCTATTACTGCGACTGCAAGCGTGAGGACGTCATCGCCCGCACCGGCAACCAGCACACCGGCTACGACGGCTTCTGCCGCGACCGGGCGCTCGGGCCGGGCGAGGGCCGCGCGCTGCGCTTCCGCACGCCCGACGAGGGCGAGACCGTGGTCGAGGACATCGTGCGTGGCAAGCCCACGTTCGAGAACAAGCTGATGGAGGACTTCGTCATCGCCCGCAGCGACGGCTCGGCCGTCTTCCTGCTGGCCAACGTCGTCGACGACATGACCATGGGCATCACCCACGTCATCCGGGCCGAGGAGCACCTGCCCAACACGCCCAAGCAGCAGCTGCTGTGGGAGGCGCTCGGGCACACCCCGCCGATCTGGGGCCACGTGCCGGTCATCGTCAACGAGAAGCGGCAGAAACTCTCCAAGCGCCGCGACAAGGTGGCCCTGGAGAGCTACCGCGACGAGGGCTACCTGGCCGCCGCCATGAAGAACTACCTGATGCTGCTCGGCTGGGCGCCCTCGGGCGACCGCGAGATCGTGCCGTGGCAGGTGATCGAGGACGAGTACCGCCTCGAGGAGGTCAACCACGCTCCGGCGTTCTTCGACGTCAAGAAGCTGCGGGCCTTCAACGGCGACTACATCAGGGCGCTCGACGTCCAGGAGTTCATCCAGTGCTGCACGCCCTGGCTGAGCGGCACCGACACGATCCCGGCCCCGCCGTGGGAGCCGTCGGCCTTCGACGCCGAGGTCTTCACCGCTGTCGCCCCGCTGGCGCAGACCCGCATCGCGGTGCTGTCCGAGATCGTGGACTACGTCGACTTCTTCTTCCTCACCGAGCCGAAGATCGACGAGGCCTCGTGGGCCAAGGCCATGAAGGAAGGCGCGGCCGACATCCTCGACGCCACCGCGACCGCCTTCGAGGCCCTGCAGGAGTGGTCGGCCGAGCCGCTCAAGGCCGCCCTCGAGGAGGTCGGGCTGGCCCGTGAGCTCAAGCTCGGCAAGACCCAGGCTCCCGTCCGGGTGGCCGTCACCGGCCGTTCGGTCGGCCTGCCCCTCTTCGAGTCGATCGAGGTGCTGGGCCGCGAGCGCACCCTGGCCCGTCTGCGCGCGGCGCGCGCACGCTTGTAACACAGTTTGATCTCAAAGGAGGCCCGTTCGGATGACCGGGCCCCCTTCGTGTTGCACGGGCTGGGTACTATTCGGCCGCTGATCAATGGCCGTCGTCGTCTCTGGGACATCCCCAGATGGCTTCAAATTCGTCGGGCTCGAGATGCGCCGGGGCACTGTTCCCGGAAGGCTTAGGCGGAAGCCATGTCCACCACGGGGCGGGGAGGCCGGACGATGGTTGGTAAGACGATCACCAGGTTGCTGGCGGTGACGGCGGCGCTCGCGGTCGGGCTCGCGCCCGCGGCGGCCGCGCAGGCGGCACCCAAGCCGGCGGCCAAGCCGAACGTCGTGCAGATCACCGGCAAGGACGTGGACGGCAAGATCCTGGTCGACCAGAAGACCCAGAAGCGGCTGTTCGACAGCCTGCTCAGCGAGGTCAGCTGGATGGCGTCGGCCAAGTCGCAGACCACCGCGCTCAAGGCCGACAAGCTCGGCGCCAAATACACGGTCACCCTGCTCAACAACAAGCAGACCCTGCAGACGTACGACCTGTTCCCGATGGCCGCCGGTGGTCCCCGGGCCCACCGCCTGGCCAAGCAGCCGACCGGCGCCAAGACCGAGGGCTGGTTCTACGGCCGGCTCACCATGCCCGAGGCGCTGCGGGTGGCCGGCGTGCCGCTCAAGGCGAAGCCCGACGTGGTCACCGGCGGCATCGGCGGCGGCATCGGGCAGGGCCTCGACGTCGAGGCGGCCAAGGAGCCGGCCGGCGTGAAGGAGTACGTGGGCGAGGTGCGCCGCCTGTTCCTGCTCAACGGCGCGGTCCTCGCGTCCATCCTCGTGGGCCTGGCCGGCATCGCCTTCCTGATCCGCCGCAAGGTGTAGGGGCTAGCCGACCGGCGTTCGGAACGGCGGGCAGCCCTTCTCACACGTCTCGGCGCCGAAAGCGTCGAAGACCCGCTCGTCGGTGGCCACCTGCTCGACCTGGGCGCCGGTGAGCCCGGGCTTGCCACGCTCGGCGCCCACGTCGCGCTTGCCGGTGGCCATCACGGCCATCGTGCGGCCGTCGCCCGGGCGCCGCGCGATCGTCTGGCGCACCTGCCAGTCCGCGTCGCTGTCGTCGTCGTAGCGGACGAACTCCAGGCCACCGGCCTTGTCCACCCGGGCGCAGGCCTTCTTGTCGGCCTTCACCGGGAAGCAGTAGTCATCCGGTTTGTCATAGACGGCCACGTCGATGGCGCCGCGCGGCTCGTCCCCGTCGACCACGTGATATCGCCGCCAGCCGTCACCCCGCTCGACCGACTTGATCCCGAGGCCACGACCGGCGATCAAGGGCTCGACCATTTCCCGTACGCCATCAGAGGCCTCCGAGACCGCGGGCGCGGGCCGGACCGTCGCCGGGGCCGACACCGCCGGGGCGACAGCGGTGGGCGCGCCCGGCAGCAGGGTGGTGGTGATCAGATAGCCGGCCGCCACGACGCCCGCCGCCGCGAGCAGCCCCGAGCCGAGCAGCAGCTGGGTGCGGCGCCGGCGCAGCCGATCGGCCCGGCGGAAGACCGCGTCGACCTCCTCACCGACCGACGGCTCCCCTTCGAGGACGTGCTCCAGCAGTTCGCGCAGCGGCCCGGTCGGCGCGCTCATCCGGCCATCGCCGCCTCGGACTCGGTGAGCAGCTTCTCCAGCGCGGCCAGACCGGCCCGCTCGTAGGCGCCCACCCGCTCGTCGTCGAGGTCGAGCATGGCCCCCGTGGCGTCCACGTCGAAGCCGTCCCAGTAGCGCAGCACGAGAACGGCCCGGCAGCGCGGCGCGAGCTTGTGCAGCGCGTCCAGCAGCAGGATCGACTCGGCGGCGACCCCTTCGGCGCCGGCCGAGGCCACGAAGACGTGCTCGCGGCGGCGGTTGCGCTTGCGGCACGACTCCATCAGGTCGGCGTACGCGTAGACGTCGGCGTCGGCCACGGCGCCGCGCCGGCTGTCCACGACCAGGCGCGCCAGCGTGGCGCGGGTCAGATCGGCGGCGAGCTGCCAGTCGCCGCACATCAGGAAGGCGGACCGGCGCAGGTGCGGCAGGCGGGCCGCGACGAACGTGCGCAGGGCGGCGTCTTCCTCACCCTCGTTTCCGGACATATGCCCTTTATAGGCGCGGAAGGGGGTGCCGGGGCGCGGAACGCCGATCACGCGACCTGAACGGCGACCTCCACCAGGCGTACGAGATCATCCAGGTCCTCGTCGAACTCGCCCGGCCCGGCCACCGGCGGCAGGCCACCAGTGACCTCGCCGGTCGCATGACCCAGCAGAAAGGCCAGGATCATCCGGGCCATTCGCGGTACGGACTTCGCGGGCACCCCGGCGTCATGAAGAACACTGCGCAGAGCGGCGGCCAGCCAGGAGGCCGAGGCACCCGCGACCGGCCGGGTGAGCAGCAGGGGGAAGGCGCCCGGGTGCTTGTCGGCCAGCGCGCGTACGGCCCGGCCCAGCGCCCGCAGGCGCCGCCGCCAGTCGGTGTCGCCGTCGCCGCGGCCATCGTTCTCGAGCTCGATGTTGAGCAGATCCACGAGGCCGTCGAGCAGGGCGTCCTTCCCACCGACGTACGGATAAAGCGCCATCGAGGTCAAACCGACCCGCTCGGCCACCGCCCGCATGGACATCGCGGCCAGGCCGCGCTCGTCGACGAGAGCGAGGGCCTGGTCGAGAATCAGCCGTCTCTTGTCGTCCACCAAACAACCGTGTCCGGCATTTCGCCTAAGTCAACCGGGACGCGCCGTGGGCCCACCCGGTCGGGGTGCGCTTTACCACTTCCGCCCCGCCCCTTGCGCCGCTGCGCCTTGCACCCTTACGCCCTGGCGCGCCGCTCCGCCTCGCACCCTTACGCCCTGGCGCCGCTCCGCCATGCGCCCTGGCGCCCTGGCGCCGCTCCGCCATGCGCCCTGGCGCCGCTCCGCCATGCGCCGCTTCAGCCTTGCGCCCATGCGCTTCAGCCCCTGCGTCCTTGCACCGCTTCGCCTCTCATACTGCCCGATTTGCGAGGTTCAGCGAATGGCGCTACAGCTCAGCACCAGCGGCCCGGCGGGCGGCCCCGGCCGGCGGCGCGGCGGCGGGGGCGCACGGCACCGTGCAGGTGGGCGCCGGCCCAGCCGTGCAGTTCGGTGCGGCAGCCGCCCCGGCTCGGCACCGGCACGACCTCGGCGTCCGTCTCGTCCACGGTCGCCATCGGCAGCGAGCCCTCCGGCGCGGGCTCACCCTCGCCGAGCGGCCAGTTCTCCCGTTCCGTCATCTCGCCTCCTCACCCTCTCGCGGTCTTTCATCGGCAGCACGCGGCCCTCGCTTTACCGGGGGCGGACGCGAATCTGGCGACGCTAGGACGACACCTTGCCAGGTCACCGACCGAAATCACGGGAGAGGCGCACCGCTACACCGGACAAATAACCCAAATCGCCACTTTTTCCACGGCGGCGCCGACGTGGCAGGCTGTGGGCGTGTCATCGGCGAAACCCCCACCGGCCGAGACCCTGCGCCGGATCGAACGGCACGCCGGGTCCCTCGCCACCTCGGCCGTCGCCCGCATGGACGAGACCCTGCCCTGGTTCCGGGCCCTCCCGGCCGACCAGCGCTCCTGGGTCATGCTGGTGGCCCAGGCCGGCGTACGGTCGCTGGTCGAGTGGCTGCGCTCCGGCGGCGCCACCGAGGACAGCACGCAGGAGATCTCCGACGAGGTCTTCGCGGCCGCGCCACGGGCCCTGGCCCGATCGATCACGCTGACGCAGACCGTCCAGTTGATCAAGGTGACCATCGACGTCGCCGAGGCCGAGGTGGCCGCGCTGGCCGCCCCCGGCGAGGAGGAGCCGCTGCTCCAGGCCATCCTCAAATTCTCCCGCGAGATCGCCTTCTCGGCGGCCCGGGTGTACGCCCGTGCGGCCGAGTCCCGCGGCGCCTGGGACGCCCGCCTCCAGGCCCTGCTCGTGGACGCGCTGCTGCGTGGCGACTCCTCCGACGTGCTGGCCAGCCGGGCCGCCGCCCTCGGCTGGGCCGACGCCCCGCCGGTCGCGGTCGTGGTCGGCCGCTCCCCCGGCGGCGACATCACCGCCGTGCTCCACGCGGTCTACCGGGCCGCCCGCCGCGCCCGCATCGAGGTGATCGGCGGCGTGCACGGCGACCGGCTGGTCGTGGTGATGGGCGGCGCCGCCGACCCGGTGGCGACCGCGACCGCCCTGGCCGCCAGCTTCGGCGAGGGCCCGATCGTGGTCGGCCCGGCGGTGCCCTCGCTCGACCAGGCCACCGAGTCGGCGCGGGCCGCGCTGGCCGGCTTCCGGGCGGCGCCGGCCTGGCCGGGCGCGCCCAACCCGGTGTCGGCCGACGACCTGCTGCCCGAGCGGACCCTGGCCGGCGACATGGAGGCGCGGCGCAAACTACGGCACGACGCGTACGGGGCGCTGTCGCGGGCCGGCGGCGGACTCCTCGACACGCTTGACGCTTTCTTCGCCGCGGGCGGGGTACTCGAGAGTGCGGCCCGGGAGTTGTTCGTGCACCCGAACACGATTCGCTACCGCCTCAAAAGGGTGGCCGAAGTCACCGGGCTGTCGCCCCTGGACGGACGTGACGCGTTCGCCCTGCGGCTGGCGCTGGCCGTCGGTCGCCTCGACCCTGCGACATAGCTCACCGACTTGTAGAGTTCCTACAACAGCCGTCGTAGGGTTTCGTCGCCGTCAGCAACCCCGCAACGGCGACCTATCCGGAAGAGTCGAAGACGTGCTCGCCGTACTTTCCCCCGGCCAGGGTTCCCAGAAGCCCGGCTTCCTGACTCCGTGGCTCGACCTCCCCGGCGCCGAGACCAAACTGCGCTGGTGGTCGGTGCTGGCCGGCGTCGACCTGGTGCACCTCGGCACGTCGGCCGGCGCCGACGAGATCAAGGACACCGCTCGTACGCAGCCCCTCCTGGTGGCCGCCGCCCTGCTGGCCGGCTCCGAGCTTCCGCTCGACGGCGTGGACCTGGTCGCCGGGCACAGCGTGGGCGAGCTCGCCGCGGCCGCCCTGGCCGGCGTGCTGCCGTCCGAGGCCGCCGTCGCGCTGGCCGGGCTGCGCGGCCGCGAGATGGCCGCCGCCTGTGCCCTCGAGCCGACCGGCATGAGCGCCGTCCTCGGCGGCGACCCCGACGAGGTGCTCGCGGCCATCGAGAAGCACGGCCTGCACCCGGCCAACCGCAACGCCGCCGGCCAGGTCGTCGCGGCCGGGTCGCTCGACGGTCTCGCCGCGCTGGCCGCCGACCCGCCCGAGAAGGCGCGGGTCCGGGCGCTCGAGGTCGCCGGGGCCTTCCACACGCCGTACATGCAAACGGCCGAAACCGCCCTCGCCGCCGTCGCCGGTGGCATCAGCGCCGGGAACCCGGCGCGCACCCTGCTCTCCAACCTCGACGGCACCGCCGTCACCGACGGCGCCGAGATGGTGCAGCGACTCGTCCGCCAGGTCACCGCGCCCGTGCGCTGGGACCTGTGCATGAAGTCGCTGGCCGGCCTCGGCGTCACCGGCGTGATCGAGCTGCCGCCCGCCGGCACCCTGGCCGGCCTGGTCAAGCGCGAGCTCAAGGGCAACGGGGCCCCCGAGATCGTCACCCTCAACACCCCCGACGACCTGCCCGCCGCCCGCGACCTGGTCGCCCGGCACTCAGCTCGCCACAAAGGAGCATGATCATGACCGCGGGTTCCCGCATCGTCGCGATGGGGCACTACCAGCCCTCGCGCATCGTCACCAATGACGACCTGGCCGCGACGATCGACACCAACGATGAGTGGATCAAGAGCCGGGTCGGCATCGCCGAGCGGCGCATCGCCGACGGGGAGACCGTGGCCGACATGGCCACCTTCGCCGCCGAGAAGGCGCTGGCCGCGTCCGGCCTGACCGCGGCCGACATCGACCTCGTCACGGTCGCCACCTGCTCGTCCATCGACCGCTGCCCCAACGTCGCGAGCCGGGTCGCGGCCCGTCTCGGCGTCAAGGCTCCGGCGGCGTACGACCTCAACACCGCCTGCTCCGGCTTCAGCTACGCCCTCGGCACGGTGGACCACGCGATCCGCGCCGGCGCCGCCCGCAACGCCATCGTCATCGGCGCCGAGAAGCTCTCCGACGTCACCGACTGGACCGACCGCACCACGGCCGTCCTGTTCGGCGACGGCGCGGGCGCCGCGGTCGTCACCGCCGTGCCCGACGGCGAAGAGCCGGCCGTCGGCCCGGTGCTGTGGGGCTCGGCCCCCGAAAAGGGCGACGCCCTGCTCATCGAGGGCTGGCAGCCCTACATCAAGCAGGAGGGCCAGACGGTCTTCCGCTGGGCCACCACCGAGCTGGCGCCGTTCGCGCTCCAGGTCTGCGAGCGGGCCGGGGTGGCCCCGTCCGAGCTGGCCGCGTTCGTGCCGCACCAGGCGAACACCCGGATCATCGACGGTATCGTCAAGCGGCTCGGTCTCGGCCCCGACGTGGTCGTGGCCAAGGACCTGGTCCACTCCGGCAACACCTCGGCGGCGAGCGTGCCGCTGGCCCTGTCCAAGCTGGTCGAGCGCCGCGAGGTGCCCTCGGGCGCCCCGGTCCTGCTCTTCGGCTTCGGCGGCGGTCTCACCTACGCCGGCCAGGTCGTCCGCTGCCCCTGAGCAGTTGATCGTCCTGTACGGAGCAATGAGGATTATTCAGGGCGGTGGAGACCTAACCGCCGGGCCCGCGGCTGGGTGCCACTCAAGGTGGGCCCTGAATAACCCTCAGTCCCCACCATTGAGAGGAAACACCTGTAATGGCTTCACGCGAAGAGATCACCTCCGGCCTCGCCGAGATCCTCGAGGAGGTCGCCGGGGTGAACCCGGACGACGTCGCCGAGGGTAAGTCCTTCACCGACGACCTGGACGTCGACTCGCTGTCCATGGTCGAGGTCGTGGTGGCCGCCGAGGAGAAGTTCGGCGTCAAGATCCCCGACAACGAGGTCCAGAACCTCAAGACCGTCGGTGACGCGGTGAGCTACATCGAGGCGAACCACTGACATGAGCAACGTCGACGTCGTCGTCACCGGGCTCGGCGCGACCACCCCGTTGGGCGGGGACGTCGCGTCCACCTGGGACGCCATGCTCGCCGGCCGCTCCGGGGTGAGTCGCATCACCGCGGAGTGGGCCGACCAGCTCACAGTCAAGATCGCCGCGCAGCTGAAGGTCGAGCCCTCCGAGGTCATCGACCGGGTCAAGATGCGCCGGCTCGACCGCTCCGAGGCGATCGCCCTGATCGCCGCGAAGCAGGCCTGGGCCGACGCGGGCCTCGAAGGCGCGGAGATCGACAAGGAGCGCCTCGCCGTCAGCCTCGGCAGCGGCATCGGTGGCGCGCTCACCCTCCTCAACCAGGACGACATCCTCGAGGCGTCCGGTCAGCGCAAGGTCAGCCCGCACACGGTCCCGATGCTGATGCCGAACGGCCCGGCGGCGTGGGTCGGCATCGAGCTGGGCGCGCAGGCGGGCGTCCACGCGATGGCCAGCGCGTGCGCGACGGGCGCGGAGGCCATGGCGCTGGGCCTGGACATCATCCGCAGCGGCCGGGCCGACATGGTCCTGGCCGGCGGCACCGAGGCGGTCATCCACCCGCTGCCGTTCGCCGGCTTCGCCAACATGCGGGCGATGTCGACACGCAACGACGACCCGGAGAAGGCGTCCCGCCCGTGGGACAAGGGCCGGGACGGGTTCGTGTTCGGCGAGGGAGCGGGCGCGGTGGTGCTGGAGCGTGAGGACCACGCGAAGGCACGGGGCGCACGCATCTACGCCAGGCTGGCGGGTGCGGGAATCACGTCGGACGGCTTCGACATCGTCCAGCCGGACCCGGAGTGCAAGGGCGGCGCGCGGGCGATGAGCCGCGCGATCCGCGACGCGGGCCTGACGGGCGCCGACATCGTCCACGTGAACGCCCACGCGACGTCGACACCGGTCGGCGACATGGGCGAGATCGTGGGCATCAAGGCGGCGGTCGGCACCCACCCGGTGCTGACGTCGACGAAGTCGATGTCGGGCCACCTGCTGGGCGCGGCCGGGGCCCTGGAGTCGATCGCCGTGATCCTGGCGATCCGCGACGGCGTGGTCCCGCCGACGATCAACCTGGACGACCCGGACGACCGGCTGGACCTGGACGTGGCGGCGCACAAGGCACGGCCCTTGGACATTCCGGCCGCCATGAACAACTCGTTCGGCTTTGGTGGGCACAACGTGGCTCTGGTGTTCACCCGAGCCTGACATTGCTTCGAACCTGGAGCCGGTCCCCGTGGTGGGATCGGCTCCAGCTGTATTTGTGGGGCTTTCTTACGCACGACGGTTGGGGGGATGGGGTGACCACTCGGGCTGGCTGGGGAGCGCTTTATGCCTCGAGTGGTCACCCCATCCCCCCAACCTTGCCGGGGAGCAGGTCACTGCCAGGTGTGTGGTCGCCGGCGGCTGGGCGCGGGGCCGGGTGGCGGTCACCTTGCGGTTCTGGTGGGTTGTTGTTCGCGTCCGCGCTGGGGTGCGGGTGAGGGAGCACGCCACGCAGGCCAGGCTGAGTGGTGGGCTGGTCGGCAATTCCAGGCCGGTCGCGCGGGATATCCCTTTCACGGCCCGGCCGAGAGCTGTGAGGGTCAGGCGGGGCAGGCTGTGGTGGGCAGGGACTTGACGGGGACCGGGGAGGTGCCCTGGGGCTTTGTCTTGCCGGCTATCAACTGGGCGGCTGCGGTCAAGGAGAGGCGGCTGGAGGAGTACGTGGCAATCAAGGTTTTGGAGGTTGAAGCAGTTAGTACGTGAGGGGTGTCCATGGCGATCGTGATCGCGGCTGTCTGGTCCAGGTCGGTGGGCTTGTCGCCGTAGCCGACCAGGCGGATCACTGTGCCGCCGGTGGGCTGGACTGTGAGGCCGGCGGCCTGGAGCTCCTTGGTCAGGGTGAGCTTGGCGGTCTTTCGGATGTCGTCGGCTGAGACCGAGACCGGGCCGGTGGCCAGAGGGCCTGAGCACGCGCCCCGGAGGACGGTCACCGCGGCGGTGGCCAAGGGGGCCACGGCGGCCGCGTGTGCGGGGGAACCGACGGTGGTGATGTCGGGGCGCGGGGCCGTGGGCTTGCGGAGCTTCAAGGTGAGGATCCGGGTCACCGCCTCCACCAGGCGGTCACGCTTCAGGGAGCCGTCCTTCAAGGCCGCCACGATGCCGTCGCGGGCGGCGGTGATGTCAGGCGGCATCAGGAGCATGTCGTTGCCGGCGTTGAGGGCTCGGACCGCCGCCTCGCCGGGGGGCCACTTCATGGCCGGGGGCATGTTCATGGCGTCGGTCACGGCTACGCCGGTGAACTTGAGGCGGCCTCTCAGCTCGTCGGTCATGACCTTCTTGGAGAAGGTGGCGGGTACGCCCTTGTCCAGAGCCTGAACGTCCAAGTGGCCGGACATGATGATGCCGGCGCCGGCGTCTATGCCGGAGCGGAACGGGGGCGCGTCCTGGGTGTCCCAGGCGGCACGGCTCTGGGTGACCACCGGCAGGCTGTCGTGGCTGTCGCCGCTCGTGTGGCCGTGGCCGGGGAAGTGCTTCAGGCCGGCCACGACGCCGGCCTTCTGGAGGCCGAGGACGGCGGCGGCGACCTGGGCCGCGTTGGCCTTGGCGTCGGCGCCGAACGAGCGGGAGCCGATCACCGTGTTGTCCGGTGGGCCGAGGGTGTCGGCGACGGGGGCGAAGTCGGCGGTCACGCCCATGGCGGCGAGTTCCTCGCCGGCCGCGTGCCAGGCGTTCTCGGTCAGCTGCGGCTTGGCGGCGGCGCCGGCCGCCATCGCCGACGGGAGCATGGTGACGCCGTTGGTTATGCGGGTGACCACGCCGTACTCCTGGTCGATGCCGATCATCAGCGGGGCGCCGCCGGGGGTCCGCGCGGCCGCGGCCTGGAGGCCGTCGGTGAGTTCGCGCACCTGCTTCGGGTTCTCGACGTTGGTGGTCGGGTTGGTGGCGCCGGTCGGGTCCTGCGCGGTGAAGCTGACCAGGATGAGGCCGCCCAGGTGGAACTTGGCGATCATCTCGGCGGGGGTGTTCACACCGGCCAGCCCCTGATTGCCGGCCGCCGAGGTCTTGTCGACGCTGGTCGCGGAGCTGCCATAGGCGTACGGCATCAGCACCTGCCCGGCGAGATCAGCGTCGGACATCTGGCCCAGAGCGGCCGCCACGGGATCACTCGATGCGACGGAGGGTGATGGCGCCGCGGACACGCTCTGTTGCGGAGGGGCGGCGGCCGGCGCGGATTCGTCGCTGCACGCCGCCGCCGCGAGAAGCAGGGGCACGACCAGACCGACGCGAGCTGTCCTCATCACGCCAGTCATCGAAGCAGCACCGGTCCAACCCCGCCCAGCGGGGGGCGGGGTCAGCCGACGCGGGTCAGAAGTGTGACAGGGGCGCCGTCGCCGGCGTACCGGTAAGGCTCCAGCTCGGCGTCCCAGGCGGTGCCCAGCGCCTTTTCCAGGGCATGGGAAAGGGCCTCCGGCGCTCGCGCGGAGGCCATGATCGCGCGCAGCCTGTCCTCGCCGATCTGGATGTCCCCGGAAGCGCCCATGACCCCGTGGAACAAGCCGCGGCCCGGGACGTGCATGAAGCGCTCGCCGTCGACGCCGGGGCTGGGTTCCTCGGTTACCTCGAAACGGATCATGGGCCACTGCCGGAGGGCAGCAGCCAGCTCGGCGCCTGTGCCGGCCCGCCCGGTCCAGCTGCACTCGGCCCGCCGCGCGCCGGGATCAACCGGCTGCGCGGTCCAGTGCAGGGTGACCGGCGCGGTCAGCACACGCGCGATCGCCCACTCGACGTGCTGGCACACGGCGAGTGGAGTCGAGTGGACGTATACGACGCCACACGTTGGCACGGTGACCTCCCGGAGACCGAGGTGCGTCTTCCCCTACGACCTCGACCGCGGTTGATCGTGTCCCATGATGCCGGTTGGTACTGATGGTGCGCCAGAGAATCGGCAACATCGACATCGGATCGGCCGTAGTGGCACACCCGTTACAACGCCTCAACCTGCTCGGACGGCACGGTCAGCCCGGCATCGTGTAGAGTTAGTACGGCCTTTTTTCTGTTTTCCTCAAGGAGTCCCGCCGTGGCGAGCAACACCTCAAAGACCGCCCGCGCATCAGTCCGCGCCGGACAGGGTTCGGGCGGCGCCCTCAGCGTGCTGGGCGAGTACAAGTACCTCATCCCGCTCGCCAACGGCCGCTTCGCGTACGTGCGCAACCTGACCAACGGCAAGACCGCGCACCTCAAGACCGACTCCGAGGCGTTCGTCGAGGAGATCCGTCTCCTCGCCGCCGCGGGCCACGGCGCCAAGATCCGCGCCGAGCTCGAGGCCCTCGGGACCGCCCACCCGCAGGACGGATGGGACGCCACCGAGAAGCGCCTCGCCGAGGCCGGTGTCTTCGAGGGCTGAGCCCTCTCGACGCCGCGGTCAGCCGTCACATGGACGTGACGGCTGACGGCTGAACCCGTCCCGCTCTCACCGGGCGGACGGGCTGGCCGGGTCGCGGCCCCAGACGTACAGCGAAAGGCGCCTCTCGCCCTTGTGGCCGAGAGGCGCCTTTTTGCGTCTGCTGAAGATCAGCCCACGGAGATCATCCGGGCGCATCGTTGGACAAAGCTAATAAAACGGGCGTCAGGGCAGGATCTCGACCAGGCCGGTGTCGAGGTCGTAGACGGCGCCCACCACGTCGGCCTGACCGGCCGTGATGGCGTCGGCCACCACGTCGATCGTCTGCATGCGGCGGACCGTCCGGCTCACGTGAGCCCGCATGGCCTTCTCGGGGGCGTCGGGGTCGTCCACGCCGACCGCGCGCACGGCCGGGGTGATCTCGTCCACCAGATATCCGATGTCGCCCGCCGGATGGGCGCCCGCACGCAGGGAGTCCACCGTCGCCGCCACGGCGCCGCAGCGCTTGTGACCGAGGACCACCACCAGCGGTACGCCCAGGGCCGACACCGCGAAGCCGACCGAGCCCAGGACCGCGCGGTCGACCACGTGGGCGCCGGAGCGGACCACGCAGATCGAGCCGAAGGTCTGGTCGAAGATCGCCTCCAGGGGAACCCGCGAGTCGATGCAGCCGATCACGACGGCGTGCGGCTGCTGGCCACCCGAGGCGGCGGCCGCGGCGGCAACCTGATGACCGTGCTCGGGGCGGCCCGAGACGAATCGCTTGTTGCCGGCCAGCAGCTCGGCCAGGGCTTCGGCTGCGGAAGTGATCGGGGCGCTCGGTGCGGCTGCCGGGTCCGTCGTCATACGAGGATTCTCTCCTCCCACGGCGATGTGAACAGGGAGTGCGAGGCAACTCACGAAGTGCGGCCGGGCCCCGCGGTAGGGCCGAAGGTCCCGAGATCTGGCAATTCGGTCGATCAGGAGTGATGATTTATACCCGTGGGTATCTACGGGGCGCGCAAGTTCCCGGAGGTGCCCCGATGCCTGAGCTCACCCTCAGCGACGGCGTGAACCTGCACGTCGAGATCCACGGTGAGGCCGACGCCCCGATCACCGTCGTGCTCGTGCACGGCTGGTGCCTCGACCGGCGTACCTGGCGACAGCAGGTCGCCGCGCTGAAGCACGTCGGCCGGCGCCGGCCACGCGTGATCACGTACGACGCGCGGGGCCACGGGCGCTCCGGCGCGACCGAGCTCGGCGGCGCCACTCTGAGCCGGCTCGGCGAAGATCTCGCCGAGGTCCTTCGGCGGTACGCCCCCAGCGGCCCCGTGGTCCTCGCGGGGCACTCGATGGGCGGGATGACGATCATGGAGTACGCCCACGCGTACCCCGACGAGTTCGCCGGCCGCGTGGCCGGCCTTCTTTTTGTCTCGACAACAGCCGAGGGCCACACCCACACCCGGTACGGCCTGCCGCCCCGCCTGGCCGCTCTGATGCGGGCCGGCGAGACGCTGGGGGCGGGAGTCCTCGCCCGGTCCGGCCCGTGGTCCCCGCACCGGCTGCTGCTGCCGGCGTTGCGCCCGGCCGTGCGCTGGCTGCTGTTCGGCGACGACCTCGACGACCAGGCCCTGCAGGTGACGATGCGCTGCGTGGGCCGCACGTCGTTGCGCTCGATCGGCGGTTTCCGGGCTTCGATCGGCGCCCAGCAGCGCCTCGACACGCTGGCCACACTGGGCGGCGTCCCGGCCGCGGTGCTGGTCGGCGAACGAGACCGCCTGACCCCACCGGCGTGCGCCGAGTCGATCGCGGGGGCCCTGCCGGGCGCCACCCTGACCGTCCTGCCCGGAGCCGGCCACATGCTGACCCTGGAACGCCCGGACGACGTCTCGGCCGCCCTGACCACGATCGTCCGCAGGGCGATCCGCTCCCGGCGAACCCGCCGCCCCACACAACGCCTCGACAAGGCCGCGTAGCGCGGGGTTGTCCACAGGCCCCTCACGCGATCTTGCGATCTTTCGAGGCCTTCGGTGGGCAACGGTTTGAGGAAGGCCCGCCTTACCCGGGGGTCGGAGCAGACGCGGGGTGCGTGGGGGGAGTAAGTTCGATTGCCCCCTGCACGTGGGGGCGCGGACATAGGGAGATCCACGGAGTTGAGCGACGCCACCGTCCTGCAACAGGAGATCGCGGTCGAGCAGGAGCACGTGGACCGGGTTTACTCCCGGCTCGCCGAGCTGCGCCGGGATGCCTCGCGCGCCGAGAAGGAGGGCTACCAGCTCGCCGGCGTCGGTAACTTCGGCGCCCTGGTCGAGCGGGATGCCATGGTCTTCCACGCCGCCCGGCGCCGGCATGCTCTCGACACCGAGTACGAAGGGCTCGTCTTCGGGCGGCTCGACCTCAAGACCGGCGCCACCCACTACGTGGGGCGCATGGGCATCCGCGACGACAGCTCGCAGCCCCTCGTCGTCGACTGGCGGGCGCCCGCGGCTGCCGCCTTCTACCGGGCCACCGCGGCCGAGCCGCTCGGGGTCGTGCGCCGGCGGATGATCCAGTCGAGCCGGGAGCGGGTCACCGGCATCGAGGACGATCTGCTCGACCCTGATGCCGCGCCGGCCGACATGCGGGTCGTCGGTGACGGTGCTCTGCTGGCCAGCCTGTCCAAGGCGACCGGTCGTGGCATGCGCGACATCGTCGCCACGATTCAGCGCGAGCAGGACGACGCGATCCGCAGCCCGGCCGGCGGGGTGACGATCGTGACCGGCGGGCCGGGCACCGGCAAGACCGCCGTCGCCCTGCACCGCGCGGCCTACCTGCTCTATTCCGACCGCAACCGGTTCGCCGGTGGCGGCATTCTCGTCGTCGGGCCCTCCGGCGTTTTCGTCGAATACATCGCCACCGTGCTGCCGTCGCTCGGTGAGGACACGGCTACCCTGCGGTCTCTCGGCACGCTCGTGCCGGGCTTCGACGCGACCCGGGTCGATCCGAGCGACATCGCCGCCATCAAGGGCTCCCTGCGGATGCGCCGGGTGCTCGAGCGGGCCTCGCACGATGCCGTGCCGGACGGGCCGACCGAGCTGCGCCTGCTCTACCGGGGGACGCTGCTGCGGCTCGGCAAGGACGAGCTCGACAAGATCCGCCGGTCCGCGCTGCCCCGGGGGGCGCGGCGCAACGAGGTGCGCGGCGTGGGCTTCGACCGGCTCTTCGACGCGCTGTGGGCGCAGGCCCGCCAGCACAAGGTGAGCGGTCTGCCGGAGAAGCGCGAGTTCGAGTCGGAGCTGGCCGACCGGGGTGACTTCCGCGACTTCCTGCGCGCCTGGTGGCCGCGGTTCACGCCGATGCGGGTGCTGCGCTGGCTCGCGGTCGCGCCGCGCCTGAAGGCGTACGCCAACGGGGTCCTCTCCCGCGAGGAGATCGCCCGCCTGCAAGGGTCGTTCGACGCGCTCGCGGCCGAGGGGCCGACCATCGCCGACGTGGCGCTGCTGGACGAGCTCGACGAGATCCTGGGCCGTCCCCGGCAGGCGGCCAAGAAGACCAAGAACCCCTTCCACGTGCGGGACGGCATTCAGGAGGTCAGCACCTACGCCGACCGCCAGGCCGCGCAGCGGGCCCAGCAGGTGCAGCGCGAGGAGGACTACCGGGACTACGCCCACGTGGTGGTCGACGAGTCGCAGGACGTCTCGCCGATGCAGTGGCGCATGATCGGGCGCCGCGGCTCGTACGCCTCGTGGACGATCGTCGGTGATCCGGCGCAGACGGCCTGGGCGGGTGATCCGGCCGAGCTCGACCGGTCCCGCGACCGCGCGCTCGGCTCCCGCAAGCGCAACAGCTACGCGCTGACCACGAACTACCGCAACTCGTCGGAGATCTTCGCGGTGGCGGCCGAGGTCATCCGGGCGATCATGCCCGAGCTGCCGCTGCCCCGGGCCGTGCGCAGCACCGGCGTGGACCCGGTCGACCTGGTCGCCGGCGCCGCCGCGCTGCCCGATCTGGTGCGTGAGGTGACCGAGAAGCAGTTGGCCGACGTCGACGGGACGATCGGCGTGATCACGCCGGTGCCGCGCCGCGACGAGATGGCCGGCTGGGTGGCCGGCCTGCCGGAGCGGGTCCAGGTGGTCACGGCGCTGGAGGCCAAGGGCATGGAGTACGACGCGGTGGTGCTGGTCGAGCCGGCGTCCCTCACCGGGGACGCGGCCGGCATCCGCACCCTTTACGTCGCCCTCTCCCGGGCCACCCAGCGCCTGACCACTGTCGGAACCGTCGCGGACTGGCTGCCCGCGAACTAGGGAATCGGCACTCGCACCGCCGTGTAGGTGGTCTCCGGCGTCGCCGGGGTCGTGAAGCGGGCGTTCGGCAGGTAGAACCGCTTGCCGTACTCGGCGATGGTGGTCGGCACGTCGAAGTTCGGGTTGCCGGTCCGCGAGACGACCGTGCCCGCGGTGCCGGACCGGTTCAGCTCGATCTTGGTGATCACGTTGAGCCGGTTCTGCACGACGTACAGCGTGCGGCCGCGCAGCCAGAGACCGTCACCGTTGATCACGCTGGGGTCGGTGCCGGTGAGGGCGATCTGGGTGGCTTTGCCGTCGTACGTCACCCGGAAGAGCTTTCCGGTGTTGCTCTGCACCACGATCAGGGCCTTGCCGTCGGGCGAGGGCGCGATGCCGTTGGCGTTGTTCCCGGTGGTGTAGGCGATGTCACCGGTCAGCGGGACCGCCACCGGCGCCGCGGGCAGCTTGCCGTGCCGGCCGAGCGGCAGCTTGAACAGCACGGGGTTGGTGGAGTCGGTGTACCAGGCGGCGCCGCCGGTGAGCACGACGTCGTTGATGAAGGACGGGACGGTCTGGAGTGTGTACGACTTCAGCACCGCACCGCTGCGGGTGTCGATCACCCGGGCGTTGCCGCCGTTGCCACCGGCCACGAACAGCCGGCCGTACTTGTCGATCTTCATGCCGAGCGACTGGGTGCCCGGACCCTGGCTCAGCACCGACCCCTTGCCGGTGCGGAGGCTGACCCGGTAGATGTCGCCGTCGACCCGGGAGCCGAAGTAGGCGTACGGCTTGTCGCCGATGGCGATGCCCTCGGGCTGGAACCCGTCGGGCAGGGCGAGCACGGAAGGCCCCCGGGAGGGGGAATGAGCGGCAGCGGGCGACGCGGCGCCGACGACGGCGAGCACCGTTGCCATGACAATCGCGAGGGTACGTCTGGACACGGAGATAGGTCCTTTCCAGGCGGGGCTTTTGACTTGTCCAAGAGTTCATACCCCACGGGTCTGACAATGGTTCGACCTTGCACATATAGCAATGTCCGCATACATTGGCGGAGGCCGAGCGGCCCGACGGAAGGTTGACGCATGGGAGCCGGGCACGACCATGGAGGTCAGGCGCTGAGGGCGGGAGCGAAGCATCGCTCGCGCCTGTGGTGGGCGGCCGGCCTGCTCACCGGATTCATGGTCGTCGAGGCCCTCGCGGCCTGGGCGACCGGCTCACTGGCGCTGCTCTCCGACGCCGGGCACATGTTCACCGACGTCCTCGGCATCGCCATGGCCCTGGCCGCGATCACCGCGGCCGGCCGCGCCGCCACCGACTCGCAGCGCACCTTCGGCCTCTACCGGCTCGAGGTGCTGGCCGCGCTGGCCAACGCCGTGCTGCTCACCGCCGTGGCCGGCTTCGTCGTGGTGCAGGCCGTGCGCCGCTTCACCGACCCGCCGGACGTGCCGGCCGGCTCGATGCTGATTGTCGCGGTCGGCGGCCTGATCATCAACCTGATCGCGTTCGCGCTGCTCCGCGAGGGCGCGCAGGAGAGCATCAACGTCCGCGGGGCCTACCTCGAGGTGATCGGCGACCTGCTCGGCTCGGTCGGCGTCATCCTGGCCGCCGCGATCATCGGGCTGACCGGCTGGTCGTACGCCGACCCGATCGTCGCCGTCATCGTGGCCCTGCTGATCCTGCCCCGCACCTTCGCGCTCGGCCGCTCGGCCGTGCGCATCCTGGTCCAGGCCGCACCGCAACATCTGGACATCACCCGGGTCCGGGCCCGCCTGGCCGCCGTCCCGGGCGTGTGCGACGTGCACGACCTGCACGTCTGGACCCTCACCTCGGGCATGGACGTGGCCTCGGCCCACCTGAGCCTGGAACCGGCGGCCGAGCTCGGCACCGTGCTCTCCACGGCCCGCGACGCCCTGCACGACGACTTCCACATCGAGCACGCCACGCTCCAGGTCGAGCCCGTCGGCGCCGACGGGCGGTGCTCCCCCGCCGGTTGGTGATCGTCCAGGTATGGCGATCATCACACCCCAAGGTGCACCCTGATCACACAGGTCACCGCGTCCGCCGACCCGTCGTCCCGGGTCTTCCCCGGTTACTACGCTTGGTGACCATGCGAACACGGGAGGACACCAGCATGACCATGGTCATCCACCAGCCACGGGTCGCGTGGGACGGGGCCCGGGCCTTCGTCCGGGCCGCCGGCAGCCCGCAGTCCGAGGCGTTCGCCGCCCGGGTGCTCCGCCGGCTCGGCAGCGAGACCTACGGCCACTTCGCCGACACCCGCCAGCGGCTGCTCACCGCGCTGGTCGAGACCGGTGGCGACCGCTACGCGGCCGACGTCGAGGCCGGCAAGTGGCGGGTACGCCTGGAGGACCTGCTCCGCACCCGGCCCGACCTGACCGACGAGATCGTCGGCCTGACCAACGAGGCGCTGGAGATCTGAATCGCCGGAATCGGCACCCCTAGCGCGGCTTACGGCTTAAATGTCGTTTATGGGCGACGCTCGGGTCATGGTCTTCGCGCCGGCACCGCAACTGACGGTGACGATCGAACAGCAACACGACGTACCGGAACTCCATGTTCACCCGGGCGGCCAGGGCATCTGGCAGACCCGGATGATCACCTCGCTCGGCGCCGAGGTGACCCTCTGCGCGGCCGTGGGCGGTGAGGTCGGGCGGGTGCTCAAGCCCCTGCTCGACTTCAAGGGCGTCCAGCTGCGCACCGTCCCGCGCGAGAGCGGCAGCGGCTGGTACGTGCACGACCGCCGCGACGGAAAGCGCAAGGAGATCGCCGAGCAGCCCGGCGCCCCGTTCACCCGGCACGAGCTCGACGAGCTCTACAACCTGGCCCTGGCCGAGGGCCTGCGGGCCGGCAACGCCATCCTCAGCGGCCCCGCCCACCCCTCGGTGATCCGGGCCGACGTCTACGGCCGCCTCGCCAAGGACCTGCGGGCCAACGGCTGCCGGGTGATCGCCGATCTGTGCGGCAACCACCTCAAGGCGGTTCTGAAGTCCGGTCTCACCGTCGTCAAGATCAGCCACGAGGAGCTGATCAAGGACGGGCTGGCCAAGGACAACTCCGAGCGGCAGCTGACCGAGGCTCTGCTCAAGCTGCACGACGACGGCGCCGAGTCGGTGCTGGTGTCGCGGGCCGACGCGGGCGCGCTGGCCATGTTCAACGAGGAGATCTACCGGGTCGGCATTCCCAAGCTCTCGATCGCCGACCACCGCGGCGCCGGCGATTCGATGACCGCCGGCGTGGCCGCCGTGCTGGCCAAGGGCGGCGACATGTACGACGCGGTCCGCACCGGGGCGGCCGCCGGAGCCCTCAACGTCACCCGGCACGGACTCGGCACCGGTCATCTGGACGCGGTCCAGGTGCTCACCGAGCGGGTCAAGCTCACCCCGATCAAGAAGGCGTGATGACGAGAATCCTGGTCACCAACGACGACGGCATCGACGCGCCCGGCCTGCGGCACCTGGCCCGGGCGCTGGCACGGGAGGGCCACGACGTCGTGGTCGCGGCGCCGGTCACCGAGGCGAGCGGCAGCAGCGCCGCGATGACAGCGGTCGAGGAGCACGGCAAGATCATCCTGCACAAGCGGGAACTGCCACACGCCAAACACATTCCGGCGTACGCCGTGGCCGCCTCCCCCGCCTACATCGTGCTCCTGGCCCTGCGGGAGGCCTTCGGCGAACCGCCGGAGATGATCTTCTCGGGCATCAACCGGGGCGCCAACGCCGGCTCGGCCGTCGTGCACTCGGGGACGGTCGGTGCCACGCTGACCGGCTCGTACGCCGGGCTGCACGGGATGGCGGTCTCGCTCGACGTGCTCTCGCCCCGGGCCTCGTCGGCCCGCAGCGGCGGCGCCGCCCTGGCCGCCCTCGACCACGAGGAGGACGAGAAGCGGCACTGGGAGAGCGCGGCCGAGCTGGCCGTGCGGCTGATGCCGACGCTGCGGCACACCCCGGTCGGCACCGTCTTCAACCTCAACGTACCCGACCTGCATCTCGACGGCATCCGCGGGCTGCGGCGGACGTCACTGGCCTCGTTCGGCCAGGTGCAGGTGAGCATCGCCGAGGCCGGCGAGGGGTTCGTCCGTACGGCCGTGCAGGCCGCCGACGAGCTGCTCGAACCGGACACGGACCTGGCCGCGCTGGCCGAGCATTTCGCCGTGGTCACGCCGATCCGCCCGCCCGTGGAGGCGGTGGACGTGCGCATCAACCTGGAGACGATCCAGGTCCACGCGTCGGCGCTGGCCTGACGGTCAGCTGCTGGCGGTGGCCGGCTGGGCGGTGCCCTCGGCGAACGGCTCGGGGTTGCCGAACAGGCCGAGAAGGCCGGTCACCCAGAGCTGGCGGTGCGCGAAACGGCTGGGGCGCGTGACGACGAGCTTGACGTCGCTCACGGCGGCGAGCTGGAAGGCGGCCACGAGGGCGCTGATGCCTACGGAGTCGATGAAGGTGACGTTCTGAAGGTTGAGCTCGATGCGGCCGGGCGGCCCGGCGGCGAGCTGCTCGCCAACGGCCTCACGGATCTCGTACGCGTTCTCGACGTCGATCTCGCCGCTGGGCGAGACCTCCACCACATCGCCGGCAAGCGTCGACGTCATTATCGACAGCGTCACGCCAATTCCCTCCACCCGCCCGGAATCTCCAGGCGTCGTTCCTCCACTGCACTGACCACTGCACGGCGTGTCGACGCCGTCGTCGCCCGCGCTCGGGGGTGACCAGCTCTGATAGAGCTAAACCCACCCTCGAAAGGTTCGGTGAGACTGACCGAAAGGTTAGGCCTCGAACCTGTTAGACACCTGAGTGCCTCGTGTGAACCGGGTCAAGACTACCGGGGGCTGGCAAGTCGTTTCCGAAACGTGATGGCGTCCACACGGGACACGTTTCACCAATGGCGCACATGGGCAGGGTTAACGATGTAGGCGAAGCCACAGGAGGAGACATGTTCACCAGCAAGAACAAGGCGGAGCGCACGGCCGCCCAGGCCTGGGACTACCTGTCGTCCGCCATGGCCGCGGCCGGTGACAGCGCCAAGGAGACCGCGGACCTGGCCGGCAAGGCGGGCCGCAAGGCCCGGAAGGCCAGCCGCAAGGCGGGCAAGCAGAGCTACAAGCTCGCGGGCAAGGCCGGCGACAAGGCCGACGTGGCCTGGACCAGGGCGAACGCCGCGTACGGGGCGCTGGCCGGCCGCCGGCCGAGCCGGCCCTGGGGCCTGATCGTGGGCGTGGGCCTGCTGGGTGCCGCGATCGGCTGGGCGGCGGCCAGCTCCGCGCGGGCCGCGCTCGAGCGCCAGGCCGAGAACGAGGAGCTCGAGCTGGCCGAGACCGCGGTCGTGGTCACTCCCACGTACGACACGAAGTAGCGCCACCACCCCTTGATCCCTGGTCGCCGGACGGAGCCCTTTGCCGCCCGGCGACCAGGCATGCCCAGAAACTGGCGCTTTCCCGACAAATCGGGCAGGGTGTGTGGTCGGCCGAAGGCGGCCCCCTGCCGATCGGCGGGAGTCGCTAAAGTTGAGCGCTGCTCGGCTCTCACGTTTCTCACCGCTGTGGCTCCGCCACCCGATTAGATAAGGTCCCTTGGTGCTCACTGCGGGACACCTCCTGGGCAACCGATACCGGTTGGACGAGCGCATCGCCACGGGCGGCATGGGTGACGTCTGGCGCGGCACCGACGTCGTGCTGGGCCGCACCATCGCGGTCAAGGTGCTGCGCTCCGCCATGCTGTCCGACCCCGAGTTCGCCGCCCGGTTCTACGGCGAGGCCCGGATGATGGCGGCGTTCCGTCACCCCGGCGTCGTGGAGGTCTACGACTACGCCGGCGCCGACGAGGACGGCGGTGAGGACTCGGTCGCCTACCTGGTGATGGCATATGTGGAGGGCGAGCCGCTCTCCACCCGGGTCAAGCAGGGCCCGATGCCGGTGCCCGAGGTCATGTCGATCGTGGCCCAGGCGGCCGAGGCGCTGCACGCGGCCCACCTCAACGGCACGGTCCACCGCGACGTCAAGCCCGGCAACCTGATCGTCAAGCCGAACGGCACGGTCGTGCTGGTCGACTTCGGCGTCGCCCGGTCGAACGCCGTGACGAGCGTCACGGCGGTCAACGCGATCGTCGGCACCGCCCTCTACATGGCGCCGGAACAGGTCGCCAAGGGCAACGTCTCCCCCGCCACCGACATCTACGCGCTCGGCGCGGTCGCCTATCACTGCATCTCGGGCCACCCGCCGTTCGACGGCGACAACGCCCTCCAGGTCGCGCTGCGCCACCTCGAGGACGAGCCCGATCCGCTGCCGGCCGACGTGCCCGACGACGTCGTCCACCTGATCTACAAAGCGATGGCCAAGCAGCCGGCCGACCGGTTCGAGACCGCGGCCGAGTTCGCCGAGGCCGCCTTCGCGGCGGCCGGCCCGCTCGACTGGAAAAGGCTCACCGGCACCCTGAAGGTCGCCCCGCTGAGCCCGGCCGCGCCGACCCGGGCCGTGCCGATGCCGCGCGACCTGCCGCCGACGGCCGCGCCGGTCGCCGCCACCACGGCCACCCGGCGCCCGCCGCGCAGCCAGACCGCGCTGCTGATCGCCGTGGTCGCCCTGCTGGTGCTCGCGGGCGGCCTCGCCTTCGCGATCGCGCTCTCCGGCGGCGGCAACGACGACGCCAAGAAGAACGACAACGGGACCAACAACGCCCCGGCCCCGGTCGTGTCGGCCGAGCCGACCACCGAGCCGACCGAGACCACGCCCAGCACCGAGGAGACGAGCCGCCAGACCAACCGCGGCGGCAGCGGACAGTCCCGCTCGTCCAGTCCCACCCCCACGGTGACCGCGACCACCACGGCGCCGACCACGCAGCCCACCACCACGCCGCCGACCACCAAGCCGACCACCACGGCGCCGACGACACAGCCGACGACGACACCGCCCACGACGCCGCCGACCACCCCACCGACGACACCGCCCACCACCCCGCCGACCACGCCCGAGGCCGGCGGCGAGGGCGCGGGCACGAAGCCTTGACCCTGACACGGTGTCAGACCCCAGGCTGAGCGGACTGTGTTTTCCATCGGAGAGTTCGCCGGCCTGGGCCGGGTGTCGGTGCGCATGCTGCGCCACTACGACGCCATCGGCCTGCTTCGTCCCGCCCACGTCGACCCGCACAGCGGCTACCGCTTCTACACCGCGGCCCAGCTGCGCCTGCTCAACCGGGTGACCGCCCTGAAAGATCTGGGCTTCAGCCTGCACGAGGTGCAGACGCTGATCGACGAGAAGGTGGAGACGGCCGAGCTGCGTGGCATGCTGCGCCTGCGCCGGGCCGAGCTGGCCTCGCGCATGCGGCAGGACACCGCGCGCCTGGCCCTGGTCGACGCGCGCCTCCGCATGATCGAGAGCGAGGGGCACATGGACACCGGAGACGTCGTCCTCAAGACCATCCCGGCGTTACGGGTGGCGCAGCTGTCCGGCACGGCCGAGGGCTACGACCACCCGACGTCGATCACCGAGAACCTCACGCCGCTCTATCCGCGCCTCATGGAGCTGATGGAGAAGCACGGCGTGGCCATGACGGGCGCGCCGCTCGCCTGGTACGAGCCGGCGCCCACCGAGCCGGGCGACGAGACGATCCGGGTGCACGCGGCCTTCCCGATCGGCGGGGCCGAGGTGGGCCCCGGTGCCGGCTTCGACGTGGTGGAGCTGCCGCCGGTCGAGCGGGCGGCGACGGCCCTGCACCACGGCCCGATGTCCGAGGCGTTCCGCACCGGGCAGAAGATCGCCAACTGGATCGACGACAACGGCCACCGCACCATCGAGCCCGGCTTCGCCCGCGAGGTCTACCTCGACTGCCCGCCGGGCGACTTCGACAAGTGGGTGACCGAGATGCAGGTTCCCGTGAGAATTGCTCCCGAAAACTAACCTCAAGAAACCAGGGGCGCGGCCGATGGGCCGCACATGACCTATCCGACGGCACCGCCCTGGGCCATCCCGCCGTCGCGCCCGGAGGCGGCCGAGGCTGAGCCCTGGTCCCCTCCCGGCCGGCTCCTGGTGGCGTACCCCGAAGAGATGGACCCGACCGCCCGGCCGCAGGCGCCCTCCTGGCTGCCGGTGATCCTCTGGACCCTGCTCGGCGTTCTGCCGGGGGTCGTCTCGGCGACGCGCCGGGCCCGGGAGGCCCGGCGCGGGCGCCATGAGGGTTACCCCTATTGGATCGTGTTCGGCGCGACCGTCCTGACGACGGCCGCGCTGATCATCGCCCTCCTGGAGAAAGCGATCTAGAAGACGACCGGTACGCCCTCGCGGACCAGCTGCCAGTTCTTGACGAAGAAGTCGGCCGGGTCGATGGCGCCCTTGGCCTGGGCCCAGTCGATGAGCAGCTGGCGGATCTCCTGCTGCGCGTTGTAGACCTGCGTCTTCACGATGCCGGGGAAGTTGCCGCCGCCGGAGCGCCGGTAGTTGTTCACCGCCACCACGAAGCGCGCGGCCGGATCGACGTCGGCCCCGGCGATCTGCAGGCGGGTGATCCGCGAGCCCACCGGCTTGCTGATGTCGATGTCGTAGTCGACGCCGGAGAACACGTCGTAGTTGTAGTCCGGAATCGCCGGGTCGCTGATCGCGGCCGGGTCCACCGGCGCGCCCGGCGCCAGCGTCACGAAGAACTTCGCCGAATATTCCAGGTACGCCTTCACCTCGGCACCGGTCAGCACGACGGCCTCGAGGGTGTTGTCGTAGATGTAGAGCCCGGCCACATCCTTGATCTTGACCGAGCCCTGGGGGAACACCGCGGTGCGGCTGAACGGCGCGGCGATCGACAGCACCGGCAGGCTCGCGTACTCGGTGCCGGCCAGGGCCGCGGTCACCGTGTCGGTCTGCACCTTGTTGATGTAGTCGAGGATCGGGGTGTCCTCGTACCGCGAGGTGGCGGCCGAGAGCTCCTCGGTCGACTGGGCCACGACCTGGTTGACGTACGCCACGGTCTTGGTGTGTTGTGCCTTGACCGCGGCCAGGACCTTGGGGTCGGCCTCGACCATGTTGGTGTTGAGAGTGACCGCCGCCTTGGTCGTGATCCGCCAGCGGCCCTTCTCGCGCACCAGGTCGAAATCCATCTTCGTGAGGCGCTGGCCCCACTTCGAGGGCTCCGACAGCAGCACCTGCTGCCCGGTCCTCGTGTTGGTCACGAAGCGCTGCGCGACCTCCTGGTGGGCGTGGCCGAACAGGATCGCGTCGATGCCCGGCACGTTCTGCGCGATCAGCGCGGACGGGTTCTCGTTCGGGATCTCCGGGCCGTAGCTCGACAGGCCGCTGTCGCCGCCGTGCGCCGAGATCAGCACGATGTCGGCGCCGCGGGCCCGCATGACCGGGACCCACTTGGCCGCTGTGCTCACCATGTCGAGGAAGGTCAGCTTGCCCTCGACGTTGCCCTTGTCCCAGATCGCCACGCCCGGGTTGGTGAGGCCGAGGATGCCCACGCGCAGGGTCGGCGCGTGCCTGCCCAGAGAGACCTTCTTGATGATGTACGGCGTGAAGGCCGGCCGTCCCGTCCTGACGCTCACCGCGTTCGCGGCCAGGGCCGGGAACCCGAGCTGGCGGATCCACAGGTTCAGCAGCGGAAGGCCGTAGTTGAACTCGTGGTTGCCCAGCGTGATGGCGTCGTAGTGGAGCACGTTCATGGCCCGGGCCATCGGGTGCTTCTCACCGGTCGTGGTGATCGGCTCCTGCTTGGCGTAGTACGTGGCCAGCGGCGTGCCCTGGATGGTGTCGCCGGCGTCGAGCACCAGCGTGGCGCCCTTGGCCTGTTGGCGCAGCTTGGTCACCAGGGCCGCGAGCTTGGCGACACCGACGTCGTTGTGCGCGCTGTCGTCGTACTCGGCGTCCTTGTAGTAGTCCCAGTTGTAGACGTTGCCGTGCGTGTCCGATGTGCCCAGCACCGTCAGGTGATAGGTCTCCGGGCCGTTCTTCGGATGCGCCTGCGCCGCGTCGGAGAGGACGAGCGGGGTCGCCACCGTCGCCGCCGAGGCGGCCAGCACGGTGCGCCGCGAGAGGGTCATGTCAGGGCCTTTCAGGTCTTGAACCTAACCAACGCACACTAACCGTCTTCGATAACCCCGTGATCACATGACGTCCGGCACCTGGATCCCCAGCAGATCGAGTCCGAGGGTCAGCGTCCGGCCGGTCCGCTCGGCCAGGGTCAGCCGGCTCGCCCGGACGTCGCCTTCGGACCGCAGGATCGGGCACTTCTCGTAGAAGGCGGTGAAGGCGACGGCCAGGTCGTGCAGATAGGTGGCCAGCCGGTGCGGCTCCCGCAGGTTCGTCGCGGCCAGGACCGCCGGCTCGAAGCCGAGCAGCGCCAGGGCCAGCCGCCGCTCGGCCGGGTCGGTGATCCGGACGGGACCGGAGGCGGTGGTCGCCCGGTAGAGGACGGACCGGATCCGGGCGACCGCGTACTGGAGGTAGGGGCCGGTGTTGCCGGTGGCGGCGAGCATCCGGTCCCAGTCGAAGACGTAGTCGCCGTGCCGGTCGCCGGCCAGGTCGGCGTACTTGACGGCGCCGATGCCGATGGCCGGGCTGGTGGCCCGGTCGACGGCCTCGTCGAGCAGGTCGCTGAGCTTGATCGTGTCACCGGCCCGGGTCTTGAGCATCTTGCCGTCCGGGCCCAGGATCGATCCGAAGCCGACGTGCTCCACCGCCGCCCCGTCCAGCCAGCCGGCCGCCCGGGCCACCGCGAAGACCATCCGGAAATGCTGCTGTTGTGGAGTGCCCACGACGTACAGAAGCCTGGTGGCCTTGAGCTCTTGCACCCGGAACCGTAAGGCGGCGAGATCGGTGGCGGCGTATCCGAAGCCGCCGTCGCTCTTGCGCACGATCAGCGGAAGCGGCTCACCGTCCCGTCCGGTCTCGCCGGGCGGGAACGCGCAGAGGGCGCCCTCGCTCTCGACCAGCAGACCCTTGGCGGTGAGCTCGTCCACGACGCCGGCCAGCAGGGGCTGATAGAAGCTCTCGCCGGTGAAGTCGTCCCGGGCCAGCCCGATGCCGAGCCGGGCGTAGGAGTCCATGAACGACAGCTCGGACTGCGCGACCAGCCGCTCCCACAGCGCCCGTGAGGTGGGGTCGCCGCTCTGGAGGGCGACGACCCGCAGCCGGGCCCGGGTCCGGAAGTCGCCGTCGCCGTCGAACCGGGCCCGGGCCCGCCGATAGAACTCGGTGAGGTCCCCGATCGTCGCCGAGTCATGGTCATTCCCGGCCATGTATTCGATCAGCATGCCGAACTGGGTGCCCCAGTCACCGAGATGGTTGACCCGGACCACGTCGTGGCCGGTGGCTTCGAGGAGCCGGGCCAGCGCGTCCCCGATGATGGTCGACCGCAGGTGACCGACGTGCAGCTCCTTGGCCACGTTGGGCCCGGAGTAATCGATCACGATCCGTTCGGGGGCGGCGGTCTGCGGGAGGTGTGGCTCTTCTCCGCTCAGTACCCTGGCGTCGAGCGTGATGTTGAGAAAGCCCGGCCCCGACAGCTCCACTGTGGCCAGACCGGACAGGTCCACTTTTTTCGCGACATCAGCGGCAATAACCCTCGGCGTCGTGCCGAGTTCCTTGGCCAGGCCGAGAGCGGCCCCTGACTGGAAGTCGGCGTGCTGCGACGCCCGCACCAGCGGATCGACCGGCCGCCCGGCTACAGCTTCGAAGGCAACGGCGAGCCGCCCGGCGAGAAGAGCTTCAACGTTCATGACCAGACCCATCGTCATCAGGCGAAGACGGGTCGACCGGTCTCGGTGAAGCGATCCGGCGGGCTCGACCCGCCGGAAGGAACGCAGAGATCAGCGGCGATCGTCAGAACGCCGGCGTCGCTCACTGAAGGTCTGCATGGCCGCCACTGTAGCCGACACCCACTCCCGGTCACCGGCAATTTCTGCGGGACCGCGGTGTGGGCGGCAAGATGTGAAGCGTGAAGAAGCTCATCAACGACCCCGCGGTCGTGGTTGCCGAAGCCCTGGATGGACTCACCCGGACGGCGGCGCCGGTGGCGCGGCTGGGCGGGTCGAACACTGCGGTCCGCGCCGACGTCGGTGAGCTGCGGAGCGCTGGGCAGGTGGCGGTGATCTCCGGTGGTGGGGCGGGGCACGAGCCGGCCCACGCGGGATACGTCGGCGCCGGCATGCTCACCGCGGCCGTGTCGGGTGAGGTCTTCACGTCGCCTTCGGTCGATGCCGTGCTCGAGGCGATCCGGGCCGTGGGCTCGCCCGGCGGGGTGCTGCTGATCGTCAAGAACTACACCGGGGACCGGCTCAACTTCGGGCTCGCGGCCGAACTGACACGGGCCGAGGGGATCGAGACGGCGATCGTCGTGGTCGCCGACGATGTGGCGCTGACCTCGGCCGGCGGGGCCGGGCGCCGCGGCATCGCCGGGACGGTGCTGGTGCACAAGGTGGCGGGTGCGGCCGCCGCGGCCGGGCTTCCGCTGGCCGAGGTGGCGGCGCGGGCCCGGCGGGTGGCCGACACGGTCGGGACCATGGGTGTGGCGTTGAGCGCCTGCACCGTTCCCGCCGCCGGGCAGCCCGGGTTCCTGCTCGACGAGGACGAGGTGGAGTGGGGGCTGGGCATTCACGGCGAGCCGGGGGTGGAGCGAGGAGCGCTTCTTCCCGTACGCAAGACGGTCGCGCGCCTGGCGCAAGCGATCCTCGACGATCGCCGCGTCGAGTCCGGCGCCCGGGTGGCGGTGCTGGTCAACGGATTGGGCGCCACCCCGCCGATGGAGTTGTCCATCATGGCCGACGCCGCCGTCCGTGATCTGACCGAGCGCGGGATGCTGGTCGAGCGACTCTGGGCCGGCAACTTCCTGACCGCCCTCGACATGGCCGGCGCCTCGCTGAGCATCCTGCCGGTCGACGACGACCTGCTCGCCCTGCTGGACGCGCCCACATCCGCGCCGGCCTGGCCCGGCGTGACCTCACGGCCCGGCCCGTCGGCGATCCCGGCGCCACCCGCCGCCGAGACCCCGGCCGGCGAGCTGGGCGTGACCGATCCGCTACGCCGGGCGCTGGAGGCCGTGGCCGAGACGCTGATCTCGGCCCGCGACGAGCTGACCGACCTCGACCGCGAGGTGGGCGACGGCGACCTCGGCATCAGCCTGGCCCGGGGCGCGGCCGCCCTCCTGGCCGAGTGCCCCGGATATCCGGGCGCCGACGGCCCGGGCGCGGTGCTGCGCGCCGCGTCGGCGACGGTCCGCCGCTCGGTGGGAGGAACTTCGGGTCCGCTGTACGCCGTTTTGCTGCTCCGAGCCGCGTCAGCACTCCCCGGCTCGCCCTCCCCCGCCGACTGGGCGACGGCCTTCCGCGCGGGGGTGGCCGGCGTCCGCGAGGTGGGCGACGCGGCCGTCGGTGACCGCACCATGGTCGACGCCCTCCAGCCGGCGGCCGACGCCTTCGCCGAAAGTCTGGAGGCCGGCAACAGTTGGCCGGCCGCCCTGGAGTCCGCGGTCGAGGCGGCCAAGGTCGGCGCCACCGCGACGGCCGAGGTCCGAGCCCGCCTGGGCCGCTCCAGCTATCTGGGCGACCGGGTCCTGGGCCACCCCGACCCGGGCGCGGTGGCAGTCTGGAGTTGGCTCGCCGCCCTCGCCGCAGCCTTGCGCCCCTGAACCACTGCCCGCGCTGCCCGCACCGCCCGCACTGCCCGCACTGCCCGCGTCGACCGCCGAGACGCTGCGATCATGTGACGGCGAGCCGCACCGGATGGGCATCCGGCCCGACGTGCTCGACCCGTCAACCAGGTGCGCGAGCGCGCGGACGAACCGGCGGGCGAGCAAGCAGGCGGGCGGGCAGACTGCCGGGCGGGCAGCAAGCCAGACTGGCGGGTGGCGATGGAGGAAACGGTGGGGATGGCCGTGGAGCGGCAACTGTGGCGGGCCGGTGACGTGGGAGTGTTGCGGCTGCCCAGCGGGCGGCTCGTGCGCGGGCGTGGGCTTCGGGAAGCCATGCCGTCGGGGCATCCGCCGACGTTCGGGGTCTATCTGCTCGGTGAGGCGCCGCCCGAATTCGGGTGGGAGAGCCGGTGGATCCGGTGGCCTGATTTTCGGCTGCCGGCTGATCGGGCGTACGCGGAAACGGTCTTGATCGAAGCTCTCGACCGCAGCGGACGGGACCGGGTGGAGATCGCCTGTGGCGGTGGGCGCGGGCGCACCGGAACCGCTCTGGCCTGGCTCGCCGTGCTCGACGGGGTGCCGGCGGCCGAGGCCGTCGCCTTTGTGCGGGAGGGCTACCACCGGCGGGCCGTCGAGACGCCGTGGCAGAAGAGGTTCGTCGCACAGCTGAGGCACGGGGCAAACCCAGGGCGATGATCAGAAGCGGCCATTACGCTGGAGCCGCACGCCGAGGCCCTGGGGGGTTTGATGATCGTCGTGGAGCGCACCTTGGCCGTGACCGCCGCCGCCGGTCCGGTGCTCGGCTATCTGACCGATTTCGGTAACACCGCGGCCTGGGATCCGGCCGTGCGGAGCACCACCCGGCAGGACGCCGGGCCGATCCGGCCCGGCGCGAGCTGGCTACAGGTCTGCCGGATCCTCGGGCTCACCACCGAGATGGTCTACACGCTTGTCGCCTCGGAGCCCGGCCGTCTGCTCTTCCACGGGCGCAACGAGGGCGCCACCTGCACCGATGCGGTCGCCGTGCGGCCGTTGGCGGCGGGCGCCGAGGTGACGTACCGCGTGGAGCTCGAGATGCACGGCCTGGCCAAGCTGGCCACACCGCTGATGCGTGTCGAGTTCGAGAAGTTCGGCACGGCCAGCGCCGCGGCGCTGACCGGTGCCCTCAACGCGCTGGCCGGCATGCGGACGGCCGAGGTGCAGTTTCCGCCGGCGCCGTCCACAGTGCTCGGCGAGCTACCTACGTAGGGCCACGACCTCCAGATAGGTCGACGGGATCTTGCAGGTGCCGTCGGTGGCCGTGTTCGATCGGCCGGCCAGGGCGACCAGGTCGTCGTAGAGCGGCTTGCCGCCGTCCGGGCCGAGCGCCTCGAACGCCTTGACCGTCGGGCCGTACACCTGCCGGAAGTAGTCGGTGAAGGCCTCCGGCGAGGCGAAGCGGAACACGAACGTCCGCACGGTCGCGGTCACCTCGGCCCGGTCGCCGAACAGTTCGCGCACCCGCGCCTCGCTGCCCCATTCGACGGGACCGCGGATGCCGGGCGGCGGCGGGACCCGCCGTCCGACGGTGCGGAACATCTCGCCGATGAAACCGTCGGGCGTCCAGTTGGCCATGGCGATCGTCCCGCCCGGACGGCACACCCGGGTCAGCTCGGCCGCGACCTTCTCCTGGTCGGGGGCGAACATCGCACCGACCACGGAGAACACCGCGTCGAAGCGCGCGTCCGGATAGGGCAGGTTCTCGGCGTCGGCGACCTCGGTGGCGATCGGCAGGTGCTCGGCCGCCGCCCGCTCCCGGGCCCGGTCGAGCAGCGCGCCCACGTAGTCGGTGGCGAGCACGTCGGCCCCGCAGCGCGCGGCCGCGATCGACGCGTTGCCCGTCCCGGCCGCCACATCGAGCACGCGGGCACCGGCCGACAGGTCGGCGGCCTGCACGGTCGCCTCGGCCATCGGATGGATCAGGGCCGCCACCGCGCCGTAGTCGCCGCTGGCCCAGGTCTTCTGCTGTTTGGCTTTGATTCCTTCGAGTACGAGTTCCGTCATGCCTTCGACGCTAGGAACTGCGCCGGCCGGGCACATGGGGAGAGCTCCCTATGTTGAGCGCCCGGGCCGCGGCGGCCGCTTTACCCCGTGAGCTCACGCCGAGTTTGGCCAGCACCGCGGACACGTGGTGGTCGACGGTCTTGGCCGAGACGGTCAGGCGGGCGGCGATGTCGGCGTTGCTCAGCCCTTCGGCCAGCAGCACGAGCACCTCCTGTTGCCGCGCGGTCAGACCGGTGCCGGCGTCGGACGGCCGCCGGGGACCGCGAGGGACCGGCAGCCCACGCTCGCGCAGGCCGGCACGCAGCACCCGGGCGCGGGCGGCCGCACCGAGCCGGTCGAAGATCCGCAGTGCTTCGGTCACCGCGGTTTCGTCACCGTGGGCGAGGGCTTCGCCTTGGGCGTACGGACAGTCACGCTCACGCCAATACGCGGCGGCACCACGCCAGTCACCCCCGATGATCAGCCGGAACGGTGTCGCGGCCTGAACTCCGGCGCCGGCCCCGCGCGCGGCCGCCCCGCCCTCGCCCACCGCACCGTCGATCACCGCACCGTTGAAGGGCGCCGCGCCGTCGAAGGGCGCCGCGCCGTCGGAGAGCGCCGCGTCGTCGGAGAGCGCCGCACCGTTGAAGGGCGCCGCACCGTCGGAGAGCGCCGCACCGTCGGAGAGCGCCGCACCGTCGAAGGGCGCCGCGCCGCAGCGCCACAACCAGAACGACAGCTCGCCGATGAACCACCTCTGGCCGAACCGCTCGGCCACGGCCAGGCCCTTCTTGGCCTCGATGGCGGCCCGCTCGAAATCGCCGGCCAGCCAGTGCGCCTCGGCCAGGGCGATCGCGGCCGGGCACAGGAACTGGGCCTCGCCGGTCGGATAGCCGTGGTCGGCCGCCGTCTGGGCGTCGTCGAGCGCGCCCGGCTCACCGCGCCGCGCCTTGACCACCGCCCGGACGACCATCGCCGGCACCACCGCGCCGCCGGGCTGCGGCGGCCCGTCCAGAGCCTGCTCGGCGTCGTGCAGCGCCGCGTCCCAGTCGCCCCGGGCCAAGTGCAGGCGGGCGCGGTGACCGAGCAGATGGCGCACATAACCGTCGAGGTCGCGCGAGACCAGGAACGGGATGATCCGCTCCAGGGTCTCCTCGGCGATCGTCAGCTCGTAGCCGTCGACGGCGAAGCTGGCCAGGTTGACCAGCGCCCGCCCCGCGTGGTCGTCCAGGCCGGCGGCCAGGGCCAGCTCGTGCGCGCGCCGCAGTTCGGCGACGCCCTCGAGGTCACCGGAGAGGGTCTTGGCCGAGCCGATGTTGACCAGCGCGTGCACCTCGGTGTCGAGGTCGCCGAGGCGCCGGGCCAGCTCGGTGGCGCGCACACCCCAGCCGATCGCCCGCTCGACGTCGTGGCGGAGCATGAACAACTGCGAGAGATTGCTGTACGCCGCGGCCAGCTCCGGCCCGGCCGGCTGCGCCTCGAGGACCTCGACCGCCCGGAACCCGGCGTCGCGAGCCTCCCCCGGCTGTCCCAGCCACCAGCTCAACCGCGAGATCCAGCGCAGGTTCTCCCCCACCCGCACCTCGTCCCCCAGCCCGGTGCGCAGGGCCAGCGCCTCGCGCCGGGCGTCGAGCGCCTCGGGGGTGAGCCCACCGTGATAAGCCGCCACGGAGTATTCCTCCAGCAGCGCCGCCCGCTGGGCCGCCGCGGAGCCCGGCGCCCGCACCGCCGTCCGCGTCTCGGAAGCTGGCGCCCGCGTCTCGGAAGCTGGCGCCTGCGTGTCGGGCGCGGCGGGCATCAGCGGAAGGGCCTGCTGAAAGTGCGCGGCCGCCTGCCGATAGGCGCCCAGCGAAGCGGCCCGCCGCGCGGCGATCGGGGCCCAGTGCAGCACGGCCGCCGTGTCGCCCGCGTGGTGGGCGTGGTGGACCATCCGGGCCGGCTCGACGCTGGCCCGGCCCGCGTGGCCGGCCAGGATCTGGGCGTGCAGGGCGGCCCGGCGCACCGGGGAGAGCGACTCCTCCACCGCCCGCCGCAGCAGCTCGTGCCGAAAGGCCACGCCCGGGCCCCGGGCCGTGAGGACGCCGCGGTCGAGGCACTCCTCGACCGCCGTCAGCCGGTCGACGACGAAGCCCGCCTGCGACGGCACCACCGACACCAGGTGGGCCACCTCGCGCGCCTCCGGGGAGAGGGCGGAGACGCGGGACAGGACCAAATCTCGTACGGTCGGCGGCACCCCGGGCGCCGGGGCGGCCAGCACCTCGGTCACGAGCAGCGGATTGCCGCCCGTCACGTCGTACACCTCCGAAGCCTGACGCCCCGCCCGCCGCGCCAGCTCACCGACCGCCTCCGGGGTGAGCGGCGGCAGATCGATCCGCCGGACCAGGCCCCGCGGCAGTCCGGCCAGGACGGAGCGCAGCCGGTGGCCGGTGCCGATCTCCTCTTCCCGGTACGTGATCAGCAGCAGCGCCCGGCACAGCGCGAGCCGCCGGCCCAGGAACACGACCATGTCGAGCGTGGCCTCGTCGGCCCAGTGCAGATCTTCCAGGACCACGACCGGGCGGGCCGCCTGCGGCGGGCGGTCGAGCGCCTCGAGCAGCAGGTCGAACACCTCGGACCGGGCGCCCGCGGTGATCCGCTCGCGCAGGGCGCCGCCGAGGCGGCGGGCGATGTCGTGCAGGGGGCCGAGCGCGCGCGGGGTGAGCAGCGGGTCGCACGCGCCCCACAGAGTCTGCGCCCGGGGCCCGGCGGCCTCGGCGAACGCGGCGGCCAGGGTGGATTTGCCGGCTCCGGCCTCGCCGCTGACCACGGCGACGCGCCCGCCGGCGGCGGACTCCGCGAGCAGGCGGTCCAGCGCGGCGAGCTCGCCCGAGCGCTCGAGCAGGTCCGTCACGGCCTCAGGCTAGGCGTGACCTGGGGCCGGGCCTAGCGGCTATATGACAGGAGTGGTGTGGCGGTCGACGGTGTTCAGGCCGAAGACGTCCTCGACCAGGTCGAGGGCTTTGATCCAGGGGAAGTCGGCCTTGACGCCCGGAACCCAGCCGTCGACCGGGCCGAACAGCACGCGGACACCCTCGGCGCGCAGCTCGTCGAGGGAGCGGCGGAAGGGGCGGCGGGCGGCCAGCGCCTCGTTCACCGCGGGCACCACGACGGTGGGGACGCCGCGGCCGATCACATCGGCCACCGAGCTCAGGGCGTACGTGTCGGCTATGCCCAGGGCGAGCTTGTTGATGGTGTTGAAGGTCGCGGGGGCCACGATCAGCGCGTCAGCCGGCGGCGAGATCCTGGTGCCGTCGGGCGCGAACTTGTACGTGGTGCGCACCGGTTTGCCGCTGACCCGGGCGACCTGGGCCGGGTCGATGAACTCGAGCGCGTTCTGTGTCGCCGTGACGTCGACCGACCAGCCGCGCCCCATCGCCGTCTCGATCAGGCCGAGCACACCAGCGGCCGCCGATCCGCCGCAAACCACCACCCGTAAGTCACCCATAGCTTACGATTCTGTCGGATGATCGGGATCCTCGGGCTTTTTATCGGCTTTCGTGTTGTAGGACCGGTAGGCGAGCCAGAGAGCACCGACCGCGGCCACCGCGGCGGCCACACTGGACAGTTGGTCGGCCAGGCTGGTGCCGAGCGCCGCCACGAAGACGACGACGGTGAGCACCACCAGCAGCACCAGCAGCGCGGTGCGCCACCAGCCCGGCGGTGACAGGCCGGGTACCTTCTTGCGGACCAGGTGGATGCCGGTCTCGATCAGGACGATGGCGGCGGTCACCACGATGCAGATCTGCCACGCCTCGATACCGGTCATCGCAGCTTCCCCTGGATGTCGGTGATGAACTGCTGGGTGAGCTGCTCGCCGTCGTACAGAAATCTGTGCATGTGCCCGGCGAACGTCTCGGCGAACGCCGCGTAGTTGTGGTGCATCGGCCGCGGCCGCGACGACTCCACCCCGTTCCGGATGACCTTGAGGTGCGGCATCGTCTCGGTCACAACCGGGTCGATGTACGCGTCGAGGCCGGTGGGCGCGAAGCCGTACTTGGCCAATAGCAGCTGGGCGTGGGCGTCGGTGAGGAAGTGGATGGCCTCGACGGCCTCGTCCTGGTGGTCGCTGTCGGCCGAGACGGCGAGGCTCTGCCCGCCGATGACGCCGATCGGCAGGCGGCCCAGGCGGATCTCGTCGGTGGTCGGCTTGGCGCGCTCGGCCCGGTCGATGGCCGGGTAGTAGACCGGCCAGTTGCGCATGTAGCGCAGGCCGTTGCGCTGGTAGGTGCGGTTCGTGTCGTCCTCGCCGGCCTCGGCGCCGACCCGGCGGCCCCGGATGGCGGCAGCCAGCGGGCCGAGCGCCGAACGCCACTGGCCGAGGCTGAAGGACAGCTGCCCGGTCTCGTCGAGGATCGCCTCGTCCTGCGCCAGCGCGTGCTCGAGCACGTTCACCAGGAAGGCCTCGTCGGTCTGGGAGCCGACGGTGTCGAGCTGGCCGACGAAGCTGCGCGAGCTGGACGACATGACCTGGGCCAGCGTCGGGTCGGGGCCGGCCTCGGCCTTGTCGGCGACCCGCCGGTAGAGCACGCCGACGTCGGTGTTGAACGGGACCGCCCAGAAGTCGTCGGTGTCCTGGCGGACGCTCAGCCTCCGCACCGGCGCCAGCAACGAGATGTCGTTGCGCGGGGTGATCGGCACGATCCGCTTCTCGTTCGCGAACTTGGGGATGTGGATGACGTCGAGGTTGAAGATGTCGGCGTTGCTGGAGATGAACTTCTCGTACTGGTCCCGGGTCGAGCTGTTGATCTCAATTGCTTCGATCTTGATGTACGGGCTGAGGTCGTTCCACATCTGCACCAGCAGCCGTCGCCCGCCCGTGCTGTCGACGCCGGTGACCAGCGTCAGCTTGACCTCCTCACGACGGGTCAACAGGTAGCTGGCCGAGGCCGACACCATGCCGGCCGTGAGCGCCCCGGCCAGGAACGACCGTCGTGAGTAGAGCTCCGTCATCCGCGCCTCCGTTCGCGCTTACCGACGGTACTCGATGGATGTCGATCTCGTGATCCCGGTCACTCGCCGAGCCTCAGGAGCAACACCGGCCTCGTCTGCCGACACGCACCCGCGAGCCCGGCATCGCGCCTAGGCTGGGGGCATGCACGCGGTCGTCGACGTGGGCAGCCAGTTGAACCCGGACATCAGCTGGCCGGAAGGCGCTGCCCTGTCCATGTTCGCCGGCGAGCCGGTCCAGCTGATGCTCTTCCTGAGCCATCCGCACGAGCTCGAGATCCAGGCCGTCTCGACGCCGCCGACCCAGTTCGCGTGGGTCGACGGCGAGCAGGCGGGCCTGTTGCTCTACCGCCTGGGGCCGCTGCTGACGTGGTCGTTCACGGCCTACAGCCCCCACCTGTTCGATCCGGCCGACGGGCTGCCGGGCGTCGACGCCGACCCGCTCGTGCAGATCGTGCTGGTCGACTGCGACACCAACATCGTCAAGGCCCTGCACACGGTCCGCTGGCCCGACGACTTCGCGGCCGCCGTCCGCGCCTCGGTCGTGAAGATGCGGGAGACCCCGTTCCACCAGATCGCGTACGACCACGCCCTGGCCGCCCTGCACCGCAAGTACCCCACACCGGAAGACCTGATCGTCGACCGAGCCGAGGCCAGCTGCACAGCCACCCCGCTGACCGACGGCGAATAGACGAACGACCCGGGCGATCCGCCCGGGCCGTTCGTGAGGATGGTCAGCGCGCGAGGGCGAGGCCCTGCTTGTCGGAGAACTTGCCGACGGCGATCATGATGAAGTCGATCAGGGTCCAGATGCCGAAGCCGCCGACGGTGATCAGCATGAGGATGCCGGTGCCGATCTTGCCGACGTAGAAGCGGTGGACGCCGAGCGTACCGACGAAGAAGCAGAGCAGCAGCGTGGCGATCCAGGACTTGGAGCCCGTGGCCGCGGCGGTCTGAGTGGCGGTCATATCGCTATGTCTCCTCTGTGGAGGGTATGCATCAAAATCGATGCACGATAGCGGATGCCTGGGCAACTATCATCACCAGGGTGGATATCCCGGTGATCGTCGACTGCGACCCCGGTCACGACGACGCGCTGGCCCTGCTGCTGGCCGCCGGCGACCCCCGGCTCCGGCTCCTCGGCGTCACCACCGTGGCCGGCAACCAGACCCTCGACAAGACGACGCGGAACGCGTTGCGGATCCTCGCCCTGGCCGGCGTCACCGGCGTCCCGGTGGCCGCCGGCTGTGACCGGCCGCTGGTCGGCGACCTTGTGGTGGCCGACGACATCCACGGCGTCTCCGGCCTCGACGGGCCCGACCTCGACGGGCCGGTCGCCGAGGCCGAGCCGGTGCACGCGGTCGAGCTGACGCGGCGCCTGATAGCCGGGTCGGCCGAGCCGGTCACCCTGATCGCCACCGGGCCGCTGACCAACGTGGCGCTGCTGCTCCGCCTGCACCCCGAGGTGGTGCCGGGTCTGCGCCGGATCGTCTTCATGGGTGGTTCGACCGAGCGGGGCAACACCACCCCGTACGGCGAATTCAACATCGTCACCGATCCCGAGGCGGCCGACATCGTGCTGCGCTCGGGCGTGCCGGCCACGATGATCGGCCTCAACGTCACCCATCAGGCGCTGGCCACCGACGAGATCATCGCCGAGTTCCGTGGGATGGGCGGCCGGGTGGGCGCGGTCTGCGCCGAGCTGATGACGTTCTTCGCGGGCACGTACCGCCAGGTCTTCGGTTTCGACCATCCGCCGGTGCACGATCCGATCGCCGTCGCGGCCGTCGCCGACCCTTCGATCCTCCGCACGGTCTCCGTGCCCGTCGCCGTCGAGCTGGACGGGACGTACACCCGCGGAGCGACAGCAGTTGATCTTCATAACCGCAGCGGCCGTACGCCCGGCGCGGAAGTCGCCGTCGGCCTGGATGTTCCCGCCTTCTGGCGGATGCTGATGGCGGCCGTGGCCCGCGATCAGCCCTGCTGAAGGATCCGGACGGCGTTGCCGGACGGGTCGCGCAGGCCCATGTCGGTGCCGTAGAAGTGGGTGGCCGGCTCCTGGGTGAAGTCGGTGAAGCCGCGGGCCTTCAACGAGTCGTACAACCCCTGAACGTCATCGGTGTTGAGGACGAGACCGTTGAGGGCGCCCTTGGCGAGCAGCTCACGGAGTTGCTGGGCCGTCGCCTCGTCGTGCAGGGGCGCGCCGGGCTGCTCCAGCGAGATCTCGGTGCCCTCGCCGCCGGGCACGCGGACGGTCAGCCAGCGGTAGTCGCCCTGCTGGACGTCGTTGCCTTTCTCGAGCCCGAGCATGCCGACGTAGAACTCCAGCGCCTCGCCCTTGTCGTGGACGAACAGGGTGGTGACGTTCAGCTTCGTAATCATGTCCTCAGGCTAGAGAAGCCGGACCGGCGGCGGCTTCTTCAAATGTGCTCACTTCCTCGTCCTTCTTCGTCGTCCGGAAGCGGCGCTGATAAGCGGCGGGGCTGATCGAGAGCGTCCGGGCGAAGACGCGGCGCATGCTCTCGTAGCTGGGGAAGCCGGCCTGGGCGGCGGCCTGTGTCGCGGTGTGGCCCTGGTCGAGCAGCGCCCGGGCCAGGTCGAACCGGACGGCCTCCACGTAGCGGGCCGGCGTCGTGGACAGCTCGTCGCGGAAGACGCGGGTGAGCTGCCGGGTGCTGAGGTTGAGGTGCTTCGCGAGCGCCCCGAGCGAGTGATCGCCGCCCGGGTCGGCGGTGACCAGATCGGTGATCGTGCGGAGAGCCGGCGAACGGGGCGCCGGTCCCCGCAACGGCGCCGAGAACTGCGACTGCCCGCCGGCCCGCTGCATGTAGACCACCAGCATGCGGGCGACGTCGCGGGCCATGCCGGGCCCGTGGTCCTCCTCGACCAGGGCCAGCGCCAGGTCGATGCCGGCCGTCACCCGGCCGACGTGTAGGTGGCGCCGTCCCGGACGTAGATGGCGTCGGGCTCGACACGGCACGCCGGATGGCGGGCGGCCAGCTTGTCGGTGACCTTCCAGTGGGTGGTGGCGCGCTTGCCGTCGAGGAGCCCGGCCGCGGCCAGGATGAACGCGCCGGTGCAGATCGACGCGACCCGTTTCGCCCGGGGAACACCGACCGCCGCCACCAGCGCGGGCGGGACCGGTGTGCGCGGAAAGAGATCGGAGCCGGGCACCAGCAACGTGCCGGCGGGCCCGTCGGGAGCGCCGTCGACCGCCACCCGGAACCCGAGGTTCGACACGACGTCGGCGCCGTCCGGCGACACGAGCGAGATCTGGTAGCCGGCGCCGAACCGGTTCGCCTCCTTGAACACCTCGGCCGGACCGGCGACGTCCAGCAACGTCACGCCGTCGTAGGCGAGGACCACGACCCGATGCACCGTCCCTTGGTAGCACAGGGCCGTCCGGATTTGAGGGGTTCCCGGCCGGACGGAGGCGGCGCCGCGCACCGCCCGGCGAGCAGCATGAAGTCATGCCAGAAGTCATCGCGGGGCCGGCGGCCCCCGGCGCACGACAACCGTCGAGCGCGTCCTCAACTCACCCTGGCCGAGCTGACATGCGAGCTATCACCGCACACGACCGCGAATCGGGCCTCTCGCTGACCGAGATGCCGTATCCGTACGCCGCCGAGAACGACGTCATCGTCCGCGTCCACGCGGCGGGCTACACCCCCGGCGAGCTTGACTGGCCGGCGACGTTCAAGGACCGCGCCGGCCGCGACCGGGCGCCGAGCATCCCCGGGCACGACCTGTCCGGCGTGGTGGCCGAGCTCGGGCCCGGCACCACCGGCCTGACCGTGGGCCAGCGGGTGTTCGGCCTGACCGACTGGGCCCGCAACGGCACCCTGGCCGAATACACCGCGGTCGAGGCCCGCAACCTGGCCCCGCTCCCGGCCGGCGTCGACCACACGGTGGCGGCCGCGCTGCCCATCTCGGGCCTGACCGCGTGGCAGGGCCTGTTCGACCACGGCCACCTGCGAACCGGCCAGACGGTCCTGATCCACGGCGCGGCCGGCAGTGTCGGCTCGGTCGCCGTCCAGCTGGCCCACGAGGCCGGCGCCCGGGTGATCGCCACGGGACGTCCCGCCCACCGCGACGTGGCGCTCGGCTTCGGCGCGGACACGTTCCTGGAAACGGCCGCCCTGGAGCAGGCGGGCGAGGTGGACGTGGTTCTCGACGTGCTCGGCGGTGACGTCCTGGCCCGCTCGGCTCCCTTGGTACGCCCGGGCGGCACGCTGGTCACGATCGCCGAACCCTTCCCCGGAGCCGTCTTCTTCATCGTCGAGCCCGACCGAGCCCGCCTGGCCGACCTGGCCGAACGCGTCCGCACGGGCCGGCTGACCCCGCTCGTCGGCGCCGTGCAGCCACTCGACGCGTTCACGGGCCGCGTCCGGGGCGTCGTGAAGGTGGTCTGACACCACCAGCGAGTCAGCGGGATGGAGCGCTTGTGGCCGCCTCATTTTGCCCTGGCGCCACACCCTCGATGGTGCTAATAATACTAGCACCATGAGATGGACAGTTGATCATTCATCGCGGGAGCCGCTGTCGTCCCAGATCGAGGCGTGCGTTCGCCGGGGTGTGGCTTCGGGCGAGCTCGCGGTCGGCGAGCAGCTGCCGCCGGCGGCCGAGCTGGCCGGGGCGCTGTCCGTCGACCGCAACACGGTGCTGGCCGCGTACCGGCGGCTGCGGGACGACGGTGTGCTCGAGTTCCGCCGGGGCCGCGGGGCGCGGGTCGCCTCGGCCGTCACCGAGCCGCCGCCGGTGACCGAGGCGGCCCAGGAGCTCGTGGCCGTGGCCCGCCGGCACGGGCTCGGACGGCAGGACCTGCTTCGCCTCATCGAAAGGCTGACGTGATGAACCGATACTCGATCTACACCGGCCGGCTGGCCAACTGGCCCCTGGTGACGGCCATCGGCGTCGCCCTGCTGGCGCCCCTGCTGCTCCTCGGTGGCCTGTCGCGGGGCGGCTGGCTCGACCCGGCGGGTCCCGCGCTCCCGGCCGCGGTCCTGCTCGTCGTCGTCCTGACCGGGTTGAGCGTCCGGACGGCGGCCGGGCCCAACGGCGTCTCGGTCCGCTGCGGTGTCGCCGGATGGCCGCGCCGCACCTATCGCCTGGACGAGATCGAGCGGGCCGAGGTGATCGACCTGCCGTCCTCGCTGTGGCGCCTGCCCCTCGGCTTCTGGTGGACACCGCGCGACACCTACTACGCGGTCCGCACCGGCCCGGCCCTGCGGCTGACCCTGCGCAGCGGCCGGCGCGTCTTCATCACCGTGCCCGACCCGCACGCCGCGCTGACGATCCTGCGCGAGGCCTGACGGCACACAGCGCGGCGTCCTCGTTCGGCACGTCAGAATTTCTCGGACGGACTGTCGATTACGCCGGGCCCGATCGTCGTCATGGTGGAAAGCAGCCATCCGACGTGAGGGGATCATCATGCGCTACCTGTTGCTGATCTACAGCGAGGAGACCACCGCCGCGCCCGATCCGGTCGAGGCCGAGAAGGTGATGAACGAGTACTGGGCGTACACCAGCGCGATCAACGAGGCCGGGGCCAGCCAGGGCGGTGAGGCCCTGCAGGACAGCACGACGGCCACCACGGTGCGCGTCAAGGACGGCGGTGAGCGCGTCGTCACCGACGGGCCGTTCGCCGAGACGCGGGAGGTGCTGGGCGGCTACTACCTGATCGACGTGCCCGACCTGGACGCGGCGATCGAGTGGGCGGCGAAGTGCCCCGGCGCCCGGCACGGGTCGGTCGAAGTACGCCCGATCATGGAATTCTCCTGAGATGGCCGCCGCGGGTACGGCGGTCGAGGCGGTCTTCCGCGAAGAGTGGGGACGTCTGCTGGCCACGCTCGTCCGTACCCTCGGCGACCTCGACCTGGCCGAGGAGGTCGCCGCGGACGCCATCGCCGCCGCGTTGCAGCGGTGGCCCCGCGACGGCGTGCCGAACCGCCCGGCGGCGTGGCTGCTGACCACGGCCCGCCACCGGGCGGTCGACCTGCTGCGCCGGGACAAGGTGCTCGCGGCCAAGCTGGCCCTGCTGCGGGTGGAGGCGGAGCGGTACGAGCCGCCGCCACCTGAGTCGGCCGGCCCGGACGAGCTGCCGGACGAACGGCTGCACCTCTTCTTCACCTGCTGCCACCCGGCGCTGGCGATCGAGGCGCAGACCGCGCTGACGCTCAACTGCCTGGGCGGGCTCACCACGCCGGAGGTCGCCCGCGCCTTCCTCACCCCGAACGCCACGATGGCCCAGCGCCTGGTCCGCGCCAAACGCAAGATCCGCGAGGCCCGGATCCCGTTCCGCGTGCCCCGGGCCGACGAGCTGCCGTCCCGCCTTCCCGCGGTGCTCCGGGTGATCTATCTGATTTTCACCGAGGGGTACGCCGCCACGAGCGGCCCGGCGCTCACCAGGCCCGAACTGGCCGACGAGGCGGTACGGCTGGCCCGGATCCTGCACCGCCTCATGCCCCGGCAGCGCGAGGTGACCGGCCTGCTCGCCCTCATGCTCCTGGTCGACGCCCGTCGCGACGCCCGGGTGGACACGCGGGGCGACCTGGTGCTGCTCGACGACCAGGACCGCTCCCGCTGGGACACCACCAAGATCGAAGAAGGCCGCCGGCTCGTGGTCGAGGCGCTGACCGGCGGCCGGCCCGGCCCGTACGCGTTGCAGGCCGCGATAGCCGCGGTGCACGACGAGGCGGCGACGGTGGCGACCACCGACTGGCCGCAGATCGTCGCCCTGTACGACGTGCTCCGCACCGTGGCGCCCTCACCGCTGGTCGAACTCAACCGGGCGGTGGCCGTGGCCATGGTCGACGGGCCGGCGGCCGGGCTCGCCCTGCTCGACGCGCTGACCGCGGACCGCCGCCTGGCCGGATATCACCTGCTGCCCGCGGCCCGGGGCGACCTGCTGCGCCGGCTGGGCCGTTCCGCGGAGGCCGTGGAGGCGTACCACCAAGCCCTGGCCCTGGCCGGAAACGGCCCGGAACGCACATTCCTGGCCCGCCGCCTCGCTACGCTCTAGCACCCGCGCCGCACCCACCGGGCGCCCGAGCCGGCCGATGCGTTGATCGTGATCATCCGCGCCTTTGCCGCCGCCCTGCTGGCCGCCACGCTGTTCGCGCCCGCACCCGCCGCCGCCGCCGCGACGGCGCCGGTCAAGGTGATGCCGCTGGGCGACTCGATCACGTGGGGCAGCGGCTCCGCGGACTCCCGGGTGGGCAACCGAACCGGCGCTCCCACGGCCAGCGGCTACCGCGCCGACCTGGGGAACCGCCTGGCCGCCGCGGGCATCGACGTCGACTTCGTCGGCTCCCAGCAGGCCGGCCCAGCGGGCACGGACCGCGACAACGAGGGCCACCCCGGCTGGCGCGTCGACCAGATCGCCGCGAATGTCGGAACGTGGCTGGCCACCTACGAGCCGGAAGTGATCCTGCTGCACATCGGCACCAACGACATGGCCCAGAACAGGAGCGTCGGCGCCACCGCGGCCGGGCTGTCCGCGCTGATCGACCAGATCCGGGACGCCCGCCCGGACGCCGACATCTTCGTGCAGCAGCTGGTGCAGGGTCACATCGAGCCGTACAAGAGCCGGATCGCCGCCTACAACAGGACGATCCCCGGCATCGTGGCCGGCAAGGACGCCAAGGTCCACCTGGTCGACCAGTCGTCGATCGGCGGCCTGTCCCTGTTCGACAACCTGCACCCCAACGACCACGGCTACGCCAAGATGGCCTACAACCTCTACCGCGCCATGACCGGCGACAACAGCGGCGTCGACCCGTACGAGGCAACGACCGCCACGCTGTGCTTCCGAATCAACAAGACAGTGGCCGGCAAGAAGACCTGGCACGCCGAGTGCAGCCCCTGGACCCTGCGCTCCGTTTGGCAGCGCCCTGACATCGCGGCCGAGCACTACCTGGTTTACGTCAAGCCGCACTACACCACCAGAGCGGTCACCAAGAAGGCCAGGGTCTGGGTCAAAGGCCGGTACGGCAAGAACCGCGCATGGGTGAAGGCCCACTACGAGACCCGCAACGTCACCAGGACCGTCAGGGTCCTCGTGGCGGCGCACTACGAAACCCGCACCCGCCTCGTCCCGACATGGCTGTCCGATGACCCGTACCTCACCAACGCCGGCCGATAGCGGCCACCAGTGCCAGTCGCACTGGTGGCCGCCGCCTTTACGTTGCCCTTCGGGTCAGGGGTAGGCCACCACCTGGCGCGGTGTGGTGTTGCCGGCCGGGTTGGGGACGGCGCCGCCGGTGTCGTTGACGACGTTGGCGATGGTGCCGACGTCGCCCAGGGAGACGGTCAGGATGCTGCGGAGACGTACGCCGGAACGGTTTGGCACCTCGAACGCGCGGTCCACCCGGACGCTCGGGTTGACGTTGAAGTAGGCGTACGAGCCGCCGCCCCAGAGTTCGTGGTCGGTGACGGTGTCGGCGACCTTGTAGGCGGCATAGCCGTTGCCCCGGGGGCCGATCCAGGCCGCCTGGTTCGGTACGTCGTACGGCTTCTCGTTCTGGAAGAAGATCGTACGTCCGCGGTTGCCGTTCCAGATCACCTCGTACTTCTGGTAGTGCTCGACGAACAGGCCCGTCGCCAGGACGTCGTCGCCGTTCACGATCAGGCCGGTGTCGCCGGTGTTCACCGTCCAGCCGGTGGGTGCGCCGCCGTGGTCGGCCCGCCAGGCCCAGATGTGGTCGATGAGCGTGTCGTCGCTGTGCACGGCGAGGGTGGTGGTGGCCTTGCCCTGGACGCTGCTGCCGATGCGGAAGAAGACGTCCTGGAGGCTGATCGGGTTGGCCGAGTGGTCGGTGTGGACACCGGCCCGGCCGACGCTCATCAACGTCGGGCTGTTCGTCGTTCCGGCGTCGAAGGTCAGGCCGCTGACCTTGACCCCGTCGACGTCGGCGATGTTCAGCGCCTCGACCCCGTTGCTCGGGATCAGGGTCGGATAGCCGATGCCGGTCACCACGGTGTTCGGGCGGGTGACCCGGATGGTCTCGCTCAGGGCGTACGTGCCGGGGGTGAAGAACAGGTTCAGGCCCTGTGCGAGAGCGGAGTTGATGCGGGCGGCGCTGTCACCGGGCTTGGCGACGTAGAACTCCCGCATCGGAATCGAGGTGCCGGCGGTGTTCGGCCAGCTGGCGCCGGCGGAGTTGCGCCGCAGGGCGGGCACGAAGACGCGGTAGAGGCCGGCGCTGTCGACGTACAGGAAAGGCTTCTCCCGGGTGACGGGAGTGGTGGCCAGCGTGGTGTGCGGCGGGTTCGGGAAGGCGTTGGCCGGTGCGCCCTGCACGCCGGAGAAGACCATGTTCCAGACGCCGCCGTCCCAGCGCGCGATCCGGCTGTCGCGGGTGTACCACTGCTGCTGCGAACCCGAGGAGACGACGCCGTCGACCACGGAGTCGGCCAGGTAGCCGCCACTGGAGTAGCCCTGCCCGTTGTCCTGGTTGGAGGGCGCCAAGGTCAGGTTGCCCTTGATGTGCACACGGCGCATCGGGGCGGCCTGGGAGACGGCCCACCGGTTGGTGCCGCCCTCGGGCACGATGGACAGGTTCTCCATGCTGCGCCAGAAGTTCTGGGTCGCGTTCTTCTCGTCGCCGTAGTTCCATCCGGAGTCGACGTTGACCGCGCCGTTGATCGTCACGTCGTCGGGGTTGAGACCGAGGCCGGCGACCGTCGTGTAGAAGCCGACGTTGGCCCACACCCGCCCGTACGTGCCGGGCTTGAAGAGGAACACGTGACGCTGGGTGCCGAACTGCGCGGTCGGGCTGCGCAGCTGCGCGTTGAACGCCGTGTCCACCGCCGACTGGATGGTCGAAGCCGGCGTGGACGGGTCGAAGATCCGTACGTTGGCGCCGAAGTCGGGGGTGTCGGAGGTCGGAAGTGCCGGCCCGGTGGGGGTCGGCGTGGTCGGGCTGACGCTGGTGCCGAAGACTTGGAACTCCCAGAGCGAATAGCCGTACGGTGTGGCCCGGGTGGTGCCGTTCATCCGCACGTACCGGCCGCTGCCGGAGACGTTCAAGGTCTGCTCGCCGGCCTTGCCCGCCGTGGCCGGCGAGATGGTGGTCCAGCTGGTGCCGTTCGGCGAGGTCTGGATGGTGAAGGACGAGGCGTACGCCGCCTCCCAGTTCAGGACGACACGGCTGATCGTCTGGGTGCTGCCGAGGTCGACCTGCAACCACTGCGGATCGGCGAAGGTGCTGGACCAGCGGGTGCCGGCGTTGCCGTCGACGGCGGCCGAGGCGGGATAGGCGGCACTCTCGACGGACGAGGCGGTGGCCGGCTTGCCCTGCGACAGCGGAACCTCGGCGGCGCTGGCATTACCGGCAACGGTGACGACGGTGAGGCCTAGTGCGCCGGCGACGATCGCGCTCAACGCGACCATTCCGCGGCGTCGGCGTGGCGGTGGGGATGTCATGAGCCTGCTTTCTCTGGGCGGGGAACGCCGTACGTCCGTTGGGGACAGACGAACGGCGAAGGGGAGAGAGCGCTTTCCGGAGTTTTACCTCCCCGTCGCCAGTCGTCAATATCTCGGCAACAAAGGGCCGACGGATCTGCCCCTTCAGCTCAAAGACACTCAGAAATCAATCGCCAAAAACTGTTATCGAGCGCGATAAGGGCAGTTGGTCCGCAACGCGGCGGCGGCCCCTGGGCGAGCGCCACGATCCCCCAGGCACCCCGAGAACCTCGGTGCCGGATGGCTGGGCTTGATTCGGCCGACCGGTACGCGGAGGCTTCGGCAAGGCGGGGAGCCAAGGGTGATCTCGTACAGGCCGCCGCCCTCGGCATCGGCGGCCATCTGGTCGAGGACGCGGCGACGGTCGCGAGCCGTGCGGGATCTCGCCGGCTCAGCGCTTCCCACCGCGGTGTACGAGAATCACGACACCCTAGCCGTCCGCGAGCCATCGGCGGCGGCGTAGCGAAGTCTCTTCGGATACGAGCACGGGATCAGACACTTCGATGGCGTCCCGGATCTTCGCCAGCGATGACTTGTCGGACAGGCCGGCCTTCTTGAAAGAGATCCGTATCCCCCATTCAGAAGCATCCAGATTCTCGCCCGCGACAGTCGCATACCCTCCAAGCCGACGACCGTGGGGTCCGGGGGCGCCCCCGGAATAATGACATGGGCAAGGCGCTGTCGACGACCAGGCGGGGCCGGCGCGCTCGGGATCTCACAAGAGTCGCGACTGCTGGATACGCCGGCGCCTCACTTCGCGGGCACTTTCATTCTGAACAGCTTCTCTGCATTTCGGAACGCAATCTTCTCCTTGTCCTCCCGTGGCAGATCGACTCCGCGGAACCAGTCGGTCTGCGCCTTGATGTCCGCGAACGGGTAGTCGGTTGCGAACATCACTCGATCCACACTTACCTGCTTCAGCAGGAGTTCGAGCAGCTCGGTCTGGGGGAATGCGCTGGTCGTGATCCAGAAGTTGTCCTGGAAGTACTGGCCGAAGGGCTTCTTGAGCGAGCTTTCGGTCGGCTCGCCCATGTCATTGACGATCCGCTCGTAGTAGAAGGGAAGACCTTCGCCCATGTGGCCGATGATGATCTTCAGTTGGGGAAACCTGTCGAAGACCCCGTAGGTGATCATCCGGATGCACTGGGTCAGCACCTCTTGGTGCCAGCCATATCCGGACCCGCTGAAGATGTACGGCTGGAACTCTTTGGTGTATTGAGACCGCGTAGTGCTGTAAAGGATCTCGAAGATCTCGTCGGCGGGATAGCCGGGATGCAGGTAGATCGGCACGTCGAGAGCAACGGCACGGGCCAGCACAGGCTCGAAATCGGGATGGTCGAGATACTTCTTCGTGATGTGCCCGTTGGTCAGTGCACCCAAGAAGCCATCTTCCCGGACCGAGCGTTCCAGTTCGTCCGCCGCCGCCTCCGGGCTCTGCAAGGGCAAGGTGGCAAAAGCCTTGAAGCGGCCCGGATATTTGGCGATCGGCCCGTTTACAAGTTGCCGGTTGAGACGATAGGCAAGGTCGATGCCCCTTTTACCCGGGACATTCTGCACGGACGGTGTATGAGCGGAGAGGATTTGAACGTCGAGTCCCCCCGCGTCCATATCGCCGATGCGGCGCCGGCCCAGATCCGCAAGACCGATCTCCTCGAGGAACGCTATATGATCCTCATTGATGGAGTTCAGCTGCAACAACGCGGGAGTCGAAAATGTCTCCTCCGCGCCGATGAAGGGCAGGTCCCGGTCTCGCTGGTAAATTTCCGCGGTCTTGTCAACGTTCTGGTCCGGAGCCTTCTTGTCGTCGCTCGCTGCCGAGGCAATGGCATGCGAGGACACGCCGGCACCGATACCGAGCGCCGTGGCGGCGGCCAGGAAGCTGCGACGTCCCATGGGCTTCATATCATTCTCTCTTCACGTGTTTGTGTGGTGTGGTGAGCCTTGTCGCCCGGATCCGCACCCGAGCGTGTTGCCGGCCGGGATCGCTCGCCGGCGTGCGTGACGTGCGGGCCGGCCACGGCGGGTCCGGCATTGGTGCGGGGGTGCGACCCGCAGGCGGCGACCGGATACGCCGTCGCCGGAGCCTTGGTGGACGCCACGGACCTTGACAGCCCGGGCGGCGCTTCCCCGACGGCGCCGCATTCACTGTCATCACTGGTCCTTCGCCGACGGATTGCCTCGTTTGCCTCACGCCGACTTCGTACCTAGCGAATCTGAGACGACCATTAATGTGATGCTCAGGCCGGTTGTCCGAACCGGGTGCCCGGCGCACGCGTCAGCGTGGTGGACTTCTGCGCTTGGCCGGTCCGAACGGCGGCATTCCGACGATCAGGCACGAACTCGCGACCCCTGCGTTGCCGCCGGCGGCCCGAGGCCTGGCTCATCAAGAAGGCGGCAGGGGCCGACAGACCGCCGGCTTCCCCAGGGGTGGCGCAAGCAATGGCGAGACGCCTCGGTGGTGCGCATCTGGTCCAGTGAACGGCCATCGGACGAGGGCGAGCCAAGACGGCCTGTCGCCAAGTCGACTGGCGCGCCCACCGCACCGTGGGGTCTGGGGGTCGCCCCCAGGCCAGTTCCGTGGGCCGGACGTTGCACCATGCGAACCAGTCCACGACGATCTTCGGTGACCCGCTGTCAGGGCATCTGTCCAGCTCACGCCGCCGTCGAGCGCGGCCGGAAGCGTGATGGCGGTAAGCTCGACCACGGTTCCCGCAGAGCGTCGGACGCGCGGGTCCGGGTGGGTGATCGTCCGCACACCGTGTCCGAAGCCGGTCGAGCACTGGCGGTATCGTGGCCGGATGCCGGAACCACGGACCTCGTTCGGGCTGGACGATTTCGGGGTCGACGATCGCCTTCGGCTGTTCAGCTACGTCAACGCCGACAATCGACTCGCGTATCTGTGGCTCCTGCGGGCCTTCGACGCCGCCCGGTCCAGTTATCACGTCGTCCTGCACACCTCGGACGTGCAGGCGGCCCTGGCCGCTCTCTCAGAGATCCACCACGACTGCCCCGACCCGGCCGGGCTCGACCTGCCCCGCCTGTTGGACGCGCTCGTCGACTGGGGCGTGCTTGACCGCGGCCAGGACGGCACCCGGGCCGCCACGCTCGCCGAGTACCGCAATCGGCATTCGGTCTACCAATTCACCGAGGCCGGTTACCGCACCCACCGCGCTGTCGAGTCCGTTCTCGCAGCAGGACTGGACGACAGCACATTGTCCCGGCTGGTCTTCGCCGACCTCCTGGCTGACCTCAAAGCCCTGGCCACGGCGAACTCCGACGGCGACGCCGAGGAGGTGTACCGCAAGCTCAACCGTCTGGATCGAGCGCTGGCCGACGTGGCGGAACGCGCCGCCCGCTTCTATCACATGCTCGGCGACCTGAGGCGGACCCATGATGTACGCCCAGAGGTCTTCCTCACCCACAAGGACGCGCTGCTCGCTCATCTACGAGATTTCCACGACGAGCTCCAGCGGTACACGCCACGCCTGCGGGAGGCCGTGCTCGAGGTCGAGGCGACCGGTTTGGAACGGATGATCGAGGCGGCGGCCGAGGCCGACGAACGGCTCTTCGCGACGCCCGCCGAGCGGATCCAGGACTGGCGCCGCCGCTGGAGCGGACTGCGGTCCTGGCTGGCGCCGGAAAACGACCGGCCCAGCGAGGCGGACCGGCTCTCCGGCGCGACGATGGCGGCGATCGGGGACGTGCTCGCCCTGCTGCGGCGAGTCACCGAGGCCCGCCGGGGTGGGGTAAGCCGGGAGTCGCAGTTGCGGCACCTGGCGGCCTGGTTCACCGGCGCCGGCTCCGACGAGGCCGCGCACGCCGTCTTCGACGTGGTGTTCGGGTTGGGCGCGCCACGGCACGTCGGAGTGGCCTACCCCGATCCGGACGCGATCCCGGGACGGCTGTCCTGGTGGGAGGCGCCCGCAGTGGAGCTGTCCCGGACGCTCGTGCAGCACGGCCGGATGCCGGGCCAGGGCAACGGGCGGATCGCCCGGATCGAACGGTCGGAGTCCTCCCGCCGGGCGTTGCGGGAGCGCCAGGTGGCCGCGCAGCGCCGCCAGGCGGAGGCGGCCGCCGGCCTCATCGGCGCCGAGACACTCACCGAAGCGCAGGCCGGTGCGCTGCGCCGGCTTCTCGACATCGCGTTGGCGACCCGGCAGGCGGGCCGGCGGGAGGTTCCCCTGGCTGCCGCCGCATTCGGGGTACGCCTGACGCTCGCCCCCTGCCCCGGACGGTTTACCACAGTGCTCACCGAAGCGGGCAGATTGCACATCGACGGCTTCGACCTGTCCGTGACTGCGGCCGCGCACACTGCCACGCTCCGGACAGAGGCGGTGACCGTGTGAGATTCGCCGTTGACGTTTCCGATCTGGAACTCGCCGACTACCAGCGCGCGGCCCGGATCCTGCTGCGGCATCCGCTGATCACGGCGACGTGGCCGGACGAGAAGGCGCTGCCACGCATCCGCCGGTTCGCCACGGAGTTGCGCAGTGACCTGTCCGAGGCGTTCGGGTATCGGCTGGAGTTGCACGGGGCAACCGCGCGGTTGGTCCGCGCCGCCGACCGGCTGGAGACGGACCGGCCCGCGGTTTCGCGGACCGGTCGCCCGTTCGACCGGCAGCGTTACGCCTATCTGTCGTTGTGCCTGGCGACGTTGGGCCGGGCCGGCATTCAGATCACGCTGAGCGAGTTGGCCGAGGCGGTGGCCGCCGACGCCGGCCGGATCACCGGCCTGGGGCTGGACCCGGACTCCGGCGCGGACCGCCGGGCCTTCGTCGACGCGGTCGCCTGGCTGGAGGAGCGGGGTGTGCTGCGGCTCGCCGACGGCTCCAGTGCGGCATGGGCGAGTGATCCCGGCGCGGGTGAGGCGCTGTACGACGTCGCCCGTGACGCCGTGCTGGCGTTGTTCCGCCCGCCCCGGGTGCTTCAGCACATCGACTCGGTGACCGCCCTGCTGGACCGCTCGCTGAGCAACAGCGGCAACGCCGAGCGCCGGGCCGCCGCGCAGGCCGCCCGCCGCGCGGTACTGGAACGGCCGGTCGTCTACTACGACGACGTCTCCACCGAGATCGGCAACCATCTGCGCGGACAGGCGCTGCCCGCCGACCTTTACCGGCTCACCGGGCTGCGCCTGGAGCGGCGGGCCGAGGGTGTGCTGCTGGTCGACACGGCCGGCTGGTCGGCGGAGCGGTTCCCGGGTACCGGCTCGGTGGCGCAGGCGGCGGTGCTGCTGGCGGTGGCGATCGCGGAACGGGTTTCCGACCCGGACGGCCGCAAGACGCGCCGCATTCCGGTACCGGATCCGGCGGAGGCTCGGGAGAAACTGATCGCGCAGATCGACTCCGGGTTACCGGTGAGTGTCCCGCTGGGCTTGGGCGCCGGCGAGACGACGGCGGACGTGCCGACGGCGGCGGAGGACGTGGAACGGCGGCTTCCACTGATCACCGAAAGCTTCCTGCGGGAGGCGACGGCGGAGATCCTGCACCGGTACGGGCCGGCTTTCGGTGCCGCCTGGCACGCCGATCCGGAACGACTGCGGACCGAGGCGATCGAGCTGCTCACCCGGTTCGGTGCGGTGCTCCCCGTGCCCGGCGGAGTGCTGGCCCGCCCGTTGATCGGCCGTTATCGCCGTACGGTCGCCCAGGTCAAACAACGCACCCTCTTTTAGATCGAGGACTCTGTCTTGGCTCGTTTCGCCCCCACTCGCGCCGGCATCATCAACCTCTGGGACTACCGCGACGAGGAGTTCCTTTTCGTCGACGGGTGGCTCGTGCTGCGCGGCCCGAACGGCTCCGGCAAGACGAAGGCTCTCGAAGTGCTGTTCCCGTTCGTGCTGGACGGGCGGATCGAGCCGCGCCGGTTGAACCCGTTCGCCGGCGAGGACCGGACGATGAAGTCCAGCCTGCTCTACCGAGGGCAGGAGACGGCGTACGCGTACGTCTGGATGGAATTCTCGGACGGCGACCGGTTCGTGACGATCGGCGTCGGGTTGCGGGCCCACAAACACAACGATCGGGTGACCCGCTGGCACTTCGTCGCTGACGGCAGGGTCGGGGTGGATCTGTCGCTGCTGGACGACGAGGATCGGCCGGTGTCCCGGCGGGACCTGATCGACCGGCTCGGCGCGGAGGCGGTGCGCGACTCGGCCGAGGAGTACCGGCACCTGGTCGACGCGAAGCTGTTCGGACTGGGCCCGGCCCGTTACGAGCAGCTGCTCGACCTGGTGCTGACGCTGCGCAAGCCGCAGCTGGCGAAGGACCTGAACCCGGTGGAGCTGTCCCGCACCCTGCAACGTGGTCTGCGCCCGGTGGAAGACCATCTGCTGGTGGAGGCGGCCCGCTCGTTCGACGACATGGAGGCGGTGGCCCGTACCCTCGAGGGTCTGATCGCGGCTGATGCCGCGACCACCTCCTTCCTGGCCGTCTACGCCACCTATCTGCGAACCCACGCGCGAGCCGCGGCCGACGCGCTCACCGCACGCCGGGACAACGCGGCTGTACGCCGGGAGGCGCTGGCCGCCGCACGTGACGAGGCCGAGGCGGCACGCCGGCAGTCGGCGGAGGCGGAGCAGCGGCTGCACGCGGTCGAGGGCGAGCCCGGCCGGCTGCGCGCGCATCTGGACCGGTTGAAGAGCTCGGCCGCGTACCGGTCGCACGAACAACTGGCCGACTTGGAACGGCATGTGCACGACCTGGCGGACGCGGCCCGCCGCGCCGACCGGCAGGTCGCCACGGAGCGCGACGTCGTCGGCAAACGGCGGGCGGAGTCCGAGCGGGCCGCCGCGGCGCTGTACGACGCGCGGGCCAAGGCCGGCCGGTTGACGGCCGAACTCATGTCGGAGGCGGAGGACGGTGGCATCGAATGGCGGGCCGGCGATGCGGACACCGACGGACTGGCGACACGGCTTGCCTCCCGGTCGGCGGCGCGCCGTGCGGACGTGCGGGCGATCCGGGAACTCGCGGACCGGCTGGCCGAGACGGAACGCGAACATGTGCGGGCGGTGGAAGCCGACCGTGCCGCCCGCGCCGCGGCGGAGGACGCCACCGGGGCGGAGGAGCGGGCCGGCGATGCCCTCGACGTAGCCCGCGAGCAGACGGCCGAGGCGGTGCGGGTCTGGGGAACCGAACACGCCGAACTGTTCGCCGCTCTCCGCGTCTCCGACCTGCCGGACAGTCTCGCCGAGGCGGTGAACGACCCTTCGCTGCGGGACCTCTACCACGACCGGATGGCCGGTCCGGCCGGCACGATCCGGGACGAGATGGCCACGCTGGGCTCCCGATCCGGACGGCTGGCCACCGAACGCCGGGAGGCGATGGACGAGCGGGCGCTGATCGCGGCCGAGCATGACGACTCGCCGCCGCCGTCGCCGACCCGGCCGGCCTCGCGGGAGAACCGGGCCGGTGCGCCGTTGTGGCGTCTCATCCGATTCGCCGACGGGACATCGGAGACGGAGGCGGCCGGCATCGAGGCCGCCCTGCACGCGGCCGGCCTGCTCGACGCCTGGGTGCACCCGACCGCGAACGACGACGAGCAGGACGCCTACCTGCGCTCCGGCGAGCGGACCGGCGGGACGCTGGCCGACCTGCTCGTGCCCGAAGACCAGGACTTCGTGCCCGCCGAACGGATCACGGCCGTGCTCCGCGGCATCGCGCTCGGCGACATCACCGGTCCTTCCGGAGTGAGCGGCGACGGACGATGGGCCCAGGGCTCCGGCGTCGGCTGGTTCACCAAGGATCGTTGTGAATACATCGGGGCGACCGCCCGCGCGGCGCGCCGGGCCGCACGGATCGCCGACTGCGACCGCCGGATCGCCGCTCTCGAACGGGAGATCAACGAGGTCGAAGCCGAGCGCGAGTCCCGGCAGGAGATGCTGGCCGCGATGGACCGGGCGGGCGCGGCGCTACCGGGACGGACCGCGATCACCCACGCCGAACGCGAACTGGACCGGGCCGCCACCCTTCTCCGGGTACGCCGTGAGGCGGCCCTCGATGCCGCGGGACGGCTCGACGCGGCCGTGGCCGCCCAGGCCGCCGCCGGCACCGGACTGCGCCGGGCCGCCACCGACCGGTCGTTGCCGGTGGATCGGCTCGACTCGACCGCTGCGGCGCTGGACCGCTTCGACCGGCTCGGAGTGGAACTGCGGCACGCCCACGACAGCGCGGACGGCGCCGAGGCGCTCGCCGGGGAGGCCGCCGAGCGGCATGCCGAGGCGGAGGAACGCTCCGAGGCGGCCCATCAGGCGGCCCGGGCGGCGCACGCCCGGCACACCGAGAAGGACGAGGAACTGCGCACCCTGTCCGCGGCCATCGGCGCCGAGGCGACCCGGGTGCTGGCCGAGGTGGCCGAGACCGAGGAGGCGGTCACCGGCGCGGAACAGGCCCTCGAACAAGCCCGGGCAGCCCACAGCGCGGCGTTGCAGAGCCGGGCCGGCGCGGTGGCGCGGGTCGAGGTCGGCGAGCGGTCCGTGGACGAGGCGATCGTCGAGGCGCGGCGCGAGGCGGTGCGACTTCGCCCGTACGCCCAAAGTGATCTTCTAGGTCTGATCCGCTGCCCGTCGCAACTGCGGTGGCCGGCCACCGCCACCACAGAAGACGATCTCGATCCGGCGGTCGTGGCGCTGCACGAGGCGATCCTGACCGCCACCCGCGAACTGAGCCCGACCGAGACCTCACTGAAGCAGAGCGCGACCCGGCTGACCAGTGCCCTCACCGACCTCCAGGCGCAGCTGCCGGCCGCCGGGCTCGACCATCGGCCGGAATGGGACACCGACGAGGGTGTCATCGTCGTGCGGGTCGCCGACGAACAGGGTCTGACGCCGGTGGCACATTTCGCTGAAAGGATCGCCGGAGAGCGCCGCGACCAGGAACAACTGCTCACCGATGCCGAGCAGCGGGTCTTCGAGGACGCGCTGCTGGGCCAGCTGGCCGGGCAGATCCACCGCCGTACGATCGAGGCCCGCGACCTGGTGGACGCGATGGACCAGCAGATGCGGGCCCGGCGGATGTCGTCCGGCCTGACCGTCGGGGTGGGCTGGCGGCTCTCCGACGATCTCGACCCGGAGCAGCGTGACGTCTGCAAGCTGCTGGAACGTGACCCGGCGCGGCTAGGGCCCGGCCAGCTGACCACCCTGCGCCGCCACTTCGCGGCCCGGATCAAGTCGGCTCGGGCACAGGCGCCGGAGAAGCCCTACCGGGAACTGCTGGCCGAGGTGCTGGATTACCGGCAATGGCGGGTCTTCGCCTTCACTCTGCACCGGCCCGGCGGTATCAGTGAGCCGCTCACCCGAGCCCGGCACAGCCAGCTTTCCGGTGGTGAACAGTCGGTCTCACTGCACCTGCCGCTGTTCGCGGCGGCCAACGCGCTGTTCGGGTCGGCCCGCCCGGACGCGCCCCGGTTGCTCGGGCTCGACGAGGCGTTCGCCGGTGTCGACGACAACGGGCGCGGCGAGTTGATGTCGCTGGCCAAACAGTTCGACCTCGACCTGTTCATGACGGGGTACGACCTGTGGGCCACCCATCCGGCGGTGACCGGGTGCGCGCACTACGACCTGTCGCACTCCACGGTCGAGCACGCCGTGTCGACGGTGCTTCTGGTGTGGGACGGTGCCGTGAACGTGGCCGACTTCGACGGGACGCTCGCCGCGGCGCTGGGCTCGCCATCGACCCGTACCGTCGCGTCACATGCCTGACCTCACCACCGATCCGGGCTGGCGGCGGCTGCTGGCCGCTGCCCGGCGCAGTCTGGAGCGCACCGGCGGCAGCCTCGCTGGGACGATCTCCCTGGCCGCACCGGACGAGGCGGAACGGCATGTCGTCATCGGGGTGACCGGCGTGCACCGACCCGCCGGCGTCAGCCGGGTCACCCTCCGCCTGTCCGAGATCGACATTTTCCTGCGGGACGCCCACAGCATCGATCTCGCGTCGGCGGTGGGCCCGTTTCGGGATCGCCCCGCCGAGCGTGCCGCCCTCGCCGAAGCGCGGGCGGAGATGCTCACCCGGGCCGCCACGAGCCGCCACGCCGGCCGGCCCTGGTTCGAGGAGTGGATCGATACCCTGCGCCGCGACGGGACGCTCACCCGGATGGCCCGCAGCGACCTGCCGTTCTCCCGAGTGCTGACCGCACTCGACACGTTGCCGGTCAGCGCCGAACCGATGCCTGTCTTCGCCGAACGGGTCCTCGGCGACACCAAGGCCCTTGCCGAGGGGCCGATGCGCGGACTCCTGCTCCGGGCGCTGGCCGCCTGGCACCAGGTCAAGCCGCCGACCGGAGCGGAACAGGAACGGGCGCTCTGGGAGATGGCCGGGGTGGTGCCCGACGACCTCGCCAGCCAGGTCCTGGTACTCAACCTGCCCGCCACCGGCGGGGTTCTCGGTGACTGGCTGTCCTCGGCCGCGATGGCTCATGTGCCGTTCCGTGTGACCCTGCACCAGCTACGACTCGCCCCGTTGTCCCTGCCGGTCCTGGCGGTCTACGTGTGCGAGAACCCGGCCGTGCTGCGAGCCGCGGCGGGACATGCCACGGCCCCGCTCATCTGTACCGAAGGAGTGCCTTCGGCCGCAGTCCACACGCTACTGGCGAGCCGGCCGGCGGGCACTGTGATCCGATGGCGCAACGATTTCGACTGGACCGGTATCCGGCTGACCGCCGCCGCTCTCGCCCGCTACCCGGACGCCGTGCCGTGGCGTATGTCCGGTGCCGACTACCTCGATGCCGACACGACCGGTCTGCCCTTGACCGGCGCCCCGGCAGCCAGCCCCTGGGATCCCTCGTTGGCGGAGGCGATGACCGATGCTGGTCGATCGGTGATGGAGGAGCGCCTCCTCGGTGTACTACTGGACGACCTCCTTCAGGGCATCTCACCACCGCCGGCTCCCGCAGGCGAGAGCGGACTCTGACCGCGAGTCGCCGCTCGAGTTCGCTCCGGCTACCGATACGGGTAACGAGCGACTGCGCCCGCAGCCTCACCGAGAAGCTCCGAATACACGGCTGTGTCGATGGTGTCGTGATGGCAGCGGTCGAGCAGCCGCTCGAGACGTTCGATGATCTCCTCCGGGTCGAGGTCGAGCCGCTCACACAGATCCCGGTGCGCACCGACCAGAAGCTCGCTGATCTCCTCAGGATCGATACGGCGCGCGTAATAGGCATCCAGCAGATGACCGGCCAGCTCGTCCCAGACCGCGATGGCCTGCTCGATCAGATCGAGCATGGCCGGCGTCTCGGGACGTGCGCACAAGATCTCGACCTCGGCGACCAGACGACGGCCGGCCTCCTCCACATCGGCGATCTCCCAGCTGGTTCCGGTGGTCGCGTTCGCAGCCTCACGGATGACGGCCTGAAAGCCGGCCAGGGCCGATTCGTCGACCGGGGCAAGCATCCCTGCCTTTCCCAGCAGCAAGGTCGCGAACAGCCGATCCCGAACAGCCTGCTCCACCACCAGGGCGGTCAACTGCCGCGGACCGAGAGACTGCACGGCCCGCAGATAATCGGTCTGCTCCGGCTCGATCGGGCCCGCACCATGCGGCCTGCCCGCAGCAGAGAATCTGACGCCCGCCTCGAACGCGGACAACGCCACCGCGACGGCGTGGGCGCAGAAATCGCCGTCACCAGAGCCGGCCTCGCAATCGCAGTCCCCGATCAATGCCTGATCGACCACACCCACCCACGGCTGGAATCGGATCCCGCTGTCGCGGACGACCGCCCGAGCACCGCCACCAACCGCTTCCAGGCCTCCGACACCGCCGTCGCGCGACAATTGCTCAGCGGCCGTGACCAGCTGCGCCGAGATCGAACTACGAAACGCGGAAACATCGATACGAACGGCCACGAGCGCTCACGATACCGCCACAGCTACAACGCTTCAGCGCAGGACAGACGGGTCGCACTCGACCGTCTTTTCGCCGCCGTGAGCCCCGGCACCGGCAATACTCAACCCCCGACTCGTCCAGACGCTGCTCGCGGGCCGCGGCCGCCGCCTCCGCACGATGTCTGCGTTCGGCCACCTCACGCTCGTGGATCCGGATCGGCCTTCAGATCGCCCCATTGATAGTCGTTGACGAGCTGGCCGCCCACGACCGGTACGCCTCGATTCACCGCGCGCCGCGAGGCGCGGGATCCGGCAACGGAAGGTCCAGAATCCCGATCGCCTGCCGCAGTCGGCCACGGTGGCAGATCGCTACGATCCCCGACGAACGCAGATCCACCTTCCGGACGGCCACCGGCACCTCGAGAACCTCGGTCTCGAACGGCATCGCCAGATCGCCCTCAATCATGGCGAAGAGGCCACTGAGCTCCTCGTGCTCGTCATAGCAGTCCACAACCGCCTCGGCGACCAAGACATCGAGCTCGGCATCACTGAGCGAAGACACCCGCGCAGGATAGAGAACCGCCGGCCCGACAGCGCGACGGGCAGCGCTCTCCCGTCAGCCGAGGTGATCGCTGGGGCTGGTCTGCAGGAGCCAGGCCAGGGGCATCTTCGCGCGTTCGGCGTAAGTGGATTTCGAGGAGAGTTGATACAGCGTCACTGTTTGAGCCTCGTCGCGATCGACGACCCAGTACTGGGGGATGCCCGCCGTGGCATATTCGCGGCGCTTAGTGACCTCGTCCATCGCCTCCGAGCCCGGCGAGACGATCTCGATGGCGAGGAGGAGTTCGGCGACCGCCAGCCAGACTCCCCGCGGCGGGGGTTTGCTCCACACACTGAGGTCGGGGATCCGGCCACCGTCTCGTCCGGTTCCGGGAACGCGGATGCCCGCGACTTGGAGGATCTGTTCGGCTGGCCAACCAGCCATGAGCAGCCATGCGAAGAGCCGGCTGGCAATCTGCGCGTGCTCCGAGTCCGCGGGCGGCATGACGGACAGCACTCCCTCGGGGCTGGTCTCGTATCGGTGGCCGTTCGGATCTGAGGCGTTCATGGCCGCCAGGTCGTCGAGCGTCACCATGGCGGGCATGTGCATGCCAACGGTCTCCGCGCTCATGCGCCCATCGTACGAGACCGCACTACGAGCTCGCCTCAATCGCCGAACCGGGGTGAGCACCCATCACGTGCTGAGTTGAACTGGCCGCCAGGCCAAGCCCAACCATCCACCGCCCGGCGCCGGATCGCCGCGGGGTGACCACGACACCGTGGGGTCTGGGGGTCGCCCCCAGGCCAGTTCCGTGGGGCGGGCGGGACTCGAACCCGCGACCGAGGGATTATGAGTCCCCTGCTCTAACCCACTGAGCTACCGCCCCTTACCGGCGGCGATCCTAACCCGTGGGCCCTGTTCACAGCCAGCGATCTCCCGAGCTTATGCAGCGCCGCCTCATCGGGCGGCTCCTACGCCCGCGCCCAGCCAGGACAACACCGCGCCGGCCGTGCGCCAACCGCCGGCCAGTGCGCCCTGGATCGACGGGCTGTCGCGGTGGTCGCCGGCCACGAACAGGCCGTCGCCCAGGTCGACCGGCTTGCGCAAGTTGGCCTGTGGGACGCGGGCCGACGGGAGGGCGTTCGGGATGCTGATCACTTCCAGCAGGTCCCAGTCGTCGGTCGGGGTGCCGTACAGGCGGGACAACTCCACCCTGATCACCGCCTCCGAGGCGCTCGACGGGGCCGAGACGCCGACCACCGAGGCCGCGATCAGGGACTTTCCCGTCGGGGCGTATTCGGGGGCCGCGTTGCTCACCACCACCGTGTTGGCGATGATCTCGCGGCGGTCGCCGTCCAGCACCAGTGTCGGCTCGTCCAGCGGGGCCTTGTCGGCGCCGAAGTAGAACGTCGTCAGGCCGTGCATGTCCGGCACCGGCAGCCTGTCCGGCAGCAGGGCCGCCGCCGAGGGCGGGTCCGTCGCCACGATCACGGCGCGGCAGTTGATCTGGCCGCCCTCGGTGACGACCATGCCGGGGCCGATGGACAGGGTCCGGGCTCCGATCAACAGCTGGGGGTACGGCAGTGGGCCCGCGATCGCCGCGGGAAATGCCGCCATGCCGGCCGCCGGCACGCCCATCCGGCCTCGGGCGAACGAGCGCAGGATCATGGCGAAGACGTGGCTCGACGTGTCCAGTGACCGGTCGCCGAAGACGCCCGAGAGGAACGGCCGCAGCACCTCTTCGATCATGCGGTGGGACATGCCCGCCTTGCGGAGGAACTCCTGGGTCGTGGTCTCGCGGGCTTCCAGCAGCTTGGCCGCGGGCAGCGTCGCGCACCGGGTGGCCAGCGCCGCGAACTTCAGCCGGTCGCTGAGCGTGCCCACCCCGGAGGTCAGCGCCTGCGCGGCGGCCAGCGGATCACGGGCCGGGTTCTCCAGCCGGTGCAGCTCTCCCCCGCGGCGCACCAGCACGCCCGGCGTGAAATAGCGCATGTCCAGGGCGGCCACGTCGACCAGGGCCGGCACCCGCGGATAGGCCGTGTTCAGGATCTGAAACCCGCGGTCGAGGTGCCAGCCGTCGACGGTGTCGGTGGTGACGCGGCCGCCGATGCGGTCCGAAGCCTCGACCAGCAGCCACTCCACGCCGGCCCGATCAAGACGGCGGGCTGCGGAGAGGCCGGCGAGACCGCCGCCGACGATGACGACGTCCACCTCAATTGGCTGCGACACGGGCACCTCACAAGGGGACGAACCAGGCAAGCCCAAGACTAACGGCGGCGTTGGGTCCGGGCAGGCGATTCGGTCACGCTTCCGTTTGCCGTACGCCGGTGAGCGCGACCCGCTGGTGTCATACCCATCCGGCGTGACCTCACTCCCGCGGGAGGATTTCCGGACCGGATCGGCGATCTAGCGTGCCGGTCATGGCGGACATCGAGCACGAGCGGCGGGATCTGCAACAGTTCCTGCTCTATCTGGGCAGCGCCCTGACCGCCGCCGGTGAGGCCGTCAACCGGATCGAGGACGGGTTGCGGAGCGTCGCCACCGCGTACGGCGCACCGCACGCCCGGGTGAGCGTGCTTCCGACGTACCTGGTCGTCTCCTTGGAACCCGGACGGCCCGCCACCCTCGAACCCACCCGTCAGTTGCGCGGGGGTCTGCGCCTGGATCAGACCGCCGCCGTCTACGACCTGCTGCGGGAGGCCGAACGGGGACGTCCGGAGCCGGCCGACGGCATAGCCCGGATCGAGGAGATCCTCGCCATGCGGGCCCGGTTCCGCCCGGTCCTGCAGATCGGCTCGTACGCCGTGCTGACCGGCGGCATCTGCCTCGTCCTGCAGCCCACCTGGGGCGACCTGCTCCTGTCGGTGATCTTCGGCGCCATGGTGGGCGCCCTCAAGCTGGTCGGCGCCCGCTGGGTCAGCGTCCAGATGATCATGCCGGTGGCGGCCGCCTTCACGGTGTCGGCCGTGACCTTCCTCCTGGCCGACACCGGCTGGGCCCACGCCGACCTGCGGGCCATGGTGGCGCCGCTGGCGACCTTCCTGCCCGGCGCCATGCTCACGATGGGTGTGGTGGAGATCTCGGCGGCCGAGATGGTCACCGGCGCCAGCCGCCTGGTCACCGGGGTGCTCCAGTTGCTGCTGCTGGCGTTCGGCATCGTGGGCGCGGCCCAGACGGTGGGCCTGCCCGAGGTGGCGACGCCGACCGAGGCCTTTCAGCATTCGATCGGCCCGTGGGCGCCCTGGTTGGGCGCGTTGGTCGTCGCCGTAGGCAGCTATCTGGTGCATTCCGCGCCGCGCCGCTCGCTGGGCTGGCTGTGTCTGGTCCTCTACGCGGCCTGGATAGGCCAGTATTTCGGGAACATCCTGCTAGGCGGATACTTGAGCGGTTTCGTCGGCGCCCTGGTCCTCACCGTGGTCGCCTGCCTGGTGGAACGCCTGCCCTCGGGCCCGCCCGCCCTGGTCAGCTTCCTGCCCGGCTTCTGGCTCCTGGTACCCGGCGCCCTGAGCCTGATCGGCGTCACCGAGGCTTTGGGCGCCGACAAGGCCCAGGCCTCCCAGGACCTGCTGAGCGCCCTGGCCTCCATGCTCGCCGTGGCCTTGGGCGTCCTCTGCGGCCACCCCGTCTACCGAGCCATGGCCCGTTCCCTGAACACCATCACCAAAGAGAACGCGCCAAGATAGAAAGCCGCAACGAACAAGCCCACAGCGACCACGACACCGTGGGGTTTCCGGGGCTCGGCCCGGAGCAGATACAGAGGCGGGGCCCCACCGGTCCGCGCGTTTTGCGGACGGGGAGACCCCGGGACTCGCCGCTCCCCCGATTGGACTCGAACCAATAACCTGCCGGTTAACAGCCGGCTGCTCTGCCAATTGAGCTACAGGGGATCGTGCTCCGGCGCCCGTCGTTCCTGGCGCCGGGGAACAGAGTACATGACGATGACGGGCACGCGCGAAGGGGATCCCCGGCACGCCGCTACCGGGCGAATCGCCTCGATCAGGAATACGCGACCGGCAGGATGGGTATGCACGGTCACATCGACGCAAGCGCGCGTCACGAACGGAAGGAGCCGCCATCATGCGCGGAAAGCTGATGTTCATCACCGGTCTCGCGGCGGGCTTCGTCCTGGGCAGCCGTGCCGGCCGGGAGAAGTACGAGGAGATCCGGGCCAACGCGAAGAAGGTGTGGGAGCACCCGTCGGTGCAAGAGGCCGCCGGTGTCGCCCAGGCGCAGGCCAACAAGCTCTACTCGGAGAGCAAGGACAAGCTCCAGTCGTCGAAGCTGGGCGAGAAGCTGCACGTGACGTCGGAGTCGTCCGACTCGGTGACCACGCCCAGCACGTCGACCACCAGCACGTCCTCTTCGACGTACTGATTTCTCATAGGGAACCGCCCCGGGCCGTCGAGGTCCGGGGCGGTTTCTTCTTGTACGACCTCAGGACGCCGACGAGAAGGCGGCGTCGAACGCGGCCGTCGGGGCGTCGAACGCGAGCCGCCGGACGAACTGCAGCGCCTCGGGCGCGCCGATCAGGCGGTCCATGCCGGCGTCCTCCCACTCGATCGAGATCGGGCCGTCGTAGCCGATCGCGTTCAGGGCGCGGAAGCAGTCCTCCCACGGCACGTCGCCGTGGCCGGTCGAGACGAAGTCCCAGCCGCGGCGCAGGTCGGCCCAGGGCAGGTGGGAGCTGAGCCGGCCACGGCGGCCGTCGCCGGTGCGGACCTTCGCGTCCTTGCAGTCGACGTGGTAGATGCGGTCCTTGAACTCGAGGATGAAGTTGACCGGGTCGAGCTCCTGCCACACGAAGTGCGACGGGTCCCAGTTCAGCCCGAACGCCGGCCGGTCGCCGATGGCTTCGAGGGTGCGGCGGGTGGTCCAGTAGTCGTACGCGATCTCGCTGGGGTGGACCTCGTGCGCGAAGCGCACCCCGACCTCGTCGAACACGTCGAGGATGGGGTTCCACCGGTCGGCGAAGTCCTGGTAGCCGCGCTCGATCATGGCCGGCGGGACCGGCGGGAACATGGCGACGGTGTGCCAGATCGACGAGCCGGTGAAGCCGACGACGGTGTTCACACCTAGTTTCGCGGCGGCGCGGGCGGTGTCTTTCATCCGGTCGGCGGCCCGCCGGCGTACGCCCTCGGGGTCGCCGTCGCCCCAGATGGCGGCGGGCAGGATGTCCTGGTGGCGTTCGTCGATCGGGTGGTCGCAGACGGCCTGGCCGACGAGGTGGTTCGAGATCGCGAAGACCTTGAGGTTGTATTTGGCGAGCTGTTCGCGCTTGCGGTCGACGTAGTCGGGCTCCGCGAGCGCCCGGTCGACCTCGAAGTGGTCACCCCAGCAGGCGATCTCGAGCCCGTCGTAGCCCCACTCGGACGCGAGCCGGCACACCTCGTCGAAGGGTAGATCGGCCCACTGGCCGGTGAAGAGCGTGATGGGACGTGCCATTGCCGTTTTTCTCCCTCGGGCAGCCGTGACTTAGGCGGGCGGCGAGGGAGGCCGCCCCAAGGGTGGTGCACGGCGCTTTACCGCCGGATCGGGTTTGCGCCTCCCGATGACCGGCTCGCCACCACCGACTCTAGACAACTCAGCGGGCGGCGCAAGGCTCGTTTTCCGGCTGGAGGCCGAGGGCGGCCAGCTCGGCCAGGAGGTACGTCACGTCGTTGGTGATCTGATCGGCCGTGGGGGTCCCGCTGACCAGGGTGAGGTTCTCGGTGAGGGGCCCCTCGGAGCCGAACAGCTGCCGCAGGCCGTCGCGCCATCCGCTCGTGGTCGCGCCGGGAACGGCGACGACGCGCACCTCGACGATGGCCAGGCCGGCGTCGGTGACGGTCTCGATGCCGGCGGCCGGGTCGTCCCAGGTGCGCGCGGCGTGGCCGAGGTCGAGGCAGACGCCGAGCCGGTCCTTGTCGACGCGGCTGAGGGCGGCGACCGTCTGCTCGGGACTGTCCAGGACGTACCCCTCGGCCGGCTGGAAGCCGACGCGGACGGCGCGGCCGTTCTGCCAGGCGAGGTCGGCCAGGCCGTGCGAGAGGCGGCGGAGGATGCCCAGGGCGGCCTTGTCCTCGGCCTCGGCCCAGCCCTCGCGGGGCCCGAGGCCGACGGTGCTGACGGTGCCCCGCACGGCGTCGTCGTCCAGAAGGTCCAGGAGGACGCGGGCGAGATCCAGTGTGTATTCGCGGCGGGCCGGGTCGGTCCACGGCCTCTCGCCCGTGTTTTCGGCGGCCTCCGCCGCGTCGCTGTTGGGGGGAGCGACGACGGCGGAGGCGCCCGCGGGGGAGGCACCCGCGTGTGAGTCAGGTCTTGAGGTCCCGCCGCCGCCCTCGGCGAAGAGCGCGCCGCTCAACGTGACGACTTCGAGCCGGCGGGCGTCGAGTTCGGCACGAAGCCGGGTGCGGGCGCGGCTCTCGACGGCGAGGGCGGCGGCGAGTGCGGGAGGAAGCCAGAGATTGACGCCGAGCGCGTCGGCGCCGAGGCGGGCGCGAACCGCGCCATAGGTATCGAGTTGCCGGACGACGCCCGGTAGATTGCTCGCCGATCCACTCGAAGATCGCGAGGCGATCTCACAGCCGAGGTGCACGATCCGGCCGGAGGGGTGTCTCAGCCGCATACGAGTCCTCCCCGGACCAGAGCCCCGGCGCATCTGCACGTGCATCCGCACGTGCTCACCGGTCCAGTATGGACCATGCGGCCGCCGGTGCTCGACGCGCGCGGTGCCGGCCGTCGCACTGCCATGACGCCTCCATCCGTGGAAACTCCTGCCCTCGGATACGAGAGTCATGCGTCCACAGGATCAGCGGCGTACCCGTCGTGCGACGCGATGACCCGCACAAACATGATCTCGCCGGTCGCGATTGATCGATCGTTGACGATGCCTCGGCCCTTGGTGACCAGCCAGTAGACCCCCCGCACCCCCGCCACTGAGGGTTCCCTCGGCGGTCATCGATGTGCGCCATGTGCAATTTCGGGCATGCACGAAACGATCTCTCATGCACCCGCACGACAGGCTGCACCAGGCATTCGCCGCTCCGGGCCGCCTTCGGCGCGGCGGCGCCTCCCGTCACCCGAACGGGTGGCCGTCACCGGCCGAGCAGGCTCAGAACCGCCGTCACGGCGAGCAGGAGCAGGGCGGGCAGCAGGGCCGCGATCGAGACGTTTATCGCCCGGTACTTACGGGTGGCGACGCTCGCGGTGGCCCACACCTGCCGGGTCAGCGCGGCGAAGAGCGCGGGCTGGTCGGCCGCCAGCGCGGAGTACGCGGTGGCGTAGGCGTCGGCGCCCGTGCCGAAGCGCTCGCTGATCGCGCGGTAGTAGATCAGCCCGGTCGGCTCCGGGCGGCTGGCCAGCCGGGGAAGCAGGGCCATGCCGGCCGCCGTGGCGGCCGCGATGATGGCGAGCGCGCAGGCCGCGGCCGATATCGCGAGGGCCGTCCCGCGCCGGTCGGCCGTGTTGACCAGCGTGTAGAGCAGGCTGCCGGTGACGCCGGCCGAGGCGAGGGCGGCGGTGGCCTTCCCGTCGGCGTGCCTGATCCATTCGACCATCAGGAAAAGCGCGCGCCACGCGTCCTCGGGTGAGGCCCCGGACGGCGGAACAATGGAGGGCCGGGACTGACGACCGCGGATGAAATTCACCAGCGCCACCTCCTCGTACGGCCTCACGTTATCCGCATCGCCGCCACGGGCGTCAGCGCGAAGGAGGCCGCGGAACCCAGAGCCAGACCTTGGCTTTGTAGCCCTTGACCTCGATGTCCACGGGCTGCATGTCCGCCTGGGAAAGGGGCGCCCAATTGGGCTTCACCACGCAGCTGTGTACGTGATCCGACAGAAGCGCGACCACATCGGCCTCGGAATTGCCGAGAAACGCCTCCCGCAGCTGCCCGCTCTCCAGGAACCGGTGAATATGAATCATGAGATCACCGATGTAGCCGAGCCGGGACCGGGCGATCAGGCCGGAGGAGATGGCGCATCGCAGCCGCAGGCGGTCGGCGTGCTCGGCGTTGTCGGCGGCCAGTTCGAGACGGAGGCCGTCGAGCACGCCGAACACCGCGTCCTGCCACGCGCAGCTGTCCGGGATGACGACCTTCATGCCGTCGCCGTCGGGCTGCCAGTCCAGGTCGTCCAGGACCAGGCCGAGCCGGTCGAGCGTACGGCTGACGATCTCGGCGATCCGCTCCTGCGCCTCCTCCATGCCGGGCCCGTCCCGATCGGTGTACCGGACGAGATCCACCCCGAAGGCGAGCCGAAACCGCAGCTGGGCCGCCGCCGAGGAGCGCCCGATGTCCGGCGGGTGGGGGCCGGCCGTCCGTCGCGGATCCGGCATGGGCAGCACCTCGGCGAACTGGACCGAGGCGGCGGGCACCGCGTCCACCGGCACGTCACTCCGATCGATCGGGGAATGGAGAACAAGCAGGCGCCGTACGTCCAGAAGCCACTGCCGCGCCCGCTGGCCCACGTAGGTGCCGAGCATGCGGGTGGCGATGCCGACCTGGCTGACCGGCGTGTACGGACGTTCGCTGCGCGCATTGCCGGCGAAGGCCGCCCACACCTCCCGGGCCGTGCCGCGGAAGTCGCCGGAGGCGATCTCGCGCCCGATCGCCATCAGCGCGACGGCCAGGGTCGCGACAGCGTGGTTGACGTCGGCCGGGAGCCGGCTGGGAATGACGGCGGCGTCCTCGACGACGGCCTGGGCCGGGTAACCGGTCTCCTCGTCGGACCGTTCCACACCGTCCCGGACGCGCCGTCCGGCCCGGCTCAGCCAGCCCGTCACGAACCACGACAGGAAGAACGAGGCCGAGCCGAAGCAGACGGCCCAGAAGACGCCGTCCAGCCATCCGGCCACGCCCGCGACGGCGCCGCCGTGGACGGTCGCGGCGACCAGGCGTACGCCTCGTAAGCCACCGCCCTCGTCGTCCCGCGGCGTCACCGGCCCGGTCCCCACGCCCAGGCGGCCGGCGACGTGACGTTCAGCCACGCCGTGCGCGGGGCCGGCGCCGCCGCCCGCCACGCCGCGAGCTCGACGCGGCCGGCCGCTGTCACGTGGTACACCCGGCATCGGGGGCCGCCGGCCGGGACCGGCTCCGCCCATCGCCCCTCGACGAGCCCGGCTTTCTCCAGGGCCACCAGCGCCGTGAAGACGGAGGGGACGGACAGCCCGGTTCGCCGGCTTATCGCCAGACCGTGCGCGGGCCGGCGAAGGATCTCGGCGACAATCACGCCTCCGGCCCTGGTCAGATTCCGCAGCCTCATGACACCGGTTCCTTACACCCTCGGTCGGATACCCAACTGTCAACGGTGCCCGAAATATTCGGATACGGGCGGCCCAGATTTCGGACCGCCGTGTCATCGCGGGCCCGGCGCCGTTGTGCAGGTGTGCGCGCCGGAAACAGGTCCTCGCCGGGGTTCCTCGCCAAGATCCAGCTGATCGTCGTTCTCCTCGGCTGGACGCCGTTGATGGTGCTGTCGACGGTCGCCGTGACGGCCGTCTGCCTTTTTCTGATCAGCCTGCCCACGGAGCACCGGACGGTAGCGCCCCCGCCCGCTCACGAGCAGGCCGCGCCGATATCCACCCCGGCATCACCGTCGAGCACACCGCGCCGGACCGCGGCGATCTCGCGCGGTCGTACGGCCGGGCCCACGCCGAGCATGATCTCTCCGCGCCGTACGGCCGGGCCCACGCCGAGCGCGCCCTCTCCGGCCGAGCCGGCTCCGGTCCCGAGCAGCCCACGGGGACGGGCCGAGGCGCCCCGGCCGGCCGGGAAACCACCCACCGTCCAGGTCGGTCTCACGGTGTCACCCGACCGGACGGCGTTGCGGGTACGGATCGACGGCGCCCCGGCGGGCGGCACCGTCTCCGTCCTGCTCGACGGGCGCGAGTGCGAGACCGGGGCGCCGATCCCGGCCGAGCGTGAACTGCGGGTCGACCTGCGGTTCTGCCGCCCGGCGCGGGACGGCGCGGAGGTCACGGTCGCCGTCGAGACGCCCGGCCGTCCCGCCCAGCGGTGGACCGCCGACACGGACGGGCTCCTGCCGGGGATCCTCGACGGGCTCCTGCCGTCAGGTGGTGCCGCCCCGGCGTAAGTCCTCCTGGAGGCGGCGCAGGCGCCGGCGCAGCTCGGCGGTCGTCTCCGCCGTGGGCACGCCGTCGCGGGCCGCCACCGCACGGCGGAGCTCGGCCAGCAGCAGGTCTTCGAGGGTGTCGGGCATCGTGGGCTCCTGTCAGCGGCCGCAGTACGCCAGCGCGGCCCACAGATCCGGCCGGGTCAGGTCGGTTGTCCCGACAGTGTGCAGGTGGGCCCCGGTGAGCAGGGGCGACAGCGGACGGTCGGCGTCGCTCATCCATCGGCGGACGGCGGCCACCGCGGCCGCCGGCGCCATCCGGTCGTCGACCAGGTGCAGGTGGAGCATGAACAGGGCCAGGGCGGCGACCGGCGGCGGAACCGGCCGCAGCCAGCCGACCACGCCGGTGAGACCCGCGTCCAGCAGCGCCGGGTCGGCCGGGCCCTCGGCCAGGATCAGCAGGCCACCCCCGGCGGGCAGGGTCGCGAGGTCGAGCCGCGTTCCGTCGGCCAGCTCGGCCTCGGTGCCGTTGATGCCGCAGGCCAGGTGGGTCAGGCCGGCCGTGGGCAGATCTCGGAGCACGTCCGCGGCCGTGCCCGGAGCATCGACCGGTTCGAGGGCGCGACCGGCGCAGAGCGATTCCGGGTAGAACAGCCGGCGTACCGCCATGACCTCGGGCATCGCCGGGTCGCGGTCACCGCGCGGGTTCACCACGAAGAGGCCGGCGCCGGTCGCGGCGTCGCGGGTGGCCAGCTGGATCGCCTGGGCGCCGGACGAGACGTACGAGATCTCGGAAGCGCAAGCGTCCGGCAGGAGACCAGCCACCAGGAGTTTCTCCGAGGGGACGGAGTCCGGCACGTCGAGCCGGGCGGTGGCGGCGTCGAGGCGCAGCAGGTGGCCGGACGGATGCGCGTAGAGCAGCGCCGCCGCGCCGAGCTTCCGGACCGCGGCCGCGATCGTGTCCGGCGCCGGCACCTCGGCGGCCGGCCATGAAGGAAGCGTGACACCGGTGAGAGCCTCGACGGCGTCCCGGCTGTCCGGGTCCGGCGCCGATCGGGGTGACGCCGCCGCCACCTCGAAGGCCGTGAGGGCCTCGGCCGCCCGGCCCTCGGCCAGCATCCAGCCGGCGAAGAGAAGGGCGTTCTCCCGGTACGGCTCCGGGCCGCGCAGGGCCTCCATTCCCGCCCGCCGGCAGAGCTCGGCGTCGCCTCGGTCGTGGTACGCCGAGGCGAGGCGCCACCAGGCTCGCGTGCGCCGGCCGCTGTCGCCGAGCTCGCCCACCAGCCGCTCCAGTGTGGAGACCGGCGCCGGCTCGGCGGCGAGGTGCGCTCCCCCTCGTACGTCCGCGAGCATCCGGGCATGCGCGGCCGCGGTGGTCAGCAGGCCGTGCCAGGGATGGCCGGACGGCACGGTGACCGGGAAGGGCTCGCGGCGGCACAGGGCCGCGAGGTCGGCCGCGGCCGGGGTCAGGGAGGGGATCTTCTCGGCGTAGGCGGCGATCTCGGTGATCGCCCCGGCCAGCGGGCGCTCCTCGTCGAGCACTCCCCCGACGGCCTCGACCACCACGACGGCGGCCGGATGGTCGGGCGGCACGTCGGCCATCGCGGCCCGGAGCTCGGCGCGCGCCTGGTCGTAGGCGCCGTCGTCGACGTCGCCCCAGCCGCTGCCGTCGCGCCGCTCGCGCAGGGACAGGCCCACCGCCAGCAGCAGCCGGTCGACGCCGTCGGCCGGAGCCGCGTTGGCCGCCGCACCCACGAAGGCGTCCAGATCGCCCGGCGCCACCGCCGACGGGCCGGCCAGCAGCAGGTCGCGGGCCTGGTCCCAGACCGGCTGCCGGGGATCGGGCACCAGCGACGCGAGCCGGTCGTGAGCGGCCCGGCGGGCCGAGTCGGGCTCGGACCGGGGCGCCGGCACCGGGGCCGGACGGCGCGGCGGCACCGTGGGCGGCTGGTGGACCTGGGCGTCCATGACCGTGGTCGGATAGGTGAGCGGATCGCCGATGGTCCAGTTCATCTTCGGCATGCCCTGCTGCTGAAGCCGTTGCATCACCGCCATCGACTCCATGAGCTTGCCCATGTCGAACCCGGCCAGGTTGCCGCTGAGCAGCGGCCCCAGCGCCTCGGCCAGGGTGAGCATGGTCCGGGCCATCGTGGCGATGTCCTCGCTCATCGCCGGCCCGTCGAGGATCTCGCGGAACAGCCGGGCCGCGCGGTCGATGTCGTCACCGGCGCCGGTCGGCGCCCCGTGCTGAAAGCCGCCACGGGCGGCGGCCGGGTTCATGGCATCGGTGGCCCGTGCCAGGTGGAGCTGGCCCAGATAGAACTTGGCCATGACGATCTGCGCCGGCGGGACGCTCGGGAACTTCAGGGCCTCGTCCAGGACGAAGACGGCCGTGTCCCGGTCCTTGACGCTGCCGCCGTGGGTGCCGTGCCGTGCCGCCAGATAGGTGCCGAGCTGCACCGCCACCTGCCCACGGGCCGGGTCGCCCGGGTCCAGGAGCCGGTACGCCTCGTCCCACACCTCGATCGCGGCCGACAGGTGGGGCAGGGCGGCCGGTTGCCCGGGCCCGGCCGTCCAGTAGCGCTTGTTCAGCATCTGGCCGAGCTCGGCCAGCTTCGGCAGCCGGGCCGGGCCGTCCAGCCGGGACAGCTCGTCCCGGACCCTCGCGATGTCATCGTCCACGGTCTCGCCACCCTTTCCCATCACTGGCCCCAGTGGACGAAGCCCGCCCACGCCACGACACGCGCCGGCTCGGTGTCCGCGAGCATCCGGCGCAGCGGGGACGGCATGCCGCCGGGCGGCTGCCGGTCGTCGTCGAGCATCCACATCTGCGCCCGGCGCAGCGCGTCCCACGGCGGGCGGGCCTCGGCCGTCAGGAAGTGGTGGAACATGTACATGAGCAGGGAGGTGTCCTGGTCGGGGATGCTCCACTGGGTGGACAGCACCGAGCGGGCGCCGCCGGCCAGGAACATCGTGCCGATGCTGTACGCCTCGTCGTAGCCGTGGATCGACCGTCCGGTGTGACAGGCGGCCAGCACGACCAGCGCGACCTCCCGCCGGGCCGTCGCCATCACCCCGACCAGCTCGGCGGCGGTCAGGTCGCCGCCGGCCAGCAGCAGATGCGACGACGCGGTGGCCCGGTCGGTGGTCATCACGCCGTGCGAGGCGAGGTGCAGCATCGTGCCGGCCTCGCTGCTGTCGGCGCGCAGCCATCGGCGTACGTCATCGGCAGTGCCGGCTCCGGAGAGACTGACCCGCCCGTCCGGCCGCCGGCCGACGTAGGTCGCGCCCGGATAGAAAGAGCGGTGGATGGCGTACGCCTCGAGGCGCGCCGACCGCAGATCGGGCGCCCGCCCGCCGGTGTCCGGGTCGGCCAGCACCAGACCGGCCGGCGTGACCCGGACCGGTTCGGCGGCGGCGGTGTCGCAGAGCATCCGGGCCGAGGCCGCCTGCGACAGGGCGACCCGCTCCACCACGTACGTCCCGCCGGGGTCGCGCGCCGCCTGCCACGGCACCCGGGCCAGGTCGCCCATGGGGATCAGCACGAGCCGCGGCACCCGGTCTCCGCTCGGGTAGGACGCGGTCAGCGGGCCCATGGCGGCCTTCCAGGCCCAGGCGCACAGCGCGTCGAGGCTGTCGTCGACCGGCTCGCCGTCCTCACCCACGTCCCGGGTCGCGGCCGCGGTCAGATGGACGCCCTCCTCCAGCACGAGATGCGGCAGGGGCACGTAGCGTGCCGGCCCCTCCACCGGCGCGATCACCGCCCAGCCCGGCGCCGGCGCCTCGGCCGGCACGAGATAGACCAGCGCGTCGGCGCCCAGCCGGACCAGCGCCCGCTGGATCTCGTCCAGGTCGGGCGGATCGAGCAGCCCCGTGTCGCGGGCCAGCACCTCCAGCACCTGCTCACGCAGCCGCGGCGATGGCGCGTCGGTGGCACGCCACCGGTCGGCCAGATCGCGGTGGCCGGCGTCGGCCAGCCGGGTGCACGGGTCGCGGAGCTCCGTGGTGGCGAACAGCATCAGCCCGCGCCCGGCGTCCAGGGCGCGCAGCGCGTCCGCGGGCTGGTGGTCGATCAGGCAGCGGCTGGCCGCGGCCATGGCCTCCCGCGCCGCCTCGGCCGCGACCGCGCGGGCCGACGCCGGGTCGGGCTGGAGCAGGATCCGCCAGACGTATCCGCGCAGGCCCTCCAGCGCGGCGAGCCGGGCCGGGGCCGAGTCGCCCCGGCGGCGGTGCAGGCCGGCCAGCATCTCGTTGACGAACGACCAGTGCTGGTGCTCGGGGCCGCCGGCCTCGGTGCGGGCCTCGGTCAGCAGGTCGATCGCCTCGTCCACATCGGCCATGGCGCCGGTCGCCTCGGCCCGCTGCGAGAGGGTCAGCGCGAGCGTGGCCAGGCAGAAGACGCGCTGCGGGTGGCCCGGCGGGGTCAGCTCCAGCGCCTGCCGCACGTCTTCGACCCCGCCGCTCAGGCCGCCGCCGGCCATCAGGTGGAACGCCCGCTCGGCATCGTTCGCGCCCGGTGGCGGCTCCGGCAGCGCGGTGCCCGTCAACATCGCGGTGAGGGTCGGCGCGACCTCGGCCATCGCCTCGCGCAGCGGATTGCCCTCGGGCAGGTCGCCGGAGCGGGCCAGCACGTCGGAGAACCTCGCGGCGGCGGCCATGTCGTCGCCGTTCTCGTGCGCCTCGATCGCCTCGAGATAGCCGGGCATCAGGTCCATCATCGGCGCGATGCCGGGAGCGCCACCCGCCAGCTCGCCGAGGCGGGCCAGCGACTCGCGCATCGAGGCGGCGTCGGTGGCCGACACCGCCGTGTGCATGCTGTCGAACAACATCCGCAGCCGTGGGTCGGCGCCGTACTCCTCGGACAGGCTCGCCAGCTCCGCCTTCACCCCGCCCGTGTCGACGGGGCCGCGCCGCGACACCGCGGCCATCAGCGCGTCGAGCCGCGCGGCGATGTTCTCGTCCGGTCGTGCCATCGCTCTCCCCCTCGTCGTGCGTCCACCTGGTTCTGACGGACGAAGGCTCGGGCGCCGGCTAGCTCTCTTCCTCGGTACGCAGGATCTCCAGCACCGTCGACACGATCCGGTCGAGTCCCGCGGCGTCACCGAGCACCCGCTCGACGGTGCCCGCCGGCTCGTCCGGATCGGCACCGAAGACCGTGGTCAGCACCTCCACCACCACGACCCGGGCCGGCTCGCCACGGGCCAGCCGGGCCCGGATGAGCCGCACGGCGCCGTGGGCCAGGGCGGTGAGCAGGCGCTCGTGCTCGTCGGCGGGGTCGGTGGCGGGCTCGCCCCGGCCCTCCAACTGCGCGGCCGAGACGACCGGCGGCTGCTTGTGGCCGAGCGGCACCTCGACGTACTGCTCGTACCACTGCGGCCGCTTGTTCATGGCCCCGAGCACAGCCCTGATGTCGGCGCGCACGTCGGACTCGCCGTACGACGACCATCCACCGTGGCGCTCGCAGCGCCGCACGATCCAGCTGTCGACCGGCCACAGGTCGTGTCCGGCGGTGGCCGGCGTGCCCACCCAGATCAGGATCTGGGTCGCCAGGTCGATCAGCCATTCGTCGCCGCCGAGCTCGGTGGCCAGCCAGGCCGGCACCCGGGGCCGTTGCAGGGCGCCGTTCGCGCCGCGCCGGCGGCGGTGCCCGTCCACGGTGGCCGGCACCAGGCGGCTGGCGATCCAGCCCTCCAGGTTCTCGATCGGCGTGCTCGCCCGGCGGGTGACGTCGTCGACGACCGCCTCGACGTCGTTCTCGAAACGGTCCAGGCAGTCGGCGGCCAGGCGGCTCACCGAGGTCGCGCAGCCCGCGTGCCCCCGGCCCAGCTCGATCTTCTGCGTGAGCCGCCGGTACACGACCGGCCAGGCGATGGCGTACGTGGCGCCGGTCAGCCGCAGCCGGTCCGGTCCCGACGTGCTCGCGATCGTGGCGGCCAGCAGACCCTGGCGCGCCAGGTCGCGCACCTCGTCGACGCCGTTCGTGTGGGTCGTTCCCAGCACCGCGCCCTCCCAGGAAATTTCAAGGTGACTCACCCTGACCCAGGAAGTCGCGGACAGTGAACAGCGACATGTTTTGTTCTGGCCGCCGGTCAGGCAGCGCGGTCACCGGCTCAGAGGAGCCATTCCGGCAACATGGTCCACAAGAGAGCGTCGGAAGGAGGATGGCATCGGGTGAACGACTTAGCCCAGGAGTGTGAAAACCTGGTGCGATGAGCAGCGACGAACCGGCACCGGACGCCCTGTCCGACTATCTGCGGTCGGAGCTGCGCGCGGCGAACGTCGACCTCGAAGATCGCCTCCGTCGTATTGAGCGGATGCTGGAGGATTTGTCGGGATCGACGGGAGACGCGACAAACTCTCGTTATTCGGAGCCCTGTCCGGAGAAGACTGATGAAGGCAGTTCTTCACTTCTGGACGGAGGCAACGATGCCAGGAAACCGAGCAGTGGTGTATGAGGGCCCCGGCCGGGTCGCGGTCCACGAGATCGACTATCCGACGTACGAGCTGAAGGACGGGCCGGGCGTCAACAAGATGAACATCGGGCGCCAGGTCCGGCACGGCGTCGTCCTCAAGACGATCGCCAGCAACATCTGCGGCAGCGACCAGCACATGGTGCGCGGGCGGACCACCGCCCCGGCCGGCCTGGTGCTCGGTCACGAGATCACCGGCGAGGTGGTCGAGGCGGGACCGGACGTCGAGTTCGTCAAGGTCGGTGACGTGTGCTCGGTGCCGTTCAACATCGCCTGCGGCCGGTGCCGCAACTGCAAGGAGGGCAAGACCGGCATCTGCCTGAACGTGAACCCGGACCGGCCCGGATCGGCGTACGGCTACGTCGACATGGGCGGCTGGATCGGCGGGCAGGCGGAGTACGTGCTGGTGCCGTACGCGGACTGGAACCTGCTCCGGTTCCCCGACCGTGACCAGGCGCTGGAGAAGATCCTCGACCTCACGATGCTGAGCGACATCTTCCCCACCGGCTACCACGGCTGCGTGAGCGCGGGCGTCACGACCGGTTCCACGGTGTACGTCGCCGGCGCCGGCCCGGTCGGCCTGGCCGCCGCCACCTCGGCCTACCTGCTGGGCGCGGCCGTGGTGATCGTCGGTGACCTGAACGAGGAGCGGCTGGCCCAGGCCCGCAGCTTCGGCTGCGAGACGGTGAACGTGGCACAGGGCGACCCGACCGAGCAGGTGCGCCAGATCCTCGGCCACGACGCCCCGGCGATCGGCGAGCCGCTGGTCGACGCGGCGGTCGACGCGGTCGGCTTCGAGGCCCGCGGCCACGGGCAGAACGCGCAGACCGAGATGCCGGCCACGGTCCTCAATTCCCTGATGACGATCACCCGTGCCGGCGGCGCGATCGGCGTGCCCGGCCTCTACGTGACCGGCGACCCGGGCGGCGTCGACGAGGCGGCCAAGGAGGGCTCGCTCTCGCTGCGCCTGGGCCTGGGATGGGCCAAGTCCCACTCCTTCGTCACGGGCCAGTGCCCGGTGATGAAGTACAACCGCAACCTGATGATGGCGATCCTGCACGACAAGGTGCAGATCGCGAAGAACGTGAACGCCACGCCGATCTCCCTGGACGAGGCTCCCCAGGGCTACCAGGAGTTCGACAAGGGCGCGGCCCGCAAGTACGTCCTCGACCCCCACGGCGTCGTGGGCAAGCGAGCCGCCTGATCACCGCGCGGGCGGGCCCGGTGGCCTGCCCGCGCCCCTGATCTCCCCGTACCACCGGAACGTCGCCGGGTTCATCGCGGGAACGACTCGCGGATCGCGGTGTCGACGGGGCGGCCGGTGGGCGGCTCGACGAAGAGGTCGGTCAGGAGCAGGTCGGCGGCGTACGAAGGGTTGACGCCGGACTCCTTGCGGGTGGCCCGCTGCGCGGCGCCGCCGGCGCGCAGGGCGGCCTGGAGAACGGGCGCGGGCAGGGTGTGCACCGGACGGCCGGCGATGCGGGCGAGCATCTCGGCCCACGAGAGGTTCTCGTCGGCGACGGGAATGTCGTCGCCGCTGCGTGACTCCAGGGCGTCGACGGCGGTCTCGGCCACATTTCGGGCCGTCGTCACGGCGGTGCCGCCGGGCGGGGCCACCAACGGGAGGCGGGAACGGGCCCAGCGGTCGAGGGGCGCCGACCAGTTCGGGAGGCGGTCACCGGCGCGGCCGAAGACGAACGGCAATTCCAGTACGGCTATCGGCAGGCCGGGCCCGGCGGCGGCGCGGCCCTCGCGCGCCTGTTCCACACGACAACGGATGTAGGTGTGCCGCTCGGGCAAGCGCCATTGTGGATGCAGGCGGTCGAAATACGTGTAGTACGAGCCCATCAGGACGCCGCGGGTCAATCCCTCCTCGCGGGCCGCCGCGAACAGACGTACCACCGGGTCGATCATGTCCCGCCGAAAGGCGGGGTAGATCGGCCTTGGCAACGGTTTCTGCTCGTCGGTGCGCGTGGCCAGGACCACGCCGTCGCAACCGGACAGAAGGGGCCGCGGATCCGCGCTCTTGACCTCGAAGACGTGGTCGACGCCGGGGCGCGGGCTCCGGGCCGCCGTTGTCGCCGTATGCCCGCGCTCGCGCAGCACCTTTACGACGTGAGCACCGATCAGGCCGCTTCCGCCGACGACGAGAATTCGCACGTACGCATCGTCGCGCGCCCGTCAAGCCTTGGGGTTGACCGCGTACAGGCAACCGGCGCTCTTGCCGACCAGGCGCAGGCCGACCAGGTCACCGGCGCCCCAGGTCGCCTTCTTGGTGGTCAGCATCGGGTACATGATCTCGTATTTGTCGCTGATCTTCGGGTGGTCGAGACCGACCGCGTGACCGATCTCGTGCATCAGCAACTGGCCGGTGGTGCCGCCCTTTCCGGCTGCGAAACCGCGCGCCATGGTCTTGGTGAGGGTGGCATTCAGAACGACGCGGCCCTCGGTCATGCTCCACGCCTGGGCGCCGGACGCGGTGAAGGCGCCGCGGGCCATGTAGCCGCCCATTCCGGCCGTGGTCGTGGTCTTTCCGAGCATGCTGCTGTGCACGCCCGGGGTGACCCAGGCGATCACGATCTCAGTGCCGGACGGATAGGCGCCGTTGTAGCCCTTGGCGGCTGCGGGGATGGTGGTGGTCGTCCCGGCGTACCGGAAAGTCAGTCCCGTCGCCTTGGCGACGTTGGCGAATGCCGTCTTCACCTCGGGCAGCGAATTCTGCGGGGCGCGGGTGAGATTGACGCGGTAATCGATCGGGCCGGAGCACGGATTCCAGCGGGCGACCGGCCCCTTGCCGTCGGTCTGGCTGAGCAGTTTGTAGGCCTTCGCGTTGCCCGCGGCCTGCGCGACACCCGGCTGCATGATGATCAAGGGCAGGGCGGCGACGACGGCGAAAACGGCACGGGACCAGCGGGGCATTCGGGGCTCCGATTCTCTTGCGGACCCCGAAGATCGGCAGGCCGGGCCACGATCCGAGAGTTATCCACAGGCCCCGCACGATCTTCCGCGGCTTCGGTACTGTCGGTCGATCGAACGGAGGTCAAATGCGCAGAAACAGTGATGAACCACGCCCGCAGTTGGCCGACGAGACCGTCGACCAGGCGGTTCAGGCCGCCCGGGGTGGCCGGCTCCACGAGCTCGAAGACTGCCTCATGCTCCTGACCGGCCCTCTGGGCGAGCAGGAGGTCAACCGCGCCCTGCTCACGGCCCTGCTCGGCGCCGTCCACCGCTGCTGGCGGCGAGGCTGGCAGCCGGCCGAGCTGGCCCGGTGCGCCCGCCGCGACCAGTCAGCACGCCACGCCAAGCTGATGGCCGACGCGATAGCGGCCGAGATGCGCGCCCACGCGTCCGCCACCACCGACCACCGGTGGCAGGCGCAGATCGCCGACCTGGGCGCCGAGGTGTGGTGGGAACACGACGACCTCTATCTGACGGCGTGGGCCGAGCGCGAGGGCCTCCCCCGCCTGACCGCGATCGTGACGGTGGTCGAGGCGCTGTGCCTGCTCGACTCCCTGCCCCCGATCGAGCAGATCATCCCGCCGCCGGGCACGCGGTCGTCCCCACCGGAGGAGGCCGATCTCGACCAGCGCACGCTGAGCAGGGTGCGCGCCCTTCTGGCCAAGGCCGAGTCGACCGACTTCCCCGAGGAGGCCGAGGCGTGCACGGCGAAGGCGCAGGAGCTGATGGCCCGCCACCGCATAGACCACGCCCTGCTGACGGTGAGAACGGGCCGGCGCGACCGCCCGGCGAGCTCGAGGGTGGCGGTCGACAGCCCGTACGAGGCACCGAAGACCCTGCTCCTCCAAGTGGTGGCCGAGGCCAACAGCTGCCGAGCGGTGTGGACGAAGAGGTTCGGCTTCTCCACCCTGATCGGCTTCCCCACCGACCTGAACACCACCGAGATCCTGTTCACCTCACTACTGGTCCAGGCGACCAGGGCGATGACCCACGAAAGATCAAGCGCAAGGTCCTTCCGCCAGTCGTTCCTGACGGCATACGCCTCCCGCATAGGAGAACGCCTGAACGCGGCAGTGCAGGAGGTGACCCCGTCGGCCGACTTGCTGCCGGTGCTGGCCGCCCGGGACGAGGAGGTCGACCACGAGCTGGACAAGCAGTTCCCCCACGTGACCCACAGAACGACAACGGTGAGCAACCGGGCGGGCTGGCTCTCAGGACGGGCAGCCGCCGACCGGGCCGCCCTGCACGGCCGCCAGGAGGTGACCCACACATAGATGGACCCCTGTTGTTAGCGTCGGGCCATGACCGCCAGGCCAAGGCCCCACGGAGGCGACAGCGGTCCTGCACGCCCACCAAGACCAAGAACCCCGAACAACGTAGACGCAGCCCACGACGCCATAGCCACCATCGCCGGCGCCGGCCGACCGGGCGCCGCCCAGCGGCCTCCGGAACCCACGCCGGCCTCGGGCGATGTCGAGCTGGCCGCGATCATGCGGCGCTACGAGCAGCTGGGAGACGACCCACCACGGTTCGACATCGCCGAGAACGACGCCGAGCATCGGCGCGCTCACACGATCGATCATCACGGACCCGACATCCCCCTCCAACGGCATCTCGGGCCGAAGACCGTTGAGGGCCGTATCTACGGGGACGGCGAATGGAACGACGCCGTCAACGCCTCCCTGAAGTGGACCGACCCTTCGACCATGCACCGGGAGATCAACGACTACATCCGGCGGAACTGGTCACGTATCCGCGACGACCTGGCATTGGAGGAATCCCACGACGGCATGTTCGACGCGGGCCATCGGATCGGCGAGGGTTACTACAACAACGGCATGTATGGCGTCGGCCCACGTCAGGCCGAGTACACCACGACCAGTCTCGTCAGAGTTCGCATAAAGCTCGTGAAGGACTCCGATCCGGCACAGCCTTACCTCCTCACCGCCTACCCGGCGGCGTTAGGGTCTTGAATCATGGACACGTCAGGCCTGCCCGAGTCGCTTCGCGCGCGTATCGCGGAGCGGTCGGCGCTTTCGCCCATCGAGAAGGTGCGGGCTCTGCTGCACAGCTATGTCCACGACGCGGACAGCTTCGAAGAGATTCGTGAAGAGCTTCACGACACGGCGGAGACCAACACACTCTTCCTCGAGCAATACCAGGTCGCCCTGGAGACCATCCTGTCCGAGCCTCAGCCCGAGGGAACGCTTCTTCGCCTCGTCGCCGGTGATGGCAACCGTGGCCTCGACGAACCGACGGACGCCTCGGCCGCCGCCTACCTTCGCCGGCTTCTGGAAACTCTCCGCTCGGTGATTGCCGCGGCCCAGGGGTAGCGCCGACCTCCTAGCATCCATAGGCATGACTGGCGCTCTCGGTGAAAGTGACTTTCTCACTCCCGACGGGTCGCGCGCCTATCTGCGGGACTGGAAGCAGCGCGTCGATCAGAACGCGGCCAATGCTCAAGCCCTGAGTGAGCGCCTGGCTGAGCTGCGCGCCACCGGACGCGATGGCAACGATCTTGTTGAGGTCACCGTTGATGCCTCGGGCGTGATGCTGGACATCAGCTTTACCGAGCGGATTCAGCGGTTTGCGCCTGATGTTGTGGGGCGGGCCGTCATGAGCGCTCTGCGGGAAGCGAAGCACGAGGCCAACCGGCGGACCCAGGCGATCGTCGTGGACACCGTGGGGGCCGACTCCCTAGCGGGGCGGGTCATCGGGGAACGGCTGGAGCGGCATGGCTGACGGGTTCTCGGTTGACGCCGCGCAGATCAGGGCGCATGCCGCCAAAGTGGATGCTGTTCAGGAGCGGTTTGCCGCTGTCAAGGCGGCCAGTTCCGCCATCACTCAGGACGATGCGGCGTACGGGCTGCTCTGTGGCTGGATCTCTAGGATTCTGGAGTCGCGGCATGTGCGGCAGGACCAGCTGATCGCGTATGTCGAGGAGAATCTGCGGCTCGCCGGTGACGCCCTGCGGCAGACCGGCGCCGGATATGAGCAGGTCGATGATGCCGCCGCCCGGCGTCTGCGGGAAGCGGGCAACCTGTGAGCACCTCGCTGGTCGCCAATGTCGTCAACCCGGGCGGCAGCGTCACCGGCGCCTCCCTCGTCGACAGCTTTCAAGGGCTGCACCAGTCCGTGAGCAGCGGCAACTGGGTCGACGGCGCTCTCGCCGGTGGCGCCTTCGCCCTTGAGGCCACAGCCACCGTGCTCGACCCGTTCAGCTCGCTTCTTGCCAACGGGCTCGGGTGGGCCATGGAATATTTCGAGCCGCTGCGCGAAGTCCTCGACAAGCTCGCCGGCATTCCCGGCCGTGTCGCCTCGCACGCCGCCACCTGGCAGAACATCTCCGGCGAGCTTCAGTCGATGTCGGCCGACCTTCAAGGGCACCTGGCTGGCGACCTTCCCGACTGGCAGGGGCCGGCCGCCACCACCTACCAGTCGTTGATGGCCAACAACGTCGACGCCCTGGGCGGCCTCAGCGTCCTGGCCGCCACCATGTCCTCCGCCACCGAGGCCGCGGGCAACCTGGTCACCTTCACCCGTGACATCGTCCGCGACCTCATCGCCGACCTGGTGGCCCGCGTCATCGTCTGGGCCGCCGAAGCGCTCCTGGTCGTCACCATTCCGATCGTCGCCGCGCAGATCGCCTCGGCCGTCGTCAAATGGGCCGGCCGCATTCTCGGCTACACGACCGCCCTCATCACCAGCCTCACCAACCTGACCCGGCTGATGCAGGGCTGAACAGCGTCACGCTTTGGAGCGCGTTCCCAGCAAGGCGCTCAAGCCGCCCGCCCTCTGCAGTTTCTGCCAGCCGAGGCGGATGCCGCCCAAGGCGGCCAACGTGGACTGGATGAGAACCAGATACATGAGCTGGCGATAGACGAACTGCTGCAACGGCACCGCCCAGATCGGTTTCAGGGATTCCCGGTCCAGGCGGAAGGCGTACGCCGTGCTGGCCAGCTGGATGCCCAGCATCGCGAACCACGCCACCAGCGTTTCGAACGGGTCCAGGAAGATCAGGCCGTAGATCAGGAAGACGTCGATCAGGGGTGACAGCAGGGGCATCAAGGTCTGGAACAGGGCCAGGTTGATCAAGCCGCGGCGGCCGAACTTTCCGCCCGGGCCCCGTTCGATCAAGGCCCGGCGGTGCTTCCACATCGCCTGCATCGTGCCGTAGCTCCAGCGGTAGCGCTGACGCCACAACTGGCGGATCGTCGTCGGGGCCTCGGTCCAGGCTCGGGCGTTCTCCTCGTAGACCACCCGCCAACCGGCACGGATGATGGCGATCGTCAGGTCCGTGTCCTCGGCCAGGGTGTCGTCGCTCAGGCCGTTCACCTGGGACAGCGCCTCGCGGCGGAACGCGCCGATCGCCCCCGGGACCGTGGCCATGCAGCGCATCTCGTCGTAGGCGCGGCGGTCGATGCTGAAGCCGACCACGTATTCGATGTGCTGCCAGCGCGCGATCATGCCGTTGCGGTTGGCCACCTTCGCGTTGCCGGCCACGGCGCCGACCGACTTGTCGGCGAAGGGCTGCACCAGGTGACGTACCGTGTCCGGCTCGAAGACGGTGTCGCCGTCCATCATCACCACGACTTCGGTGGTTGCGGCGGCTATGCCGGTGTTCAGGGCGGCCGGCTTTCCCGCGTTGGGTTGCCAGATCACCGTCACATTTGTGAAGCCCAGGGAATCGGCGATTTCGGCCGTGCCATCCGTCGAGCCGTCGTCCACCACTATGACGCGGATCGGATAGGTGCTGGCGGCCAGCGATCGGACGGTGTCGGCAATGCATTCCTTTTCGTTGTACGCCGGAACGACCACCGTCACCGGTTTCTCATACCGGTTCTTCAGAGGACGCCGATGACGGCGGGCGTGGCGGCGGCCCAGCGCCAGCATGAGCGCGAGCCGGGAGATCGTCAGGACGCCGAAGGCCACCAGCAGCCACGTGAACCAGTGGGTGACAAGCTGGGCGATCAGCACGGCGAGGACGATGCCGCCGCCGAGGATCCGGGCGTCGGCGGCCGGCGCCGGCGCCGGCTTCTCGACCGGCGGTGGCGGTTTCCTCGAGGTGTAGACGGTCACGACCAACCTTCCCAATTGTGATTTAAACCGCAAAAAGCGATTGATTACGTACGCTCTACGTCCGATTCGCGGCGAATAGCGCGCCCACTCGAGGCGTCCGTTTTAAGCGGCTTAATGACGATAGTTAGGTATCGATCACAGGGATAAATGCCAAGATCTCGGGCATGAATCCGAAACGCCGCTCGCTGGTCTGTCTCACGGCAGCCGCGCTGATGCTCGCCACCGGTTGCAAGGCGAGCGACGCGGCCGGCGCGTCCGCGTCGGCCGGTGTCAGCGCGTCGCCCTCGGCCGCCGTCACGAAGAAGACTCCGGCCGTGGCGCCGTACATCGACGTCACCAGCGGAACCACCGACATCAGCAAGATCTCCGCCAAGACCGGAATGACGGATTTCTCCCTGGCCTTCATCCTGGCCAAGAGCACGACGTCCTGCACGCCCACCTGGGGCGGCACCAAAGCGCTGACCGACAGCACCGTCCAGGCCCAGGTCACGAAGATCGCCGCGCTCGGCGGCCGGGTCGTCGTCTCCAGCGGCGGCGCCACCGGCACGTACCTCGAGAGCGTCTGCACCTCCGCCCAGCTCGCGAAGGCGTACACCCAAGCTCTGAATGCCACCGGGAGCAACGCCCTCGACGTCGACATCGAGCAGGCGGTCGCGCCCGGCACCGTGGCCAAGGCACTCGCCACCCTGCAGGCCGCGCGCGGCACCGCGATCAGCCTGACCGTGCCGGTCGGCGGCATGACGGCCGGACTGACCGACAAGAGCATCGCCCTGCTGCGCAGCGTCAAGAACGTCGGCGTCGAGGTCACCGTCAACCCGATGATCATGAACTTCGACGCGAGCGGCGGCTGGGGCGCCGCGATGATCGCCGCCACCGAGGCCGTGCACACCGACCTGAAGGCGATCTGGACCGGCCGGACCAGCGCCCAGCTCTACGCGATGCTCGGCGTCACCCCGATGATCGGGGTCAACGACACCGGCCCGGTCACCACGGTCGCCAATGCCAAGACCTTGCTGACGTACGCCGAGCAGAAGAACCTGGCGTTCATCAGGTTCTGGTCGATCAACCGGGACAACGGCAACTGCACGTCGGGCAGCCTGAGCGGCACGTGCAGCGGCATCGCCCAGAGCGAGTACGCCTTCACGTCCCTGTTCTCCGGCTACGGGAAGTGACACCCCGTCAGCGTTCGGAGGCGGGCGTGGAGATCGTCCCCTTGGTCGGCAGATCGGCCGAGGGCGCCTGCACGACGCTCATCGCCACCACGCCGATGTAGACGACCGCGGCCAGCGCCGCCGCCACACCCGACATCACCAGAAGCCTCTTGCGCCGGCCGGTCGCGTCGACGAAAACCTTGGCGCCGTCGTTCTCGTGCAGCCGTGCCGAGGCGTAGATCATTGTGGTTCCCTCCGAGCGCGAGCGGGTCCTCAGCGGGCCCGCCATCGCCCAGCAAAGTAGGAGCCGTTTCTACGGGGAACCTATGTCTGATCCTCGAAACCTCTGTGTCTACCCAGCTCGGCGGGCCGCCTGAAGCACCTCCTCGGCGGTCAGCGGACTGTGCGGATGATGGCTCAGCGACAACGGCGTCCGGATCTTCGCGGGGGCCTCGCCCTCGGCGGCCAGATAGAACTCGCCGACCGTCAGCCGCGAGACGTCCGGCACGTCGCCGCCCTTGGCCTTCGCCATGTCGCGGGCCGCCTCGATCTGGATCGGGCTGTTCAGCAGGCCGTAGAGCTGCGTCGCCGCGTTGCCGGGGATCCGGTTGTGCAGACCCTTCGGGGCCTGGGTGGCGAAGATCAGCCCGAGGCCGTACTTGCGGGCCTGGGCGGCCAGGGCCAGCGTGCTCTGGGTGCAGGCCGTCATGGCGCCGGACGGCGCGAAGGTCTGCGCCTCGTCCATCACGAGCAGGCCGAGAAGCGGCCGGTCACCGGCGGGATTCCTCTTGATCCAGGCGAACAGGGCCATCTGCAACTGGTTGACGAAACTCTGCCTGGCCTCGTCCGACGGCAGCCCGATCAGGCTGATGACCGAGACCCGGGCCCGCTTGCCGTGATCGGGCGTGAGCAGGGTTCCCGGGTCCATCGGGGTGCCCTCGCCGCCGAACAGCGGGTCGTTGACCATGGCCGCGGTCAGGGTCTGGGCCAGTCCGAGCGCGATCTTGTCGGCGCCGTCCAGGTCGATGATCCCGTCCGGGAAGGCGTACAGGGTGTCGATCAGCCCTTTGATCCGGGTGCCGCCGCGGCGGCCGTAGTGCTCGACCGCCTTGCGGAGAACGGCCAGCCCGAGGTGGGCTTTCGGGGCGCGCCCGACCACCATGGCCCGTGGGGCGAGGGAGGCGACAGCGGCGTCGACCGCCTCGTCGAACTCGTCCGGATCGTCCCGCACACTGCGGAAGTCCGGCAGCGGCTGGAAGCTGAGGGGACGGCCCGACATCCGCCGCGGCGTCCAGACGACAACGTCCGTGCCGGCGAGATAGTCGGCCGCTTTGGCGGGGTCGTCCGCTCGCCACTGCCGCGGCGGTTCCGGCCAGGCGTCGCCGAGCCGGGCCAGGTCGTTGTTCGGATCGAGGACGATGCTGGAGACGCCTTGCAGGGCACATTCCTCGACGATCCGGCGGATGAGCACGGTCTTGCCCGATCCGGAACCCGCGAAAATGGTCATGTGCTTGCGGAGCGACGCCAGCCCGAGACGCGCCGGCGCCTGCGAGTCATAGCCGTGCCCGATGGTGAACGCATCACGCGACACCAACGTGGACAAAGCGGGCAGCGACGGGAGCGGCTCCGGCGCCGACGGCGACGCGGCCGTCAGCGAGGACAAATCGGGCGCTGACGAAGACGCCGGCAGCGGCGGCGGGGACAAATCGGGCGCCAGCGAGACCTGATCAGGCGCGGAGGCTCGGGCAGGCGCGGGCGCGGAGGCTCGGGCAGGGACGGGCGCAGGCGGGGAGGCCGAAGGCTTGTCCTGGCGCCAGCCGTCCGCGTCGGACAAAGACTCATTTATCAGCCTGATGTGCTGGGTGGGGCGGCGGTCGGCCAACCAGGACTGCAGGTCGATGCTCTCCTCAGCCAGCATGATGCGGAGCGCGGACAGTGTTCGCAGGTCCTCGTCGTCCAGGGTGAGGATCCGGCCGCCCTCCGCGTGGAAGCTGTCGACGGCCCTCAGCGTCGCCGGGCCCGACCAGCCGCCGTTGCGCAGCAGGAACAGCTTGCGCTTGGGCACCCGGTGGTCGAGGCCGGTCGCCATCGCCGCCTTGCGCAACCGGGAAAGCGCGGCGTTGCCGTGATGCCCCGCGCTCACCGCCCGGAAGCACCAGTGGACCTGGTCCTCGGTGCTCTCGTTCAGCGTGAGCCTGATCCGGGCGTGCAGCGGCGGGTTGGTGCTCGGCGGCGGGTCGACCGAGAACGCCTCGCCGGCGTTGCCCCGTTCCAGGATCCAGGCCGTGAGCCCGGCCGCCAGCAGCTCCGGCACCGCGCCGTCCTCGCCTGTCTTCTCGAGCGGAGTGACGACGTCCGCGGTCTTCTTCAGTTCCGCGAAGCGGGCGTCGAACCTCGTCATCTCATCGGTCGCCACCGGGCGCGGCTCGACCGTCTCGACGGCCGGGGGTGCGCCGAGCTGGTCGAGCTCCCTGACCTCGTCGTCGGCGATGCACTTGCGGATGTGCGTGTCGATCTCGATGAGCAACTGCCTCGGCGTGTAGTCGCCGGCCGCGGTGAAGGCTGACGGCCGCACCGGCCAGGACGGGTAGGGCGGAACGAACCCCATCTCCCCGTAGCGGACGGCGAACCTCTTCTCGATGATCGCCCGGGCCAGGACGTCGTCCTTGATGACCTCGAGTTTCGGGGCCAGGCGGAACCGGTCGCCGACCGTGTCGGTGGCCATGGTCCGGATGGTCGCCCACGAGTCCGGGATGCAGGCCACCACGGTGAGCGTGCGGCGGGTCATCTGGCGCAGCGCCATCAGGCCGTCGGCGATCTGGCTCAGCATGAGGGCCTGCTCGGGGCTGACCCGCGCGGCTTCGGTCAGGCGCGATCCGGCGGCGATCGAGCTCTGCGCGATGATCGTGTCGATCTGGTCGATGGCGATCACCGACGGGCCGGTCAGCGCCAGCAGCCACGACAGGTCCTGCACGATCTGCTGGGCGCGCCGGGGCGCCCGGCGCATGCCCCACTCGCCGCGCTCGCCCGGCTCGGACTCCTCACCCGAGAGGAAGTAGTTCTCGGCGAGATCGCGATGGCCGACGTCCTCGGACGCGCTGAGCGCGAGGGCCCGGGCGGTGTCCTGGCTGGCCCGCGCGACCTGCCGGTCGAACTCGCCCAGCCCTTCGATGAACGCGTCCAGCGAGGGCCGGGTCAGCTCGATCTCGCCCATGACGGCCCGGCGCGCCTTGCGCGGGGCGCCGACCATCGCCGACAGCCGCCGGAGCAGAAGCACCAGCTGCGTCTCGGCGCGGCCCGGGACCGTACGGGAGAGCCCGTCCAGCATCGCGGCCAGCACGCTGTCCCAGAATCCGGCCGCGTCGAGAAGCCCGACGAGGAAGAAGTAGCCCTCCTGTTCCTGCACCTGCTGACGGACCCAGCCGAGCAGATGTGTCTTTCCGGAGCCACGTTGTCCCTGCACCACGAGGCCGATCGGGCTTCCGCCGTCGCTGGCCCGGGCGTCCGACACGCCGTCGAGCACGTCGCGGGCCACCGCCGTGTGCAGGCCGTCGACGTGGAACGGCATGGGCCGCCAGACGTCGTCGGGAACGGGCGCCCAGTTGAACCTCAGCGCGGCCAGAGCGGCGCGCTCCCGCTCCTCCATCACGCGATCGACAGAACGTGCTTGTCCTGACCGCCGATGTGGAGGGCCGCGGCATGATCGGCTTCGGTCAGCATCTTCTGGTTCGACTGCGGGGCCAGGGTGACACCGGGCTCGCGACTGAACCGGCGAAGAGCGTCGTCGAGGGCCGCGCGCGGCACGTCCGGGAAGCACAACCGCAGGCGGGTGAGGCTGACCCAGCCCTGGGGCTCGTCCTTGAGGGCGTCGTAGACGCCGATGATCCGGGGCCGGAGGTCGGGGGTGGCCGCCGGGCCCCGCAGGTCGCTCAGCGCGAACAGCTCGGCGAACGACGTGCAGCCGCTCCGGTCGAGCACACGATCACGCAGACCGGCCAGGACGGCGGATATCGCGGCGGCCTGGGCGGTGGCGCCGTTCGACCGGAAGTTCAGCTCGTCCTGGACGTGCACCCATCCTTTGTCGTCGAGTTGCAGCGCGTACGTGGGCCCGCTCTTGCGGCTGGCCACGTACTGCTTGCGGCCGAGCTTGTCCCGGCTCGGCTTGCGGACGTCGAGGCCGTACACCGCTTTGAGCTCGGTGTTGAGGATCTCCCGGGCCTCCGCCATGAGAACGATCAGGATGGCGTTCTCGGCGGGAGTGAGGTCTTCGCCGGCCATGGTCATGTTCCTTCCGCTGGTGCGCTCCGCCGGCCCCGGATGTAGGTGCCGATCTGGTGGACGACCGCGCCCATGTCGTGGACGACCCGCGCGTTAGTGAACCGCAGGACGGCGTAGCCGTCGAGTTGCAACTGGACGTCGCGTCGCCGGTCGGCCTCGAAGCGCACCGGGTGGCAGTGCTCCGGGCCGTCGAGCTCGACGACGCACCGCTCGCCGGGCCAGACGAGGTCGAGCCGGATCGGCGGACTGAGCGGTGTCGATCGATAGGTGTGGTTCCAGTGCCGGCCGGCGGCCCAGCTCTCCACGGCGAGCGCGGCCTCCAGTGCGGACTCGACCGCGCTGGCCGGGTGGGGCTTGCCGATCGGGGCCGAGCGCCCGGAGGGCAGGCCGTCCACTGTCACTACCGGCACCCGGCCCGCGTCGAGACCCGGCCGGCCCAGCAGCCAGACACCGACCTTGGCGTTGTGGGTGAGCCATTCGCCGCCGGCCACGATCGCCGCGCGCTGGCCCAGGGTCGCGTCCGGGGGTACGGGCACCAGCAGAACGCAGCGGGTGCGCCCGAAGGCTTCCGCGACCAGACGGGCGAGCTGGGCGACGCGGGCCCGGACGGGCACGTGGTGATCGGCGGCCCGGTGCCCGGTCACGGCGAGAAGGGCCAGGTCGATCAGGAACGAACGGCTGTAGTGGGCCCGCGATGCCCGGGCCGCGGCCATGATCCGGATCGCGGCCGTGCCGCCGAGGTCGGCCCGGGTGATGTCGGAGGCGTCCGGCAGCCACGCGGGAAGCAGTTCCGCGGCGACATGTTCGAGGTCGTCCAGCATCGCGCCGACGAACTCGCGTGGGGTCGACCAGCCGGCGCCGGGACGGGTCACCACCGCCGCGAGGTCGGTGCTGTGCCCGGCCAGGGCATGGGCGAGGTCGCCGGCGTGGGCGCCGCGGACCTCGACGACCCGATCGGCCGGAACGCCGTCGAGTGGGTAGGTCGTGGTCATTGAGGCACCAGGTTACGAAGAACCCGTGGACAGACGCCACCGGCCATTCGTCGGATTCCGCAATCCGGTTCCGTCGCGGATCGGCTGGTGCGGGGCGCAACCGCACCATCCCTCGCCGATCCGCGACGGACGACCAGATCGGTCAGACCGGCTCGAGGGCCGGTTTCACCTCGCACCACTGGGACGACTCGGCCGACCGGGAGACCGCGTCGAGCACGAGCTGGACCTGCAACGCGTCGGCGAACGACGGTGTGGGCTGGGTGCCCGCCGCGATCGCCTCGATGAGGTCGCGGACCTCGTGGGTGAAGGTGTGCTCGTAGCCGATGCCGTGGCCGGCCGGCCACCACGCCGACATGTACGGATGGTTCGGCTCGGTCACCAGGATCGTGCTGAACCCCTGCTCCTCCGCCGGCAGCGCGCCGTCGTAGAAGGCCAGCTCGTTCATCCGCTCGAAGTCGAAGACCAGCGAGCCGAGCGAGCCGTTCAGCTCCACCCGCAGCGCGTTCTTGCGGCCGGTGGCGAAGCGCGTCGCCTCGTACGTGGCCACCGCCCCGCCGTCGAGCCGGGCCAGGAACAGCGCCGCGTCGTCGACGGTGACCTCGCCGTACGACGACGTGCCGGAGGCGGAGAGCCCGGCCGACGCCGACGGCAGCGGCCGGGACTTGACGAACGTCTCGGTCAGGGCCGACACCGCGGCGATCGACTGGCCGGTGACGAACTGGGTGAGGTCGACGATGTGCGCGCCGATGTCGCCCAGAGCCCCCGATCCGGCCACGTCCTTCTGCAGGCGCCACACCAGCGGGAACTCCGGGTCGACGATCCAGTCCTGCAGATACGTCGCCCGCACGTGGTGCAGCTTGCCGATGCGGCCGGCGGTGACGAGCTCACGCATGAGCGCGACCGCCGGCACGCGCCGGTAGTTGAAGCCGCACATGGCGAACACGCCACGGGCCTGCGCCGCGGCCGCGGCCATCTCCTGGGCCTCGGCCACCGTGTTGGCCAGGGGCTTCTCGCACAGGACGTGCTTGCCGGCGGCGAGCGCGGCCAGCGCGATCTCGCGGTGGGTGTCGCCCGGCGTGCAGATGTCGATCAGATCGATGTCGTCCCGGTCGATCAGCGACCGCCAGTCGGTGGTGTGCTCGGCCCATCCGAGCTTGGCCGCGGCGGCCGCCACCGCGTCGGAGGAGCGGCCGGCCACCGCGGTCATCCGTGCCGACAGCGGCAGGTCGAACGCATGGTTGACCGTGCGCCACGCTTGCGAGTGCGCGGCCCCCATGAACGCGTAGCCGACCATGCCGACCCGCAGCTGTTCCGACATCTACAACCCCTTAGAAACCGAGCTTCGCGTACTGCGAAGCGTTGTCCTTGGTGATCGTCTCCGAGGCGAGCGTGATCTCCTTGGGCACCTGGAGCTCGACCAGGTCGCTCATCCCCTTGCCCTGTCCGATGAGCCGGGCCAGCGTGATCGCCGACGAGGCCATGGACGGGCTGTAGGTGACCGTCGCCTTGAGCACGCTGTTGTCGGCCGAGATGGCGTCGATCGCCTGCTTGGAGCCGGCGCCGCCGACCATGAAGAACTCGCTGCGGTTGGCCTGCTTGATCGCGGCCAGCACACCGATGCCCTGGTCGTCGTCGTGGTTCCACAGAGCGTCCATCTTGGGCAGGGCCTGCAGCAGCGCGGTCGCGGCGGCCTGGCCGCTGTCGGCCGTGAACTCGGCCGGGCGGCGGTTGGCGACCTTGAAGCCGTGCGCGGCGAGGGCGTTCTTGAAGCCCTCGGAGCGCTCCTGGGTCAGCTCCAACGAGTCGATGCCGGGGATCTCGCCGATCACCGGATTGGTGACACCCTTGGCCTTGAGCTGCTCGCTGATGTAGTTGCCGGCGGCGAGGCCCATGCCGAAGTTGTCGCCCTTGATCTGCAGCCGGTAGGCCGCCATGGACGGGAAGGCCCGGTCCAGGTTGATCACCGGGATGCCGGCCGCCATCGCCTCGATGCCGGCCGAGTTCAGCTCCTTGCCGTCGTGCGGAAGCATCACGATGACGGTGGGCTTCTGCGAGATCAGCGTGGAGATGGCGGCCCGCTGGGCGGCGGCGTCGGCGCCGGCCTCGACCGGCTTGAACTCGACGTCCGGATAGGCCGCGGCCTGCGCCTTGGCGTTGTTGGTGATGGCCGCGATCCAGCCGTGGTCGGCGGCCGGCGCGGAGAACCCGATGGTCACCTTCTGGCCGGGGGCGGCGTTCGGGTTGGCCGACGCGTCGGTGTTGGTGTTCACCTGGGCGTTGTTCTCGGGGGTGTTGCTCGTGCACGCGGTGAGAAGCGCTCCGGCGCCGACGGCAGCACCGCCGAACAGAACGCGCCTACGGGACAAAGCGGACATGAATCCTCCCAAGGGGGTACCCGGAAAGAGCGACCGGGCGAGAGATCAGCGCTTGAGGAGTTGCGTGAGGGAGCGATAGCGGAACTGCTGGATCAGGACGGCGAGCACGATGATCCCGCCCTTGACCATGTTCTGAACCTCGGTGGAGAGATTGTTGATCGCGAACAGGTTCGTGATCGTGGAGAACACCAGCACCCCGAAGAGGGCGCCGATGATGGTGCCGCGACCGCCACTGAGCAGCGTGCCGCCGATGATAGCGGCGGCGATCGCGTCGAGCTCGTACAGGTTCGCCATGGCGGCCTGAGCACTGGTCGCCTGGGACGTCAACATGATGGCGGCGATGCCGCAGCAGAGGCCCGACAGGGCGTACAGAAGAAGTGTGTGCCGTTTGACGTTGATGCCGGCCAGCCGGGCCGCCTCGGGGTTGCCGCCGACCGCGACCGTGCGGCGGCCGAAGGTGGTGCGGTTGAGCAGGACCCAACCGGCCGCCACGACCAGGGCCAGGATCCAGACCAGCATCGGGATGCCGAGGAGCTTGTTGGCGGCCAGGTCGTTGATGAACGTGTTGGCCGACACCTGGGTCTGCTTGCCCGAGATCTGGGCCGCCAGACCGCGGGCCGCGACCAGCATGGCCAGGGTCGCGATGAAGGGCACCAGTTTCCCGTACGAGATGAGCACCCCGTTGACCAGGCCCACGCACAGGCCCACGACCAGCGCCGTGAAGATCATGCCGGCCGCGCCGTAGCTCTGTGTGGCCAGAGTGGTGGCCCACACGCCGGCCAGGGCGATGATCGCGCCGACCGAGAGGTCGATGCCGCCGCCGATGATCACGAAGGTCATGCCGACCGTGACCACGCCGATCGCCGACGCCTGCTGGAGGATGGTCAGGAAGTTGTTCTTCACCCAGGTCGGGTCACTGTAGAGATCCGGCTTGGTGATGATGCCGACGACGATCAGCAGGATCAGGACCCCGACCAGGCCGAGGTTGCGGATGACGTTGTCGTCGATGTGCCGGCGTTGCGCGCGTTTTTGCACCTCGGGAGGCGCAGTCTCGGTGATCATGCTGGCTCTCCCTCCATCAACGACCCCGCCATCACGAGGTCGAGCACGGTGTCCTCGTCGATCTGGTCGGCCGGCGCCTCGCGGATCAGCCGCCCCTCGCGCATGACCAGCACCCGGTCGGACAGTCCGAGCACCTCGGGCACCTCGCTCGAGACGAGCAGCACCCCCACCCCGCTCTCGGCCAGGCCCTGGATGACCTGGTAGAGCTCGGCCCGCGCGCCGACGTCGACGCCGCGGGTGGGCTCGTCGAGCAGCAGCAGCCGGGTGTCGCCGAGCAGCCACCGGCCGACGACGACCTTCTGCTGATTGCCGCCGGAGAGCGTGCGCACCGGGCGCATCACATCGCGCGGGCGCAGTTCCAGCGAGTCGGCCGTGCGCTCGGCCGCCTTGCGCTCGCCGCCCGCGTCGGTGAAGCCGGCGCGCGCGAATCCGGAGAACGACGAGAGTGTCATGTTCTTGTAGATCGGCTCGTCGAGGAGCAGCGCCTGGCTCTTGCGCTCCTCGGGGGCCATTCCCATTCCCTTGCGTACGGCTGTGCCCAGCGACCGGATGCGCTTGCCGTCCAGCGTGATCGTGCCGCTGTCGGCGCGGCGCGCGCCGAAGATGGTCTCCAGCAGCTCGGAGCGGCCCGAGCCGACCAGGCCGGCGATGCCGACGATCTCGCCGGGGGCGACGGTCAGGCTCACGTCGGCGAACTCGCCCTCGCGGGTGAGGCCGTCGACCACGAGCAGCGGCTGCTTCTCCTCCAGCGTGCGGCGCGGCGGGAAGACGTACTCGATGGTCCGCCCGGTCATCTTGCTGACCAGATCGCGCGTCGGCGTGGTGCGGGCCGGAAGGTTGGCCGCGGTCGTGCGGCCGTCCTTGAGCACCGTCACCCGGTCGCCGATCTCGCGGATCTCCTCGAGCCGGTGCGAGATGTAGATGACCGCGATGTTCTCGGCCGTGAGCTCGCGGATGATCCGGAACAGGTTCTCCACCTCGTCATGAGCGAGCACGGCACTGGGCTCGTCCATGACGATCAGCTTGGCCTCGTGCGACAGCGCGCGGGCCATGCTGACGATCTGCTTGCCGGCCGCCGGGAGGCTGCGCACGGCCTGCCGCGGCGGGATCTCCCCGTGGCCCAGCCGGGCCAGGATCTCCTTGGTCCGCGAGGCGGTCGTGCGCCGCTTGGTGAAGCCGAAGCGGGTCTGCTCGTGACCCAGGAACGCGTTCTCGGCGACCGAGAGATCGTCGACGAGGTCGAGCTCCTGATAGATGGTGGCGATGCCGGCGCGCATCGCGGCCTGCGGGGTGGCCGGGGCGAACGGTTCCCCGAGCCAGGTGATCTCGCCGCCGTCGGCGTGGTGGACGCCGGCCAGTGTCTTGATCAATGTGGACTTGCCGGCGCCGTTCTGCCCGAGGAGGCAGTGCACCTCGCCCGCCCGGACCTCTAGTTGCACGCCGTCGAGCGCGCGCACGCCGGGGAAGGTCTTGACCACATCGGTGAGTCGGAGGACGACGTCTTCGGAAGCTTCGCGTGGTGCGGGAATCGTCATGAGGCCTGCTCGAATGCCGTGTCGCTGGCCAGCACCGCGGCGCCGGTGACACCGGCTCGGCTGCCCAGCTCGCTGAGGACGACGGGTAGGTTGCCGGTGGCCAGGGGCAGCGACCGGCGGTAGACCACACTGCGGATCTCGGCGAGCAGCACATGACCCAGCTGGGCCAGGCCCCCGCCGATGACGATCATCGAAGGGTTGCTGAAGGACACCAGGGTGGCGAGGACCCCGCCGACGCGGCGGCCGCCCTCTCTTATCAAGCGGATGCAGGTGACGTCGCCCTCGGCGGCGCCGTCGGCGACGTCGCGGGCGGTGATCGTGATGCGTTCCTCGAGGGCTTCGTAGTCGGCCCCCTCGGTCTCGGCGGCCTGGCGGGCCGCGGCCTGATAGCCGGCGAGGCGCTCGGCCAGGGCGGGCGACTCGCCGGAGCGCGCCGCGGCGAGCGCGTCGCGGGCCAGGGCGGCGCCGCTGAACAGCGCCTCCAGGCAGCCGGTGTTGCCGCAGGAGCAGACCGGCCCGTTCGGGTCGACCTGGATATGCCCGATGTCGCCGGCGCAGCCGTCGACACCGCGGTAGACGGTGCCGCTCAGGTGGATGCCGCAGCCGATGCCGGTGCCGATCTTGACGAAGAGGAAGTCGTCGACCGAGTGGGCGACACCGCCGTGGCGCTCGCCGATGGCCATGATGTTCACGTCGTTGTCGACCACGGCCGGGCAACCGTGCTCGCGGGCCAGGAACTCGCGCACGGGGTAGCGGTCCCAGCCCGGCATGATCGGCGGGGAGACGGGCACGCCGTCGCGGAAGCTGACCGGGCCCGGCACGCCGATGCCGACCGCGTCGAGCCGGTCGAAGGCGCCGTCGGTCTTGGCCTTGGCGAGCAGCTCGCTCACCCGCTGGAGGATCACCCGCGGCCCCGAGCGGATGTCCGCGCTCTCCTGATAGAGCGCGACCGGCTCGAGGCGGCCGTTCGTGACCTCTATGTCGATGGAGCTGGCCCCGAGGTCGATCGCCGCGAACCGCAGCCGCGGGTGCAGCTCGACGAGGGTGGACCGGCGCCCGCCGCGGGAGGCGGCCATGCCCGCCTCGGCGATCAGGCCGGCCGTGACGAGCCGCTCGACCTCGGCCAGCAGGCGCGGGCGGGTGAGCTCCAGACGGTCCCCCAGCTCGGCGCGGGACACTGGCCCCTCGTCGCGCAACAGGCGCAGAATGCGCAGGTGGGGAGCATCGGCCAGGTGCACGGAGACCTCCGGGGGCGCTTCACACCGCGGTAACCGTGCGGTGTTGTGCCCGTCACAGTAGGCCCGTTCCGCCTCAGGAGTCCATACCTTCTCGAAGATCATTCCTAACTTTTGTCTATATGAGCAAAAGTGACCCGCCTCGGCGCACGAAAAAGCGCCGGGCTTTGAGGCCCGGCGCTCCTTTCAAATCCAAGGTCAGCTGCTGCTGAGACCCTGCTCGCTCCCCTTCTTGATCTTGCGGTCGTCGCGCAGCTCGAGGAACGGCTCGTCGGAAGGGTCGTGACCGGCCGCGATGGCCCGGCCCCGCTCCAGCTCGGCGTCGAGCTCGGCGCCGAGCAGGATCGCGATGTTCGAGATCCACAGCCAGACCAGGAACGCGATGACACCGCCCAGGGCACCGTAGGTCTTGTCGTAGTTGGCGAAGTTGCCCAGGTAGATCGCGAAGGCGCCGGAGGCGACCAGCCACAGCACCACGGCGAAGATGCCACCCGGGCTGACCCAGCGGAAGCCGCCGGTCTTGGCGTTGGGCGAGGCCCAGTACAGGATGGCGAACATCAGGCTGACCAGCAGCACGAGGACCGGCCACTTGGCGATGTTCCAGGTCATCACGGCGGCGTCGCCGAGGCCGATCTTCTCACCCACGACCCGCGACAGGTCACCGGTGAAGACCACGATGAAGGCCGAGACGATCAGCATGAGGCCGATGACGGCGGTGACGCCGACCCGGATCGGCAGGGTCTTCCAGATCGGCCGGCCCTCGGGCACGTCGTAGACGGCGTTGGACGCCCGCATGAAGGCGGCGATGTAACCGGACGCGGACCAGAAGGCCAGAACGAGACCGATGATGGCCGCGAAGCTGGCCGTGCCGGTGTCGCCGACCTGGTTGAGCACGGTGTTCACGAGATCCTTGATCTGCGTGTTGCCGCCCGAGATGTCGTCGATCGTCTGCGTCACGGTCGCCTTGCCGTCGCTGCTCAGCATGCCGAGGATCGACACGAGCACCACGGCCCCCGGGAAGATCGAGAGCACACCGTAGTAGGTGAGGGCGGCCGCCCAGTCGGAGATGTTGTCCTCCGAGAACTGCTTGAAGGTCCGCTTCACGGCCGCGAAGATGCCCTTGCCCTTGAGCTCCGCCGGGCTGTCCGGCCCGGCCTCCGGCGGCACCGCGCTGAGGTCGTTGTCCCGGTCCTCACCGGTCCGGGTGGTGGCGACGTCGTAGTCGCGGGCGCCCTTGTCCCGCGCCGACGCCGCCTCACCGTCACCCCGTGTGTTCGCGGCCTCGGCGTGCCCGTCCTTCACCGACGTGGCGGCAGCCGTTTCCTCATCGTGCTTGTGAAAAAGCTTCATCGCCGTACCTCCAGGCGCGGGCATCTCTTGCAGGGCCACCTTCGCGCGACCCCCAACAGTGATGCCCGCCACCAGCCGGTACTAACCCACTTCACCCGGCAGGAACTTGCCGCACGGCAACAAACCGGCGATCACCATGGCGATCTTCAATGCTCACTTGCAGAGCAGGCGGGACATGCGGCGGCCGGCGATGGTCAGGCCCACGGTGAGCAGGGCCAGCAGGTAGAGGACGTCCAGGAGCTGGGGCCAGCCGGCCGTGCCGGTGCTCAGTGCCCTGATCAGGTGGACCGAGCGGTAGAGCGGCGTGATCTCGACCAGCCAGCGCAGGGCCGCCGGATAGGCCGTGAGGGGCACGAACGTGCCGGAGAACAGGAACAGGGCGAACTGGCCCGAGGCGATCAGGTCGAAGTCCTGCCAGCTGCGGATCAGCGTCGACACCGTCATGCCGAGGGCGCCGAAGGCGAAGCCGACCAGGATGGTGGCCGGGAACATGACCAGCGCCCGGGGCCACGTGGTCAGGTCGATCGCCACCATGATGGCCAGGAAGGCGGCCGAATAGAGCGCGCCCCGGACCATCGCCCACAGCAGCTCGCCCAGCGCGATCTCGATCGGGCGGACCGGCGTGGCCAGGATGCCCTCGTAGAGCCGCATGAACTTCATCTTCCCGAAGAAGTTGAAGGTCGTCTCGGACAGCGCCCCGGTCATCGCCGACGCGGCCAGCATGGCCGGCGCCACGAAGGCCGCGTAACCGACCACCTCGCCGCCGGGCAGCGTGATGTCGCCGATCAGGCCGCCGACGCCCACGCCGATCGAGAACAGATAGAGCACCGGCTCCAGAAAGCCGGAGACCATCACGATCCAGTACGCCGAGCGCAACGTGGCCACGTTCCGCTCGGTCACCGAGACCGCCCGCCGGCCCATCCCGGTGGACACGAGAAGCCGGGTCACCACGTCAGATCACCAGCCTTCGGCGGTAGCGGCGATGCGCCAGCCAGCAACCGCCGGCACACCACGCGATCAGGTAGGCGGCGTGCACCAGGCCCAGCCACCCCGGGTCGAGGCCGAGGGTGGCGTCGCGCGAAAGGTCGACGCCGTGCCACAGCGGCAGCGCGTACGCGATCCAGCGCAACACCACCGGCAGCGACTCGACCGGGAAGAAGACGCCCGAGAACAACGACATCGGCAGGACCGCGAACCGCAGCAGGATCGCCAGGTAGCTGTCGCTGGTGATGGTCGCCGCGTACGCCGCCGTGGGCGCCGCCACCGACAGGCCGACCAGCATGGCCACGATCAGGGCCACCGGCGACCACCACGAGTGCAGCGTGCCGAAGGCCAGCGCGATCGCCAGGAAGGCGGCCGCGCTGATCAGCACCCGGAACAGCATGAAGGCCAGATGGCCGCCGAGGATGTCGGTCACCCGCAGCGGCGCCGCCGCCTGCGCGAAATAGGTCTTCAGCCACTCGAAGGCGCTCAGCACCGGCCACGTCGACTCGCCGATCGCCGTCTGCATCGCGGTCGAGGCGATCAGACCGGGCACGATCCAGTCGAGGTAGGACACCCCCTCGACACCGCCCGCCACATACGACCCCACGCCCACGCCGAAGCCCAGCATCGTCAGCAGCGGCAGCACCAGCGACGACAGCGCGCTCCCCCGCCATGTGCGGCGGTAGTTGACCAGGTGATATTCGAAGACGGACAGCATCAGTCGACCAGCGTCCGGCCGGTGAGATGAAGAAAGACGTCCTCGAGGCTGCTGCGCCGCACCAGCACGCTGGCCGGGCTCAGCGACCGCCGGTGCACCTCGGCGACGGCCTCGTCACCGTCGGAGACGTAGAGCAGGATGCGGTCGGGCAACACCTCCAGGCGCTCACCGATCCCTTCCAGCTTCGACGCGTACGGCTCCTGCGACTCGGCGGTGAAGCGGAGCTCGACCACCTCACGCGTGGAGTAGGAGGAGATCAGCTCGCGGGGAGAACCGAGCGCGGCGATCCGGCCGGCGTCCATCACCACGAGGCGGTCGCAGAGCTGCTCCGCCTCGTCCATGTAATGGGTGGTCAGCACCAACGTCACGCCCTGCTGCTTGAGCCGGAACAGCCGCTCCCACACCAGGTGACGGGCCTGCGGGTCGAGGCCGGTCGTCGGCTCGTCGAGCAGCACGATCTCGGGCTCGTTGACCAGCGCCCGCGCGATCGTCAGCCGGCGTTTCATGCCACCCGACAGCGGCTCCACCTTGCTGTCGGCCCGCTCGGTGAGCTGGACGAACTCGAGCAACTCGTCGGCGCGGCGGCGGGCCGTCCGCCGCGGAATGCCGAAGAAGCGGGCGTACGTCGTCAGGTTTTCCCGCACGCTCAACTCGATGTCGAGGTTGTCGAGCTGCGGGCAGACCCCGAGCTTGGCCCGGATGCGCGGACCGTCGCGCACCGGGTCGAGCCCGAGGATCTCGAGCACCCCGCCGGTCGGCGGCGACACGCAACCGATCATGCGCATGGTGGAGCTCTTGCCGGCGCCGTTGGGACCGAGGAAACCGAACGCCTCACCCCGGCGCACGTCGACGTCGATGCCGTCGACGGCCGTGAAGTCGCCGAACCGCTTGATGAGACCACGCGCGCGAATGAGGGAGCTCATACCCACGGACCTTAGGGCGGGGGTACGACAGAAATCCTCACTCCGGGCCGGCCATGCCCTCCTGAGCGGCCGAGACCAGGGTCGCCGTCACCTCGATCACCGTCTGGTGCGACACCGGGGTGCCCGAGTCGTAGCGGACCGCCCACGACAGGCCGTCCCGCCCGGTCACCCGGCGCCCCACGATCCGCACCCCGCCGACCAGGAACGGCTTGTCCGGACGGTTCGTCGACACCTGCACGGGATGGTGGTTGGTGTACGCCACCGACTTCGACACCCGCATGCGCACCTGATCGGGCACCTGACCCGGATCGAGCAGCAGGAAGGCCTGAACCGGTCCGTCCACCATCACGGTGTAGCCGTCCCGCTCCTCGGCCACCTCGGCCGGGGTGATCCGCAGCTCGCGCCCCGACCACGCCGCCTTGTGGATCTCGTGCCAGCCCAGCCGGGCCGCCGCGCCGGGCAGCCACACGCCGTAGTTGGTGACCACCACGGCCTGCTCCGGCTCCACCGCGGCCCAGGCCACGATCCGCTCCTCGGAAGCGAGCGCGGGCTTGAGCGCCGCCGGGAGCGACGGACGCCGACGAAACAAGCTCACAGTCCACCTGCCGCCTGGTCACGCAGGGCACGCGCCTGCTGTTCGAGGGAGAAGAGCTCGCCCGCCAGAGCCAGATATTCGTCCTTGTGCGCGACCGGGTTGAGCCGCTGCACCTTGGACTTCAGATCCCGGATGCGGGTGGTCACATAGCCGACCTGCAACCGGGCCAGGGTGATCTGCACATAACGCGGATCGACCGCACCGTCGACGTAGAGCTGCTCCACCGCGAGCTCGGAGATCAGACCCTGACCGGCCAGGTCCTCGCAACTGTCCCGGACCTTCTCGATCCAGACCACGCCACCGGACGAGACCGACGAGGCCCCACCGGCCGCGCCCACCGCCGAGCGGATCGCCGCGTAGACCGGGTCGGCGTAGTTCTCGGCGCCCAGCGAGTCGAACATCGGCCCCGCCATGACCGGCTCCTGAAGCGCCAGTTTCAGCGACTCGCGCTCGACCAGCCGCTGCGGCGAGTCGGGCGCCGCCTTGGCCCGGGCCGACGGCGCCGGCTGCTCCTGGGTGCCGCGCAGGGCCGAGTTCACCGCCCGCTGCACCGGCTCCAGGTCCATGCCGAGATCGGCCGCGAGCTTACGGGCGTACTCGGGCCTCTTCTCCCGGTCCTTGATCTTGGCGACCAGGGGCGCCGCGCGGCGCATCGCCTCGACCCGGCCCTCGACGGTGTCCAGATCGAAACGCCCGATCGTGTGCCGCAGCGCGAAGTCGACCAGCGGCTCCCGCCCGGCGATCATGTCGCGGACCGCGAGATCACCCTTGGCCAGGCGCAACTCGCACGGGTCCATGTTGTCCGGGCTGACCGCGATGAACGTACGCCCGACGAACCTCTGATCCTCCTCGAAGGCGCGCAGCGCCGCCTTCTGACCGGCCGCGTCGCCGTCGAACGTGTAGATGATCTCGCCGACCACGCTGTCGCTGTCGAGCAGCAGCCGCCGCAGCACCCCGATGTGATCGACCCCGAACGACGTGCCGCAGGTGGCCACCGCCGTCGGCTCGCCCGCCTCGTGACAGGCCATCACGTCGGTGTAACCCTCGACGATCACCGCCCGGCCCCGCTTGGCCATCTCACGCTTGGCCTGGTCGATGCCGTAGAGCACGTGCGACTTCTTGTAGAGCGGCGTCTCGGGCGTGTTCAGATATTTCGGCCCGTCGTCCTCGTCGAACAGCTTGCGCGCGCCGAAGCCGATGACATCGCCGGACAGATCCTTGATGGGCCAGAGCAGCCGCCCCCGGAACCGGTCGATCAGCGAACCGGACCGGGCCGGCTTGGTCAGCCCGGCGGTGTTCAGCTCCTCGGCCGAGAAGCCCTTCTGCCGCAGATGTTTGGCCAGCGAGTCCCACGTGTCGGGGGCGAAACCACACCCGTATTTCTCGGCCGCGTCCCGCCCGAAGCCACGCTGGGCCAGGAACTCCCGCGCCTTGCGTGCTCCCGGCGTGGAGAGCTGCCCTTGATAGAACTCGGCGGCCGCCACATGAGCCGCCAGCAGCCGCTGCTTCTGCCCCGCTTGCGGCCGGGGCGCCGACGGCCGCGAGTCGTCGGTCTCGTACCGCAGCTGAATGCCCGCACGCCCGGCCAGCCGCTCGATCGACTCGATGAACGACAGATGCTCGGCGTCCATCAGGAACTTGATGGCATCGCCACCCTGACCGCAACCGTGGCAGTTGCCGGTGAGGATGTTGTCTTCGAGAACGAAGGCATGGGTGCCTTCGACCACGGGGCAGAAGACCTCCTCCACCTCGCCGTGGTCCTCGATGGCCTCGACCACCCAGCCCCGGCGCTCGAACTTCTTGCGCGCCGCGGCGAAGCGGTCGCGATGCGCCGAGATGAGGAAGAAGTCCTCGGGGAGGTCTTCACCCATGAGGGTCAGCCGATAGATGGGCCCGGTGTATCCCTTTTCGCCGGACGGCCTTTCGAGATCAGCGAAACCTGTCCGGGTGTACTCCCGGATGCCGTACGTCCCGACGCCGATCCGCGTGCAGAGGTCACGCACGTATTCGAGGTGCTCGCGGCGGGCCGAGTCGAGCGAGATGCAACCGTCCGCGGCAACGTCGCCGTCCGCTGCGAAATATCCCGCCAACCAGCCGAAGAGATAGGAAAGCGACTCGGTGAGCGGGGGAAGGTCGGTCTTGAAGTACGCCGGAAGGTCGGTGACGACGACCTTGTCCTCCGACACATACGTGTCATTGAGCGGGAACCATTTCAGCAGCTCTCGATCTTTACCGCCGTACAGGAGCGCGATGCTGCCCTTGTTCAGAAGCGTGCCGTCCCCGAAGACGATGCCCCGCGCGATGCCGAATGGCGACGGCGCGAGGGCGTGACCGCCATCGCGGGTCTTGAGTGATCGGGGAAAGACATGAGCCAGCCGATCGCCCGGCCGAAGCTCGGCCGTGGTCCGCTCCGTCCGCTTTTCGGCACCGCCACGGACCCGCCGGGTGAACCACCGGTGCTCAGCGGTCGCTCGGATTGTCTTCTTCTGCCCGTTTCTCGACAGGTGAAGATGCAGCAACGGCTGCTCACCGAACGAGTGGAAGGGAGCCTCGACGAACCGGCCATGAGTGGTGATGACCCGGTGCGAACCGCCCGCCAGCTCACGGATCTCGCGGATGCCCTGATCGGTGATGACCCTGGTCTCACCGGCGAGGCAGTAGTACACGTTCCGCCCGGGCGCCACGGTGAAGGACGGGGTCTTCTCGTCGTGGAAGGGGCACAAGCCCTTCAAGTTGCCGCCGCCGGCCGGGCGCAACGTCACCGACTCGCTGATGATGTCCGCGATCGAGGTCCGGTCACGGACCAGCGCGATGTCCTCGTCCTTGACCCTGCCCGCCACGGCATACATCCTGCCTCGCCTCAGGCGCGAGCCGCCACCAGGGTCCGGTGCCAGGCCACGGCGGCCGGGTCGGTCAGCGACGCCACCTGGTCGATCACCACCCGCAGCGCCTCGGCGTCACTGCGCGCAGCCTCGAACAGAGGGGCGAAGACCGGGTCAAGAGCTTCGGGTGTACGGGTGAGAGCGTGCACAAGCTCGGTGAGGATGGTCCTCTGCTCCTCGTACCAGGACTCGGCCGCCCGGGCCCTCATCACGTATCGCAACGCCATGCCCTTGAGCAGCGCGCACTGATTACGCACCGTGCGCGGCACGACGAGGTCGGCGTCGTAGCGGCGGACCTTGTCGATCCCGTACCGGTTCTGGGTGGCGCCGACCGCCGCGGCGACGAAGCGGCCGGTCAGGACGCTGGTCATCCGTTTGAGGGCGGCCTGGGCCCGGAACGTGCCGTCGTACCCGGCGACCTCGGTCACCACCGGGTCGGCCAGCAGCTCGTCGAGGGCGCCGGCCAGCTCCTCCGGGGTCTCGTCGGAGTAGGTCGTGGCCACGTCGGCGCACAGCGCGGCACGTTCGCCGGGGTCGGCCAGCAGAGGGCGCAGTACCAGATATCCGCCGTGCACGCCGTCCTCGACGTCGTGCACGGAGTACGCGACGTCGTCGGCCCAGTCCATGACCTGGGCTTCGAGGCAGCGGCGGCGCCCCAGCTCGGCCGGGCGGATCCAGTCGAAGACGGGGCGGTCGTCCTCGTACACCCCGAATTTTCTTCTTCCCGGCTCCCTCGGCCAGGGATATTTGCAGCTGGCGTCGAGCGAGGCCCGGGTGAGGTTGAGGCCGGCGCCGGGCACCTTGGCCTCGAGCCGGGTCAGCACCCGCAGGGTCTGCGCGTTGCCCTCGAAGCCGCCGCACGGCTCGGCCACCACGTGCAGCGCGTGTTCGCCGTTGTGACCGAACGGCGGGTGGCCCAGGTCGTGGGCGAGCCCGGCCACGTCGACCACGTCGGGGTCGCAGCCGAGGCGCTCGCCCATCTCGCGTGAGATCTGCGCGACCTCCAGCGAGTGGGTCAGCCGGGTGCGCAGGAAGTCGTCGGAGCCGGCCGTGTGCACCTGGGTCTTGGCCGCGAGCCGGCGGAAGCCCGCCGAGTGCAGCACCCGCGCCCGGTCCCGTTGGAACGGGGTACGCCCGTAGCCGCTGTCCTTAGCCGGCTCAGCGACGAACCGCTGGGCGTCGAACGCCGTCATGCGACCAAGATTAGTCAGCTTTCTTCGAGGACAGGACGCAGAACTCGTTGCCCTCGGGGTCGGCCAGCACGACCCAGGTGACGTCGCTGCCCTGGCCGACGTCGGCGTGCCGGGCACCCATGTCGATCAGGCGCTCGACCTCGGCCTCCTGGTCGTCGGGGCGCAGGTCGATGTGGAGGCGGTTCTTGACCGTCTTGGCCTCGGGCACCGGCGTGAACAGCAGTCCGGGCAGCTGATCGGGGCTCTTGCGGATCTCCACCTCGTCCGGCTGGTCGGTCACGATGACCCAGCCGCCGAGGGCCTCCGCCCACCACCGCGCCAGGCGCCCGGCGTCCTGGGCGTCCACCACGATCTGCTCCCACTGCAACGCCATATGGCGCCTCCCTTATCGAAAAGTGGCGATCATGTTACGCGCACCCGACCAGCGTCGCGAAGCCGTCGAACATGACGCACACCGGGTGCGACTGCCTCCCGCAGGGTCGCCGGAGGATGGCCCACGGTGACGGCGGGCGACGTTCGGCCGCCACCGATCCGGAGGTTCGCCGGTGGCCGCGGCAACGAGGCACGGCCCGGCGGCGGCAGCACAGCGCTGAGGAGAGAAGTGCCCGGCGTCGACCACTGTCTACAGGAGGCCATGGCGATCCCTGGCGCGGTCGGCGCCAGCATCGTCGACTACACCACCGGGTTCCCGGTCGCCACGACGGGAGCCGCACCCAACAACGACCACGAGGCCGCGGCCGCGGGCACCGCGGACGTGGTCCAGGCCGCGACGACCCGATCGCTCTACGTCTCGGCCCTTCCGCACGACCTGCTCGAAGACCTGATCATCACGACCGCGGGCGGCTATCACCTGTTGCGGCCGGTGCAGACCGACTTCGACAGCCGGCTCGTCCTCTACCTCTGGCTCGACCGGGTCCAGGGGAACCTCGCGGTGGCCCGCCGCCGCATGCAGACCCTCGCCGACGAACTCGTCGCCACGTGAACGACACCAAAGGGGAAATGGTGACAACCTTGCGGACGGCCGCCCCGTCACGCCTGCTCACGCAGGTCACGGGCGAGCGGCAGACCGGCACCCTGGTGGTCGGTGGCCACCCGGGCGGCGCGGTCTACGTCCTCGAGGGGCGGGTGATCTACGCCGAGTCGCCGGCCGCGCCCGGTGTCGGCGAGCTGCTCACCGCGTCCGGCCGGCTCGCCGGCCGGACCTGGCAGAACGCGCTCGACCTGGGCACCTCCACCGCCCGGGTCGGCCGGCTGCTGGTCGAGCAGGGCCATCTCACCCAGGGCGAGCTGGAGTTGTGCGTGCTCGGGGCGACGTACGACGCGGCGTACTTCACCCTGTCGGCGCCGGAGGCGCCGATCGACTTCCTGCCCGGCGCGACGCACTGGCTGGGTCCGGTCGCCCACATCGACCCGGGGGCGATAACCCGGGAGGTACGCCGGCGCGTGCGCCTGCTCGATGAGATCTTCCCGGACGCGCGGGTGGACACGGCGCCGGTCATCCCGGTGTCGCGCCTGCCGCGCGAGCGGGTGACGATCACGGCCCTCCAGTGGGAGCTGCTGGTCAACGCGGACGGCCAGCGCACGCCGGCCGACCTGGCCCTGCTGCTCGGCAAGGCCGGCTACGCGACGATCCAGGAGCTGCGCCGGATGGCCGCGATGGGCCTTCTGGAGCTTCCGGAGGTACGGGCGGTGGAGGCGCCGGAGCTGGTCCGGCTGCCGCGGGTGCGCGGCACCGCGGTCGACATCAAACGCCCGATGCTCAAGCCGGACGACGCGCCGACGGTGCCCGTGGTGAGCGGCGCCCGGGCGACAGTTCCGGCTCCCCCACCTCCACCTCCACCACCGCCTCCTTCTCTTCCCGAGGCGCCCCCACCCGCGGAGCCGCCGCGCAACTCGCTCTCCCCGCCCCGCCTCGCCCGGCGCAAACCCGGGGCCAAGCTGCCCAAGGAAGTCGCCGGCGAACCGTCACCCCCGGTGCATCCCGGCACCGATGAAGTCCTTCTCAAGCGCATCCGTACGGCATTGCGAGCCTTGCGGTGACACGCGCACCCCCGTTCGCAGAAAGAGAGGCCGAGGATGACGGTGGATCCGGCGGTGCTCGAGGAGCTCGACCGCCTGAGAGGCCGGGTGCCGGAGCTCTCCGGCAGCGTCCTGGCCTCCACCGACGGGCTGGTGATCGCGCACGACGCGCACGGCATCGAACCGGACAGCATCGCGGCGCTGGCCGCCGCCCATCTGGCGCTGGCCCGCCGGTTCGCGCACGCGGTGAACCACGGTGAGCTGCGCGAGTCGGTGGTCGAATGCGACCGGGGCTACATCACCTCGTACACCGCGGGCCCGACCGCGCTGCTCACGGTGGTCACCTCGGGCGACGCGAACCTCGCCATGGTGCACCTGGAGGCCCGTCGATGCGTACGGCGCCTCGTCCGGATCTTGAAGTTGGAGACCAAGCCGCAGCACCGCCCGGAGATCCCGCAGCAGGCGGGACCGGCGGCGCTGACCAGGCGCACCCCCTTGCCCACCCTCACGACCAACGCTCGTCGTCGGCAGGCGGCGGGTTGAGAAACGCGGCGACCGCCGCGACCGAACGGCGCCGCCGGACGTTCCGGCGGCCCGCCATCCCACCGCAACGGAGGACCCATCCATGGGCGACATGGACACCGCACTCAAGGAAATCATGGAAATCGACGGCGCCTTCGGCGTCGCGCTGGTCGACCACACGAGCGGCATGGCCCTCGGCACGGTCGGCGGCGGCAAGGAGCTCGACCTGACGGTCGCCGCGGCCGGCAACACGGATGTGGTGCGGGCCAAGCTCCGGGCGATGGAGATGCTGAACATCACGGAGAAGATCGAGGACATCCTCATCACTCTGGACACGCAGTATCACCTGATCCGGCCGCTGACGAGCCGGGCCGGGAAGGGGCTGTTCCTCTATCTGGCCCTGCGCCGCGACCGCGCGAACCTGGCCATGGCCCGGCACCAGCTCAAGCGCATCGAGAGTGACCTCGACGTCTGAGTTTTGCCTGGTGTCACAGCGGGGAGGGCCGACCAGGGCCCTCCCCGCCGCCGTCGGTACCGTCATCCGTGTGTCAGTGGAGGACGTCGTCCGTGAGGTGGTCAGCGGGGCGATCGGCTATGAGGCGGGTCTCGACGCGCTGACCGTGGCGCCGGCCGGCGAGGTGGACGCGGCCCTGCGTGCGGCGCTGAACGACGCCTTCGACCGGCTGTTCCGGGGCGGATGGCAGCCGTCCGAGCTCTATCGGGTCATCGCCCGCCTGGGCGACCCGGTCAAGGCCGGTCTCGTCAGTGATGCCGCGGTCGCTTACGCGGGGCGGTTCTCCCAGGTAGATTCGCGCTGGGTGGGGCAGGCGTCGTCGCTTCCGCCGGCCGGGCGGCGCTCCGACCGGATCTCACTGCTCGATTCGTCTCTCGGTTTGCTCACCGCACTGCGTCAGTTGCCGACGATCGAGGTGCTCATCCCGCCGCCAGGCACCGTGTCCGATTTATCGCACAAATCAGACAATAGGATGCTCGATCGCGTACGGGCTCTGCTGGCCAAGGCCGAGGCGACGGACTTCCCGGCCGAGGCGGAGGCGTACTCGGCCAAAGCGCAGGAGCTGATCGCCCGGCACAGCATCGAGGAGGCGCTGACCACGGCCGGGCGTGCGGAGGTGGTCCCGTTCGCGCGGCGGATCGGCGTCGACCATCCGTACGAAAGCGAAAAAGCCTCCCTGCTGGACGCGGTGGCGCGGGCCAACCACTGCCACACGGTGTGGTCGCCCGAGCTCGGCTTCTCCACGATCTTCGGCTACGACGCGGACATCGACGGCGTCGAGCTGCTCTACACGTCGCTGCTGGTGCAGGCGAACCGGGCGATGGCCCGCGACGAGCCGGCCAAGGGCAAGGCCCGGATCAAGGCGTTCCGGCGGAGCTTCCTGGTGGCGTACGCGGTCCGCATCGGCGAACGCCTCTCGCAGGCCACCCGGCACGAGATCGAGCAGCACAGCGACCTTCTGCCGGTGCTGCGCAACCGCGAGGTCCAGGTGCGCGAGGTCATGCAAAAGGCGTTTCCCCGTACGGTCCGGGCACGCGGCAGCCGCATCGACAGCCTCGAAGGGTGGGAGTCGGGCCGGGCCGCGGCCGACGAGGCCGAATTGCGTTGACGGGTGGGGCAGACTGAGGTCATGCATCCGGCTTGACGTTGAAACCTTTACGCGGTGCGGGCCCTCGCCGAGGGCGTGCCGCTCTACCCGGTGTACGCGCTGCTGTTCGCGGACGCCGGCCTCACCACGCCCCAGGTCTCATCGCTGTTCGTGATCTGGTCGGTGGTCGCCTTCGCGGCCGAGATCCCGTCGGGCGCGCTGGCCGACGTCTGGTCCCGCAAGAGGCTGTACGCGATAGGTGAGACCCTCACGGCGGCCGGCTACGCGACGTGGTTGCTGTGGCCGTCGTACTGGGGTTTCACGGCGGGTTTCGTGCTGTGGGGCTTGGGCGGATCGCTGGGCTCGGGCACGTTGGAGGCCTTGGTCTACGACGTCGTCCCGGAGGAGAACGCCTACGCCCGCCTGATCGGCCGAGCCGAGACCCTCTCCATCCTGGCCATGCTGGCCGCCACTCTGCTGGCCACTCCCGCTTTGCACGCGGGCGGCTTCACTTTGGTCGCCATCATGAGCGTCCTCGTCAAGCTTCTCGGCGCCCTGCTGGCCCTGCGCCTACCCGAAACCCGGACCGCCATCCCTCCGCCCCCACCCGACTCCCCCGCGCCGCACGATCCCCCCGCGCCGCACCATCCCTCCGGGCCGGACATTTCCGACATGTCGTACTGGCGCACTCTCCGGAGCGGGCTGCGGGAAGCCGTCGGAACACGGGTGGTGGCACGGGCCGTGCTGGTGGCCGCGCTCGTGCCCGGCTTCAGCGCGCTCGACGAATATCTGCCGCTGCTCGCCCGGGACAAGGGCGCCGCGACCGAGGCCGTACCCCTGCTGTTCGGCTTGACCGCCCTGGCCATGGCGGCCGGGAGCGCCCTCGCCGGGCGGGGGCGCGGGCTCTCCTGGACGCTCGGCGGGGCGGCCGCCCTGCTGACGGCCGGCGCCCTCACCCCGCACCTCTGGGGAATGATCGCCGTTTCGACGGCTTTCGGCCTGCTGCAGTACGCCATGATCCGCGCCGAGGCCCGGCTCCAGGACCGGATCACCGGCCCGGCGCGAACCACCGTACTGTCGGTCTCCGGCTTCGCCGGCGAGGTCTTCGCCGTCGTGCTCTACCTGGGCTTCGCCGTCGACCTGCCGCTCGCGGTCCTCTTCGCCCTCTGCGCGGTCCCGTTGACACTGACCGCCCTTATCGCCCGCCGAGGAGCCTAGCCTCCGCTGTTCTCCATCTCGGCGCCCTCGGGCACGCTTTCGTCGTCGCGGCTGTCGAGCCAGCCGTACGGCAAAGAGACCTTGCCCGGCGCGTTGACGCGGCCCCGCGGCTTGCCGAGCTCCTCCTCCGGGAACGGCGCCGACGGGTCGAGCTTGCCCAGCAGGTCGTCCAGCTCGGCCAGCGACGACACCATCGACAGGGCCCGGCGCAGCTCCCCGCCGACCGGGAAGCCCTTCAGGTACCAGGCGATGTGCTTGCGGAAGTCGGCGCACCCGTGCTTCTCATCCTCGAGCGCGTCCACCAGCAGCTCCGCGTGCCGCGACATGATCTTCGCGACCTCACCCAGGGCCGGCAGCACCGGCTTGTAGCCGGGCCCCTGTGTGAAGGCCGCCTCGAGGTCGGCGAACAGCCACGGCCGCCCCAGACATCCGCGCCCGACGACAACCCCGTCGACGCCGGTCTGCTCGACCATGCGCAGCGCGTCGGATCCTTCCCAGATGTCGCCGTTGCCGAGAACGGGCACGTCGAGCGCCTGCTTCAGCGTCGCGATGGCGTCCCAGTCCGCGTTTCCGGAATACCTTTGTTCGGCCGTACGGGCGTGCAGCGCGACCGCGGCGACTCCGGCTTCCTGCGCGATGAGCCCCGCCTCGACGTACGTCAAGTGGTCGTCGTCGATGCCCTTGCGCATCTTGATCGTGAGCGGGATCCCGTATTCGGCGGCCGCGTCGACGGCCTGCTTGACGATCCGGCCGAAGAGCTTCCGCCGCCACGGCAGAGCGGACCCGCCGCCGCGCCGCGTCACCTTGGGCACCGGACACCCGAAGTTGAGGTCGACGTGGTCGGCCAGGTTGTCCTCGCCCACCATGCGCACGGCCCGCGCCGTCACGTCCGGGTCGACGCCGTACAGCTGAAGGCTCCGAAAGTCCTCGTCCTCGGCGAACGCCACCATCTTGAGCGTCTTGGGAATCCGCTCCACGAGCGCCCGCGTCGTGATCATCTCGCAGACGTAGACCCCGCCCCCTTGCTCACGGCACAGCCGCCGAAACGCCACGTTGGTGATGCCGGCCATGGGAGCCAGCACGACAGGCGGATTGACGGCGCGCTCGCCGAGCATGAGAGGTGCGATGGTCACGCCTTCGAGCATGCCATGCCCCTCATTCCCCCCGAAAATCCGCGCCGCCGTCGGCCCGCCCACCGAGCAGAGACACTGTTCGGCTGTGGCTCTCGATCCAGGCGCCACTCGTCCGGCAGATCCACGCCGCCACGCCGACAGCGGTCGCGTGGATCTCGGCTACAGGCCGGTTGAACATCGGCTCGTGGTGCGCCAGGCGATTACGCGCGAGGTGGAGCCGCTCCACCGCGTCGTGCACCTGCCGTCGCGCCCGGCCCGGGAAGACTCGGTGAAGACATTCCCGCCACAGCGTGCGGTCGTAATGACTGGCGAGCAGAAATCGCCAGAAACCCAGATTGAGCTCGGCGACGACCCGGCCGGGCGTTTCCGGACGGCCGTGGCGGGCCACCCGCTGCCGCGCGCTTCGAATGTCGGTCAGAGCACGTGATTGCAGCAGGTGACCGGGGTCGAGATACCACCGCGGCTCCCCGAACCGTTGCGTGGACCAGACGACCAGCTCATCGTGCATGGCGTTCCGGAGGAGAACCTCGACGTGACCGCTCGTGACGCCCAGGGCGGCGGAGATCTCAGAGTTCCAGGCGTAAAGATCCAGGGCAGCCGCGAGGTCGCCACCGGCGGCGAGAAGGTACGGCTCCAACCGCTCCGGCGACAGCCGGCGGCGCAGTACCGCGAGAGTCTCCGGTGCGTTGCCTGTCATCGGTGGCCTCTTCCCGCCGGGTTGGGTAACCTGTTGGACGAAGACCCCGGTCGCCTCTGCCTCTGGCATGCCGCCGGGGTTGACGCTTTCCGGAGGGTAGTCGCGCGCCTATGACTGCGGCTACAGCGAATCTGGCAGAGTCAGCGGTGTGGGTGACGAGCTGAGTCCGCGGAAGCTTGTGGTGGTGTTTCAGTCGGCGGTGGGTGAGGCGATGTTGCGGCTCGCCGTCGAGGTCGGGTTTCAGGCTGTGCTCGTGGAGCCGGATGAGACTCGGCTTCAAGGGCTGCCCCGGGCGCACGGCGACACCTTCGTGCACGATCTCGGGGCGGCCGGCCTCGACGCGCACACCGATGTCGTGCTGAGCGATCACCACCGGGCCGAGATCGGGGAAGTGCTCGACGAAGCGCTGGCCGCCGAGACCCGGTGGATCGGGATCGTCGGCAACCCCAAGGTCGAGGGGCCGCATGTCGCCGCGCTTCGGGAGCGTGGCGTCGGCGCGGAACAGATCGAGCGGGTGCACCGCCCGATCGGCCTCAACATCGGGTCGCGGACGCCGGCCGAGATCGCCGTGGCGACCCTGGCTGGGCTGATCGCGGACCGTAACGGCCGACCGGGCGGGTTCGCCCACTGAAAAAAGCTCGGCTAGAGACCCTTGGCGAGCAGGTAGCTCTCGATCTGCGAGAGGGCCACCCGCTCCTGCTTCATCGTGTCGCGGTCGCGCACCGTGACCGCGTCGTCGGTCAGGGTGTCGAAGTCGACGGTCACGCAGAACGGGGTGCCGATCTCGTCCTGGCGGCGGTAGCGGCGGCCGATCGCCTGCGAGTCGTCGAACTCGACGATCCAGCGCTTGCGCAGGTCGGCGGCCAGGCCCCGGGCCTTCGGGGACAGGTCGGGGTTGCGCGAGAGCGGGAGCACCGCCACCTTGATCGGGGCCAGGCGGGGGTCGAAGCGCATGACCGTCCGCTTGTCGACGCCGCCCTTGGTGTTCGGGGCCTCGTCCTCGTCGTACGCCTCTAGCAGGAAGGCCAGCACCGCGCGGGTGAGACCGGCCGCCGGCTCGATCACGTACGGCACCCAGCGTTCCTGCTTCTCCTGGTCGAAGTACGACAGGTCCACGCCGGAGTGCTTCGAGTGGGTCGACAGGTCGAAGTCGGTGCGGTTGGCGATGCCCTCGAGCTCCGCGAACTCCGTACCACCGAACTGGAACCTGTATTCGATGTCGACCGTGCGCTTGGAGTAGTGCGACAGCTTCTCCGCCGGGTGCTCGAAGAAGCGCAGGTTCGACTCGGACAGACCGAGGTCGCGGTACCAGTTCCAGCGCTCCTGGAGCCAGTAGTCGTGCCACTTCTCGTCGCTGCCGGGCTCGACGAAGAACTCCATCTCCATCTGCTCGAACTCACGCGTCCGGAAGATGAAGTTGCCCGGCGTGATCTCGTTGCGGAAGCTCTTGCCGATCTGCGCGATGCCGAACGGCGGCTTCTTGCGGGCCGCCTGGGCCACGTTGTTGTAGTTGACGAAGATGCCCTGCGCCGTCTCGGGCCGCAGGTAGTGCAGGCCCTCGGCGCTCTCGGTCGGGCCCAGGTACGTCTTCATCAGGCCGTTGAACATCTTCGGCTCGGTGAAGGTGCCCTTGTTGCCGCAGTTCGGGCAGTTGAGCTCCTGGAGCGAGGAGGGCGGCGAACCGTGCTTGGCCTCCCACGCCTCCTCCAGGTGGTCGGCGCGGAACCGCTTGTGGCAGGACTGGCACTCGGTCAGCGGGTCGACGAACGCGTCGAGGTGGCCGGAGGCCGCCCACACGTCGCGCGCGAGGATGACGGCGGAGTCGAGGCCGACGATGTCGTCGCGCTGCTGGACCATCGTGCGCCACCACTGGCGGCGGACGTTCTCCTTCAGCTCCACGCCCAGCGGACCGTAGTCCCAGGCCGAGCGGGTTCCTCCGTAGATCTCGCTGGAGGGGAAGACGAAGCCACGGCGCTTGGCCAGGCTGACGACGGCATCGATACGGTCGGCGGGCATGTTCCTCCTACGCCGGCTGGGTGTCGGCGGGGACATCAGTGTGGATCGGGACGAACAGAGAATTTACTCCGCGATGTCGCACACCTCGAACTCGCCCGTGGACGTGTTCTGGTCGAGTTCGGCGGTCAGCTGTTCGACGTCGCCGCCGGCGAAGGTGGCCTCGACGGGCACGGAGATGCCGTACGTCGCCTCGACCTCGCCCAGTCGCCACGAGACGATCGGCTCGCCGGCCGAGACACGGGTGCGGAACTCGGCCTGGGACTCCCGGCGCCGGGCGCTTTCGCAGAGGTCGTCGTACGCCGCCGCGTAGTTCTCGGATTTCAAAGCGTTCAGATAGTCGTCGACCGCCGCGTGGGCCTGCTCCTGGATGGCGCTCGTGCCGGCCGAGATCAGGCCGATGAGCGCGGCCACCCCACCCCCGCAGACCAGCACCATCACGATGCCGGCGACACCCAGCCCCATGCCGATGCGCCGGCCTTTGCCCTCGACCGGCGGCGCTGGGAAGGGCGGCTGCACGCCGGGCCCCGGCGGGGGAGGCGGAATGAAGGGCGGCGCCGCGGTCATGGTGGCAACAGTAGTCGTCAACGCCAGGGCTCGGAGGCCCGGTCGCTCTCCGCCTCGACCACCGGTGAGCCCGGCGCGGCCGAGGCGAGCGTCTCGAACGCGGACGGCTCGTCGAGCGAGCGGGCGAGCAGCGGGGTGGCGTGCACCTTCACATCGAAGGCGCCCAGCGCGCGCCGGTAGGCTCCCACCGACTCCCATTCGGTGACGAGCGTCCATCGGGTGGGGTCCTCGAGCGCGCGGGCGAGCCGCCCGGAGAGATATCCGGGTCGCTCGGCGAGCGCGGCGAGGGCCGCGTGGGCCTGGGCGACGAACTCGTCGCGCGTGTCCGGCGGCACGTCGAAGCGGTTGAGCACCAGCATGGCGACAGGGTACGAGAGCCGAGACAGGGGTGACGCGGTGACACCGTCCGACAATGTGCTGCGCCGGCTGGCCCGGGTGAGCCCGACCACGGCCTTCATCGTGGCGCTGGCCGTTCTGATGGCGGGCCTGTTCCTGCCGGGGATCGTCGGTGCGGCCCTGCTGTTCCTGCTCGGGCTGGGCCTGGCCACGCTGACCTTCACGACCTGGCCGGTGCAGTCGCCGTCGACCCGCGTCATCCGGCTGATCATGCTCGTTCTGCTGATGGCGGCCGTGGTCGCCAAGGCAGTGTGACCTATGCGCTTTTGACAATCATTATCATTGTCGGCGACAGTAGATGCTATGCGCCGCCTTCTCGCCGTCCTCCTGCTCGCCCTCACCGGAGCGGCCGGCTGCGGCAGCGGCTCCGGATCCGAGGACGGCAAGCTGGCCGTGGTCACCGCCTTCTATCCGCTGCAGTTCCTCAGCGAGCGCATCGGCGGCGACCAGGTGAGCGTCTCCAACCTCACCAAGCCGGGCGCCGAGCCGCACGACATCGAGCTCACCCCGCGCCAGGTGGGTGATGTGGCCGGGGCCGGCCTGGTCGTTTATCTCAAGGGCTTCCAGCCGGCGGTCGACGAGGCCGTCGCCCAGGAGGGCAAGGACCACGCGTTCGACGCCGCCTCGGTGGTGACCCTGCTGCCGGCGAGCGAGGACGACCACGACGGCGAGGAGCACGAGCACGAGACGGCCGAGGGCGGCATGGACCCGCACGTCTGGCTCGACCCGGTCCGCTTCGCCACCATCGCCGACAAGCTCGGCGAGCGCCTCGGCCAGGCCGACCCCGCGCACGCGGCCGACTACAAGGCCCGGGCCGCCGCCCTGCACACCGAGCTCGACAAGCTCAACACCGAGTACGCGACCGGGCTCAAGACCTGCGAGCGCCGCGAGCTGGTGACCAGCCACGAGGCGTTCCACTATCTGGCCGACCGCTACGACCTCACCGAGGTCGGCATCACCGGCATCTCCCCCGAGGCCGAGCCGTCACCGCAGCGCCTGGCCGAGGTGGCCAAGACCGCCAAGGAGACCGGCACCACCACGATCTTCTTCGAGACGCTGGTCAGCCCGGCCGTGGCCGAGACCATCGCCCGCGAGGTCGGCGCCAAGACGGCCGTCCTCGATCCGCTCGAAGGCCTGACCGACTCCTCCCAAGATTATTTCTCCGTGATGCGCGCGAACCTGACCGCCATCACCACCGCACTGGGGTGCACAGCATGAGCATCGTCGACGTACGCCATCTGGCCGTCGGATACGAGGGCCGGGAGATCCTGCACGACGTCTCCCTGAGCGTCGAACAGAAAGAGGTCGTCGCCATCCTCGGCGCGAACGGCTCCGGCAAGTCCACGCTGATCCGCACGATCCTCGGCCTGGTCCCGATCGGCCGCGGCGAGATCGACCTCTTCGGTACGCCGCAGCGGCGCTTCAAGCAGTGGGCCCGGGTCGGCTATGTGCCGCAGCGTCTCGGCGCCGGCAGCGGGGTCCCGGCCACGGTCGGCGAGGTCGTCGCCTCCGGACGGCTGGCCCGCCGCGGCATCTTCCGGCTGCCCGGCGCGGCCGACAAGACGGCCGTGCGCGACGCGCTGACCGACGTCGGCCTGCTCGACCGGATCAACGACCCGGTCTCGACTCTCTCGGGTGGGCAGCAGCAGCGTACGTTGATCGCCCGCGCCCTGGCCGGAAAGCCGGACCTGCTGGTCCTGGACGAGCCCACCGCGGGAGTCGACGCGGCCAGCCAGGAGGCGTTCGCGGCCGCGCTGGGCCGCTTCGGCGACGGCGGCGGCACGATCCTGCTGGTGGCGCACGAGCTCGGCCCGCTGCGCCCGCTGATCGACCGGGCCGTGGTGGTGCACGAGGGCCGCATCGCCTTCGAGGGCGCGCCACCGGAGCCGGCCGGCCATCACGCCGAGCCCGATCACGACCACGTGCATCCGCACGCCGTCCAGCCCACCGCGGGCATCTGCGAGTGGGCCCCCACCGACCGCATGGCAGCAAACTGAAATGGATCTTTTCCAGTACGACTTCATGATGCGAGCCCTGGCCGGCGCGCTCATCATCGGCCTGGCCGCGCCCTCGCTCGGCATCTACCTGGTGCAGCGGCGGCTGTCGCTGATCGGCGACGGCATCGGCCACGTCGCCCTGACCGGCGTCGGCGTGGGCCTGCTGCTCAACCAGTCACCCGTGCTGGCCGCGGTGATCGTCTCGGCGGCCGGCGCCATCGGGGTCGAGCTGATCCGCGAGCGCGGCCGCACCTCGGGCGACCTCGCCCTGGCCCTGCTGTTCTACGGCGGCATCGCCGGCGGCGTGGTGCTGGTCTCGCTCTCCGACGACGCCAGCAGCAACAGCCTGATCCAATATCTGTTCGGCTCGCTCATCACGACGTCGCCGACCGACATCGCGCTGATCGCCGTGCTGGGCGCGCTCGTGCTGATCGCGATGCTGGCTTTCCGGCCCGCGCTGTTCGCGGTCTGCAACGACGAGGAGTACGCCCGGGTGAGCGGCCTGCCCGTCCGTACGCTCAATCTCCTGATGGCCGTGACCACCGCCGTCACCGTGACCATCGCCATGCGGACCGTCGGGTTGTTGCTGGTCTCGGCCCTGATGGTCATCCCGGTGGCCGCCGCCCAGCAGGTGACCAGGGGCTTCCGCAGCACGATGGTGGCCGCCATGCTGATCGGCGTCGGCGCGGCCGGTGCCGGCGTCGTCTTCTCGGCCGAGGTGGACACCCCGCCCGGCGCGACCACGGTCATCCTGGCCCTGGCCATCTTCGTGGCGATCGCCGTCGGCGGCGCGACCTGGCGGGTCCTGCGCCGCCGGGCCCAGCCGCCCCGCGAGGTGGAGCCCCCTGACGTGGTTCTCCAGGAGGCCTGACAATGGGTTACGAGGCATTCGAGCCGGCCGGCGAGCTGCTGCGGGCGCTCTCGGCCCCGATCCGCGTCGCGATCGTGGCCGAGCTGGGCGCCGGCGAGCGCTGCGTGCACGAGCTGGTGGAGAAGCTGGGGGCGCCGCAGCCGCTGGTGTCGCAACATCTGCGGGTGCTGCGCGGCGCGGGCGTGGTGCGAGGTGCACGACGGGGCCGGGAGATCGCATACTCCCTGGTGGACGACCACGTCGCGCACATCGTCGCCGACGCCGTCAGCCATGCGAGGGAGGTTCGTTCGTGAGCACCGAGAGTCAGCAGCGCAACACCAAGCAGCGCAGCGCGGTCAGCGCCGTGCTGGCCGAGACCGAGGGCTTCAACAGCGCTCAGGAGCTGCACGCCATCCTGCGGGAGCGGGGTGAGCGGGTGGGGCTGACCACCGTCTACCGCACGTTGCAGGGCCTGGCCGACGCCGGCGAGATCGACGTGATGCGCCCGCCCGGCGGCGAGCACCTCTACCGCCGGTGCAGTCAGGGCCACCATCACCACCTGGTGTGCCGTTCGTGCGGCCGCGCGGTCGAGGTGGAGGGCCCGGCCGTGGAGTCGTGGGCCGACAAGGTGGCCGGCAAGCACGGCTTCGTCGACGTCTCGCACACGATGGAGATCTTCGGAACCTGCCCCGATTGTGCGGCCGCGCGGTAGGACCGTCTACGTGGGACCCTGACCGCGTGAAGCTCTATGCCGACAGGATCCCCACCGCCGTCCGCCAGCTGATCACCGACATCGCCGTGGTGATCTGGGTCTACCTCTGGGTTCGCGCCGGCCTGTGGGTGCACGACATGGTCGAGAAGCTGGGCGTTCCCGGCGCCAAGCTGGAGAGCGCGGGCGGCGGCATCGCCGACAACCTGGCCGACGCGGGCGGCAAGGTGGGCCGGGTGCCGCTCGTCGGCGACCAGCTGGTCAAGCCGTTCACGGGCGCCGCCGACGCGGCCCGCAATCTGGCCGACGCCGGCCGCCAGCAGCAGGAGATCGTCGACCAGATGGCGATCATCATGGCCCTGGCCGCGGTTGCCGTGCCGCTGGCGCTGGTCCTTTTCCTGTGGCTGCCGCTGCGGATCCGCTGGATCCGCCGGGCCGGCGTCGCCACCTCCGTGCGGAACGAGCCCGCCGGCCGCGACCTGCTCGCCCTGCGGGCCCTGGCCGGCCAGCCCCTCAACCGGCTGGCCAAGATGGGCCCGGACATCGCGCAGAGCTGGCGCAACGGCGACCCGGAGGCGGTCGACGCCCTGGCCGAGCTGGAGCTCAGGCGTCTCGGCCTGAAAGCTTCTCGTCGCTAGCCCGCGCGTAGTCCTCCTCGTCGTCCTCGTCGTCCTCGTCGATCCAGTTGCGGCGCAGCCACGGGATGCCCGCCCAGAAGGTGAGGAAGAAGAGGCCGGTGAGGGCGCTGAAGACGAAGGCGATCGGCCGGTCCAGGATGAAGTCGGTCACCAGCAGGACGCTGGCCACCATCGAGACCAGCAGGAAGGCCAGGCCGCCGGTCGCCATCCGGTGGGCGTAACGGACCAGCTCGGGCTTGCGGCCCTGGCGGAACAGCGCCCGGTGGAAGGCGACCGGCGCGATGATCATCGCGGTGGCGCCGGCGGCGGCCAGCAGCGCCACGACGTACGTGTCCTTCTGGAATTGCGTGACCTTGGGGAAGCCGTTGCTGAACGGCAGGGTCAGCAGGAAGGCGAACAGGATCTGGATGCCGGTCTGCGCGACCCGCAGCTCCTGGAGGAGATCGGCGAAGTTGCGGTCCCAGCGTTGTTTCTCCGACTCGTGCTTCATCCGCGGCTTCTCGGGTGGCATGCCGCGACGGATACCCCAAGATGAACGTGAATCAAACTCCCTGGATACGCGTGATGGCGGCCTCGGACAGGGCGGACGCCGCCTGCTCGGGCACCCAATGGCTGATACCGCGCATAGCGACCATTTGGTAGTCGGCGTCGACCCAGTCCCGGGTGCGCAGCGCCGCGGTCAGCGAGACCACGCCGTCCTGGTCGCTCCAGACGTACGTGGTGGGCACGCGGATCAGGCGTACGTCCTTGAGCTGGTCGAAGGTCAGCGCCCGGTACCAGTTCAGCCCGCCGGTGAGGCGGCCCGGCTCGCGGTTGGCCTCGACGTAGAGCTCGGCCCGCTCGCCGATCGGCTTGAGCATCCAGCGCAGGGTGGCGGCGTCGCGGGCGAGCAGCAACCGCTCGGCCACTGGCGACTGGAAGACCTTGAAGTAGGCCAGCCGGGCCCGCTGGGCCGGGCGGACCCGCAACGCGAGTTGCAGCGCCTTGGGATGCGGGACGGAGACGGCGGTGAGGGTGCGCACCCGCTCGGGATGCCAGGCAGCGAGCATCCAGCCGACGTTGGCGCCCCAGTCGTGACCGATGACGTGCGCCGACTCCAGTCCGAGGGCGTCGAGCACGCCGACCGCGTCGGCGACGGCTTCGGTGATCCGGTACGCCCCGACGTCCGCCGGGCGGGCGCCTGGTGAGACACCGCGCTGATCCATGGCGTACGTCCTCAGACCCACCGCGTGCAGTTTCGGCGCGAGAAGATCGAACTCGCGGTGGTCCTGCGGGAAGCCGTGCAGCAGCAGAACCGGGTCGCCCTCCGACGGGCCACCATCGAAGACGTCGAATGTCAAACCTCGGGCCTTGATCTCCATGTGTGATCACTCCCTCGCAGTGTTAACGTCATCGAAAGTAATGCACGCCGACAGGGGAGCGCACAGCGCTGAGAGTGCGGGTGACACCGCAGACCCTCGTACCTGATCTGGGTAATGCCAGCGCAGGAAGCTCGGGAGGAACCACATGAGCAACCGATGGCGCACCATCGACATCGTCATCTCCTCGATCATCGCCGTCGCCTTCGGCGTGATCTTCTGGGCCTGGGGCCTGCTCTGGAACGGCCCCGCCGACGCCATTCCGCTGCCCGGCCGGTGCGTGATCTACGGCGTCTGGCTGGTGCCGGCCGTGCTCGGCGCGCTGATCGTCCGCAAACCGGGCGCCGCTTTCTACACCCTCACCCTGGCCGCCCTGGTGTCGGCCGCCATCGGCACGAGCTGGGGCTGGACGCTGGTCATCCAGGGCCCGCTCGAGGCCCTCGGGGCCGAGCTGGTGTTCGCCGCCTTCGCCTACAAGGTCTACAACCTGCCGGTGGCCCTGCTCGCGGCCACCACGGCCGGGCTGGTGGCATCGGTCTACGACGCCTTCGTCTGGTACGGCGGCACGTCGTGGGCCACCATGCGGATCTGGTACATCGTCATCACCGCGCTGTCGTCGCTGGTGATCGCGGGTCTCGGCAGCGTCGCGCTGACCCGCGCGCTGGCGCAGACAGGTGTTCTCGACCGCTTCGCGGCGGGGCGTTCGCGCGCACTCGTCTGATCTGGTGTCATTCCCGGCATGAGTGAGGTCGTCCTCCGCGGTTTCGGCTGGCGGCACGCGGGCCGTCGCGCCTGGGCCGTCCGCGACGTCGACCTGCGGATCACGCACGGCGAGCGGGTGCTCCTGCTCGGTCCCTCCGGGGCCGGCAAGAGCACCCTGCTGGCCGCGCTGGCCGGCCTGCTGCCGGACGACTCGGGCGAGGCCGAGGGCGTCATCGAGATCGACGGCCTCGACCCGCGCAAGGCCCGCGACCAGGTCGGCATCGTCTTCCAGGATCCGCAGACCCAGCTCGTGATGGCCCGCAGCGGCGACGACGTGGCGTTCGGCCTGGAAAATCGCGGTGTGCCGCCGGCCGACATCTGGCCGCGGGTCAGCGACGCGCTCGACCGCGTCGGCTTCCCCTATCCGATCATCCGCTCGACCGCGGCCCTGTCCGGCGGCGAGGCGCAGCGCCTGGCCCTGGCCGGGGTGCTCGCCCTGCGCCCGCGACTGCTGCTGCTCGACGAGCCGACGGCCAACCTCGATCCGGACGGTGCCGTGCTGGTCCGCGAGGCCATCGCCGCCCTGCGCCTGGACGCCTCCATGATCATCGTGGAGCACCGGGTGGCCGAGGCGCTGCCGCTGGTCGACCGCGTGGTGGTGCTGGAGCCGGGCGGGGGCGTGCGGGCCGACGGCGCGCCCGAGGTGGTGTTCGCGGCCTACGGCGATCGCCTGGCCGACGAGGGCGTCTGGGTTCCGGGCTTCACGATTCCCCCGCTCAAATCAAGGTCAACGGCCGATCCTTCCCTCGTACGCACGGAGCAGGCCACAGTCGCAGGGCGCCTGGCCCCCGTGGCGCTCGGCGTCGGCGAGGGCGAGGTCCTGGCCGTGACCGGCCCCAACGGCGCCGGCAAGTCGACGCTCGCGCTGCTGCTGGGCGGCCTGCTCGCCCCCACGGCGGGCCGGGTGCACGCGTTCGGCGACCCGAAGCCCCCGCACCGCTGGCGGGCGGCCACGCTCACCGGCCGGATCGGCTCGGTCTTCCAGAACCCGGAGCACCAGTTCGTGACCACACGCGTCGCCGACGAGCTGGCCCTGGGCCCGCGCCGGCTGGGCCGCTTCGACCAGCGGGTGATCGACGACCTGCTGGAGCGGCTGCGCCTCACGAAGCTGGCGGCGGCCAACCCGTACACCCTCTCCGGCGGCGAAGCCCGCCGTCTCAGCGTGGCCACCGCCCTGGCCACCGCGCCCCGGCTGCTGGTGCTCGACGAGCCCACGTTCGGCCAGGACCGCCGCACGTGGATCGAGCTGGTCACCCTGCTGGCCACGCTGCGCGACGACGGCCACGCGATCGTCGCCGTGACCCACGACGACGACTTCGTCCAGACCGTCGCCGACCGCACGTTCCCCCTGGGCACCCCGCGGCTGCCCGACCCGCTCCCCCGCCGGCGGCGCTTGTGAGCCGCCTCCGGCACACCCACGCCGGCCCCGCGGCCCTCATCGCCCGGCGGCGCCGATGAGCTTCGTTCTTCAGCCCGTGGCCGACCCCGCGGCGCCGCTGGCCCGGCGCAACCCGACGGCCAAGCTGGGCGCGGCGCTGCTGTTCACGCTGCCCCTGCTGTCCACTCTCGACCCGCTGACCCCGGCCATCGCCCTGGCGATCGAGCTGGCGGTGCTTCCTCTTTTCGGCGTACGCCTGTCCGTCCTGGCCCGCCGAGCCTGGCCGCTCCTGATCGCCGCGCTGGGCCTGCTGGCCACCATGGTCCTGTTCGCGGCCGACCGGGGCGGCCGCCTGCTGCTCGACCTGGGCCCGTTCGACATCACCACCGGCGTGCTGCTGTCGGCCCTCGGCCTGATCCTGCGCCTGTTCGCCATCGCCGTCCCCGGCGTGATCGTCTTCGCCACCACCGACCCCACCGACCTGGCCGACTCCCTGGTTCAGAACGCCAAGGCCCCACCCCGCTTCGCCATCGGCGCCCTGGCCGCCTTCCGCCTGCTCCCCCTGCTCGACCAGGAGTGGCAGATGATCACCTTGGCCCGCCGGGCCCGCGGCGTGGACGCCGGCCGCAACCCGATAGCGGCTCTCCGCCTGTTCATCTCCACAGCGTTCGCCTTGCTGGTCGGCGCCCTGCGCCGGGGCGGCCGCCTGGCCGTGGCCATGGACGCCCGCGGCTTCGACTCCGGCATCGCCCGCACCTACGCCCGCCGCCAGGTCTTCACCACCGCCGACACGGCCCTGCTGCTGGGCGCGCTCGCCCTGTCTGCCGTCGCCCTCGGCACGAGCATCGCCCTGGGCCTCTTCCGCCCGATCATCGGCTGACCCCGTCAGGCGATCGCCTCACGGAGGGAGGTCAGAGCGTCCTCGATGATGGCGATGAGGGTGCGGTCGCCGGGCTGGTCGAGCCACTCGTCGAAGGAGACGAACAGCAGCATCACGGCGGTCTCGGCCAGCAGGGCGGACTGAAGGGGCGCGACGCCCCGGGCCTCGAAGCCGGCGCTCACGGCGGCCCTCAGGGAGTCTCGTTTGCGCAGGTCGCGCTCGCGGAGGCCGGGATCGGAGCGGACGATCTCCCGCCGCACGCGCAGCTCGTCGCGACGGCTCTCGAAGCGGGCGGCGGTGACGGCACGGAGGCCCTCGAGGATCACGGTCATCGGTGCGGCGGCGGGCGGGGCCTCCTCGATCATGCGGGTGGCCATGGCCGGGATCTCGTCGCCGCCGAAGAGCACCTCGCGCTTGTCGGCGAAGTGCCGGAAGAACGTGCGGGTGGTCAGGCCGGCCCGCGCGGTGATCTGCGGAACCGTGGTCGCCGCGAAGCCCTGCTCGACGAAGAGCTCGACGGCCGCTTCCTCGAGGCGCTCACGCGCGCCGGGCCGCCATCTGCTCACACCCGCCATCCTACGTGATGACATCACGTGTCATCACGGCTACAGTCATGACACGCCATGTCATCACCTTCCGGGGAGCGCCGTCATGACCGACGAAGTCTGGATCCTGGGCGGCACGGGCCGCAGCGCCCGCGCCATCGCCACCGAACTCCTGCGCCGGGGCATCACCCCCACGCTGCTGGGCCGCGACGCCACCCGCCTGACCGCAGCCGCCACAAGCATCGCCACCGCCGCGCCCTCCGCTCCCACCCCGACCTCCGGCGCCGACCCGGCCCCCGGAAGCGGCGCGCCGAGCGCCGACCGCGTCCGCACGCTGGTCGCGCGCACGGTGGAGGAGGCCGCGGAGGAGATCCGGCGGCAACGGCCCGCTGTTGTGATCAACACGGTCGGGCCGTTCGGGGCGACGGCCGGGCCGATCATCCGGGCCTGCCTGCCGGCCAGTCACTACGTCGACCTGGCCAATGACGTCGCCGCCGTCACGGGCGTACTCGGGCTGCATGAAGCCGCCACCCAAGCCGGGCGTTCGCTGATCACCGGCGCCGGCTTCGGCGTGACCGCCACGGAAAGCGTCGTGGTCAAGCTGTGCGCGGACCGTCCCACTCCTTCGGACGTCCGCGTCGACATGATCCCTTCGCTGGCGATCGAGACCGGGCGTCTCGGTGAGGCCCTCGCCGCCACGATCCTGGAAGGGCTTCCCGGTGTGGCCGGCGGCCGGCGGTTCCAGGGCCGCCGCTACCGTGACGGCCGGCTCGCCCCGGCCCGGCTGGCCGGTGACGCCACGACCCTGACCCTGCCCGACGGCTCGCCGGTGACCACCGCCGGCATGCCGCTCGGCGAGCTCGTCGCCGCCCAGCGCGCCAGCGGTGCCCCCTCGGTGACCGCCGCGTCCAGCGAGGCGCCGACCGCTCCCCTCGCCCGCGCGCTCCTGCCCTTCGCCGCCTCCCTCCTCGCCTTCGCCCCGCTGCGCTCGTTCGCCGTCCGCCGCCTGGCCGCCGTCGAGGTCGAAGCCCGCCCCCGCCCGCGTGAGCACTCATGGGGCCACGCCCGCGTCACCTGGCCCGACGGCACCGTCCGCGAGGGCTGGCTGCGCCTCGGCGACGCCCAGGACTTCACCGGCGCCGTCCCGGCCGAGGTCACCCGCCGCCTGCTGGCCGGCGAGGGCCGTCCCGGCGCCTTCTTCCCGGCCGCCCTGTTCGGCCCGTCCCTGGCCGAATCCTGCGGCGCCGAATACGTGCCGGCTGCGTTACCGTCGGCGTGACCACTCCGAGAGGGGACTCGTCATGCGTATCGCGGTCGCCGGCGCCTCCGGGAACATCGGGGCCCGTACCGTCGCGGCTCTGGAACGGGACGGGCACGAGGTCGTACGGATCAGCCGCTCGCACGGCGTCGACCTGCTCCAGGAGGACGCGATCGGCGACACCCTGTCCGGTGTGGACGCCGTCGTCGACACCCTGAACGGCCCGGCGGCCGACCCCATGGAGGCCATCACCTGGCTCACCACCGCCACCCGGCACCTGCTCGCGGCCGAGGAACGGGCCGGCGTCCGCCACCACGTCCTGCTGTCGATCGCCTGCCTGTACCGGGTCGGCGGCAACGCCCACTACGCCGCCAAGCGCGCACAGGAACAGGTCGTCACCGAGGGCCCGATCCCCTGGACCATCGTCCCGGCCACCCAGTTCCACGACTTCGCGGCCATGGTCGCCGCCCGCACCGAACGCGACGGCTCCGCCACCCTCGCACCCCTGCTCCTCCAGCCGGTCGCCCCCGACGACGTCGCCGACGTGCTGGCCGAGCTCGCGGCGGGCGAACCGCGGGGCCGCTACGCCGACCTGGCCGGCCCCGAGCCGCAGGACATGGTCGACATGGCCCGCCGCACCCACCAGGCTCAGGGGCGTTCGGTGAAGCTGATCCCCACCTGGGACGGCGCCTTCAGCACCGAGATGGCCGGCAAGGTCATGCTCCCCGATCCCGGCCACGTGCGGATCGCGCCCACCACCTTCGACCAGTGGCTGGCCCAGCAGACCTGACTTTCGGCAGTACCCCGGGCGGGACGGCCCTGGTTAGCCTGACCGGATGGGTGCTCGGCGGGAGTGGATGGTCGACGGGCTGCTCGGGCTGGCGCTGGCGGCGCCGGTGGTGGCCAACCAGTCCACGCGCGGGAGCGTCGCCGGATGCGCGGCCGCCGTCGTGGTCAGTGTGGCGGCGACCGTGCTGGGGCGGCGATGGCCCCTCGCCGGGTGCCTGGCCGTCGTGCTGGCCACCGTCGTGGACGGCAACTTCGCCTTCGGGATCCCGGTGCACAGCTATCTGGTCGGGCTGCGCACCGAGCGGGTCCGGCCGGTGGCGGCCGCCTTCGCCCTGATCGCGGTCGCGGGCACGGTCTTCAACCTCGGCGTGCTCGGCGTGGGGCCGGCCGAGTGGTTCCAGCTGGTGATGTTCCTGCTGATCCTGGGCATCTTCCCGTGGCTGGCCGGCCGCTACCGGGCGCAGCGCGGGCGGCTCGCGGCGGCCGGCTGGGAGCGGGCGGCCCGGCTGGAGTCGGAGCGGCGCATGGTGGTGCTGCGGGAGCGGTCGCGGATCGCACAGGAGATGCACGACTCGCTCGGTCACGAGCTCAGCCTGATTGCGCTCGGCGCGGGCGCCCTGGAGACCAGCCCCGACGTGCCGGAGGAGCGGCGGGCGACGGCCACCCGCATCCGCGAGTCGGCGGCCACCGCCACCGACCAGCTCCGCGAGATCATCGGCCTGCTGCGCGACCCCGGCGAGGCGGCGCCCTTGGAGCCGGTGGACGATCCGGTCGAGTCACTTGTGGACAACGCCGCACGGGCCGGCATGCCCGTCACCATGAGACGCACCGGCGATCCGGGTCCGGCCGCCGTCGAGCGCACGGCTTACCGGGTGGTCAGGGAGGCGCTCACCAACGCGAGCCGTCACGCCCCCGGCGCACCGATCACGGTCGAGGTGACGCGCATCGGCAGCAAGTCCGCAATTACGGTGACAAATCCGGCAATAGGGGGTCGCCCAGAGAGGGTGGGGACGAGCGCGCGGAGGGGTGGAAGCGCGGGGACCGGCCAGGGCGCGCGGAAGAGCGAAAGCGCGAGGACCAGCCAGAGCGCGCGGAAGGGTGAAAGCGCGGGGACCAGCGAGGACGCACGGACGGGTGAGAGCGCGGGCGAGGCGGGAGGGAACGCCGCGGGAACGGCTGAGGTGGGTGGGCTCGGGCTGGTGGGGCTGCGTGAACGCGTACGGCTCAATGGCGGGACCCTGACCGCCGGACCGCGACCCGGCGGGGGTTTCCGGCTGGAGGCCGAGATTCCGCACAGAGCCGCGCCGGCGGCCGACGAGCCCGTCGTGGAGATGAAGCGGCGGGTGCGGCGCAGCCTGGCCGCGGCCGTGCTCACCCCGGCCGCGCTGGCCCTGGTCACCGCGGTGGCCTACTACCCGTTCGCGGCGAACGGCTCGGTGCTGAGCGGTGACGCTTTCGAACGGATGCCGCTGGGCGCCGCTCGCGCCGACCTCGACCTTCCCGAACGGCAGGCCTGGGTGCGCGATCCGGAACCGGGTTGCGAGTACTACAGCGACGGCAACTTCCCGCTCGCCGACCCCACCTTCCGGCTGTGCTTCGACGGCGGCCGGCTCGTACGGAAGGACCGCGTGGCGTGAGCATTCCCGTTCTGATCGCCGACGACGAGGCGATGATCCGGGCCGGCATCCGCGCGATCCTGGCCAACGACACCGAGATCGAGGTGGTCGGCGAGGCCGGCGACGGCGCCGAGGCGGTCGAGGCGGTCCGCCGGCACCGGCCGGCCGTGGTGCTGATGGACATCCGGATGCCGCGGCTGGACGGGCTGGCCGCGACGGCCGAGATCCGCCGCCTGGCGCCGGAGACCGGGGTGGTCGTGCTGACGACGTTCGGCGAGGACGAGTACATCGTCAAAGCCGTCGCCTCCGGCGCCGCCGGGTTTCTGCTCAAGGCGGGCGATCCGCGCGAGCTGACCGCCGGCGTACGGGCGGTGGCCGCGGGCGCCGCCTACCTGTCGCCGAAGGTCGCGCATCGGGTGATCACCGAGCTGGCCGGCCCGCGCCTGCACGCGGGCGCGGCCGCCCGCGACCGGGTGGACGGCCTGACCGAGCGCGAACGCGAGGTGCTGGCCCTGGTCGGCGCGGGCCTGTCCAACGCCGAGATCGCCCGCCGCCTGTTCCTGGTCGAGGGCACCGTGAAGGCGTACGTGAGCAGCCTGCTCAGCCGTCTCGGCGTCCGCAACCGGGTCCAGGCGGCGATCCTGGCCTACGAGGCGGGCCTGGTCTAGGCGTCGCGGCGCTTGAGGACGCGCCACCCCACAACGACGGCGGCCGCGGTCCATCCCATGAGAATCAGAAGACCTACGGCTGGGGGGTACGGGTCGGAGTCGCCGTACAGGAAATGATTGCCCGCAACCCCGGGGAACGCATCCGCAATGCCGTTCAGAACGGAAATGTCGGGAATCTGCAACAGGGGCGGAACCACCACGATCACCATCAGCAGCACGACCAGCGTGACCACCGGCCCGCGCAGCGCCGCGGCCAGCCCCGTGGCCAGGATACTCAGACCAGCCAGATAAATGCCGATTTTGGCCGCGCCGCCGGGAATGCCGGATGAATTGTCCGCAATGCCCGCCGCGACCACACCGCCGAGCAGCCCCACGGCCACCCCGGCCACGAGGGTGACGACCGCGACGACAGCGATCTTGGCCGACAACAGGCGGCCCCGCGACGGAACCCAGCTCACCGTGGCCCGGATCGTCCCCGCCGAATACTCGCTGGTCATCACCAGCATGGCCAGCGCCACGAAGGCGAGCTGCGCGATCGCGACGGACAGCACCGCCACATCACCCGCCGTCGACGCCGACACATCGCCGTTCTCGACGTAGAGGGCGTTCTGCCCCGCGGCCGCCGCCATCAGCACGAACGCCGCCAGCAGGGCCCACCAGATCGTCCGCGTCGTCCACAGCTTCGTCCACTCCGAACTGATCGCCGCTCTCATGCCGCACTCTCCGTCAGCTCGTAGTAGGCGTCCTCGAGCGAGCCGTGCCCGCCCAGCAGCTCGTCCATCGGCGCGTCGGCCAGCAGCCGCCCCTTGCCGATCACCACGAGATGCGACGCCGTCATCTGCATCTCGGTCAGCAGGTGGCTCGACACGAAGACCGTCCTGCCCTCGGCCGCCAGATCGCGCAGCAGCCCACGGATCCAGCGGACCCCGTCCGGATCGAGCCCGTTGACCGGCTCGTCCAAAATCAGCACCGCCGGATCGCCGAGCAGCGCCCCGGCCAGGCCGAGCCGCTGGCCCATGCCGAGCGAATACGTGCCGGTCCGCTTCCGGGCCGCGTCACCGAGCCCGACCATCCCCAGCACCTCGTCGACGCGCCCGGCCGGAACGGCGTTGCTGCGCGCCATGGCCAGCAGATGGTTGCGCCCGGTCCGCCCCGGATGCGCGGCCTTCGCCTCCAGCACCGCGCCCACCTCCCGCAGCGGCCACCGGTGCTCGGCATAAGGCCGGCCGCCGACCAGCGCGCTCCCCGAGGTGGGCCGGTCCAGGCCGAGCACCATCCGCATCGTCGTCGACTTGCCGGCCCCGTTCGGCCCGAGGAACCCCGTGACCCGCCCCGGCCGCACCTCCAGGTCGAGACCGTCGACCGCGAGCGTCCGCCCGTACCTCTTCGTCAGTTTTCGCAGCGTTATCGCCATGACCGGAACGCTAGGAGCGCGGGTGGGGCCGGCACCCGACACCAACGGCAGCGATCGACCTTACGAAAGTAATTTCCCCGCACGTCACTAGATCGACAGCGGGCGTTGGCGTGATCACGACAACGTGTGCCAGGAAGAGCATGTGTCTATCTCTCAGCTGGGAGAAACATCGTCATGGGTCACGGCCACGACCACGAGCACGACCACACGCACGAGAGCGCCGGAGGCGACGTCGCCCCCGCTCTCGACCTGAGCATCCCGGACAGCGAGCTCTCGCCGTCCGACGTCTCCCGGCGCGGTTTCCTGCGCGGCGCGGGCCTGCTGGGCGCCGGCGCCGCCGCCTCGGTGCTCGCCGTGCCCTCGGCCGCCCAGGCCGCGGGCCTGCCGCACTCGCACGGCCCGGTGGGCGGTGGTTCGGACAAGGGCGGGTTCAAGTGGCTCGCCGGCGACCACCACATCCACACGCAGTACAGCTCGGACGCCCAGTACCGGGTGATCGACCAGGCCGGGCACGGCCGCGCGTTCGGTCTCGACTGGGTCGTCATCACCGACCACGGCAGCGTCGCGCACGCCAAGATCGGCGTGGAGAAGGTCAACCCGGACATCGTCAAGACCCGGGAGACGTACAAGGACCTCCTGACCTTCCAGGGTCTGGAGTGGAACATCCCGGCCGCCGAGCACGCGACCGTCTTCGTGACCCCGAGCCGCAACGAGGTCTCGGTTCTCAAGCAGTTCGAGAACGCGTACGACGGCAACCTGCTGCCGGCCACCAACACGACCGAGCAGAACGAGGCGGCCGCGATCGCCGGCATCAAGTTCCTCGGTTCCCAGGTCCGCGCCCGCAAGATCGACGGCGCCCTGTTCCTGGCCAACCACCCGGCCCGCCGCGGCATCGACTCGCCGCACGAGATCCGCAACTGGCGTGACGCCGACCCGTCGGTGGCCGTCGGCTTCGAGGGCGCGCCCGGTCACCAGGCCGCCGGCATCCCGGCCCCGAACGGGCGCGGCGGCGCCCGCGGCTACTACGACAACAACCCGTCGGCCGCGTCGTTCCCGGGCTACCCGCTGGAGAGCTACCGCACGTGGGGTGGCTTCGACTGGATGACCGCCACCGTCGGCGGCCTGTGGGACAGCCTGCTCGCCGAGGGCAAGGCGTGGTGGATCACCGTCAACTCGGACTCGCACGTCAACTATCTGGACCAGTCGGACCGGGGACCGGACAGCAACTTCGACGTCAACGGCAAGTACAACGACCCGGTCTACACCGGCAAGACGCTGACCACGGCCGGTGACTTCTGGCCGGGCTTCTACGGCCGCACGAACGTCGGCGCCACCTCGTTCGGCTACAAGGCGGTCATGGACGGCCTGCGCGCCGGCCGCGTCTGGGTCGACCACGGCCGTCTGATCAAGGGCCTGGACGCGCGGGTGCGCACGGCCGGCGACCGCCGCTCGTCCACCGGCACCCCGCTCGGCGGCGTGCACCAGGTCAAGCGGGGCACCAGCACCGAGCTGACCCTCGAGATCGACCTGCAGGACGTGCCCAACTGGGCCCAGTTCGTGCCGGTCCTCAAGCGGGTCGACGTGATCGTCGGCACCATCACCGGCCCGGTGAAGGACAAGGACGCGTTCCAGGCCCCCGACACCAAGGTGGTCAAGTCCTTCGAGATCAGCGCGGGCGCCAAGAAGGTGTCGCTGAGCTTCGCGCTGGGCCGCCTGGACAAGCCGTTCTACGTCCGCGTCCGCGGCACCGACGGCAAGCGCACGCAGCCCGGCCTGCTCGGCCCGTCGGTCGACGCCAACGGTCCCAAGCTCGACGTCGTGGGCGACGCCGACCCGTGGGGCGACCTGTGGTTCTACACCAACCCGATCTTCGTCCTCCCGTCGGGCCGGTGACGTTGTACCGCTCAGTGGCGTCCACGCCGTCGTCGGTGACCGGGGTCAGCCTCGGTCACCGCACGACGGCGGAAGCCGACCACTGGATCCTGTCGCTGGACCCGCCGCCGTCGCTGGCCTGCACGCACCTGGTGCAGAGCCCGTTCCCGCACGTCGCGATCAGCGTCGTTTCACCGGAGTCCCCGCCCACCGAGCCCGGCCTCCAAGCAGCGGCCGACGCCGCTTCGTCCGGAAAATTCGGGCGCGCCGTGATTTTTCAGGGCAGCGACCAGCTGGTCGGCCGACTCACGGTCAGCGAGATTCTGAAGATCAGCGCGATCGACCGGGTCGAGGTGCTGGGTTCCGGCGTGGCGTCCGACGGCGACATTGTGGACACCCGTGATTTCGTACGACCGCAATACCGCAACGGCGAGCTGGTACTGACCACCACGCCGGCCGTCGGCGGGGTGCTCGTCCCGTTCGAAACGCGGGATCCGACCCCCTGCTGCGCCGACCACTGACCAGCGCTTCCTACGCTGGTCGGATGTCTCTGCAGTCCAAGCTCGAGCAGGCCACGGGCGGGGTGATGCTTTTCGGCGTCACCCCGCCCCGCCGCAGCGCCACACCGGAGAAGGTCAAGGAGATCGCCGAGGTCACCGTCCGGCGGCTGGCCGGCCTCGATCTCGACGGCCTCATCCTGTACGACATCGACGACGAGTCGGACCGGAACCCGGACGAGCGCCCGTTCCCCTACCTGCCGACCATGGACCCCGCGGTCTTCCACGCGTCCTTCCTGGGCGATTGGGACAAGCCCGCGGTCATCTACCGCTGTGTCGGCAAATACGCGCCGGATGATCTGGGTGCGTGGATGGCTTCGGCCGACCCGAACGTGCTGAGCGTCTTCGTGGGCGCCTCCTCGGGCGACAAAGAGGTCCGTACGACCTTGCGCCAGGCCCAGGAGCTACGCGCCGCCGTACGCCCGAATCTGCCCTTGGGTTCCGTGGTGATCGGAGAACGGCACGCCCGCAACGGCGACGAGCACCACCGCATGATCGCCAAGCAGCGCCGCGGCAGCACGTTCTTCGTCACCCAGGTCATCTACGACCTGAACGAGACGAAGAACCTGCTCACCGACTACTTCTACGAGTGCGCGGCCCAGGACCTGATGCCCCGCCCGGTCATCTTCACCCTGTCCTTGTGCGGCTCGGAGAAGACGCTGGAATTCCTCAAGTGGCTGGGCGTGGACGTTCCGCGCTGGCTCGCCACCACGTTGAGCCACTCGGCCGATCCGCTGGCCGACTCGTACCGCGAGACCATGGCCATCGCCCGCGACCTGCACGGCTTCTGCACCCGCCTGGGCCTGCCGTTCGGCTTCCACGTCGAGAGCGTCTCCATCCGCCGGGCCGAGATCGAGGCCGCCACCGACCTGGCGGCCGAGGTGGCCACCCTGCTACGCACCTGACGCCACCAGCTCGGCGCGGCGCCGCTCCACAGCCGCGCCGAGCTCCACCGGATCACACCCGGCCAGATGGTCACGGATCAGCAGATGCACGAAGCGGTACTCCGACTCGGTACGCACGAGCAGCATCCGATCGGCCGCGAACCGCAGAAAGGACCGCCGCCACGGATTCGGTTCACCGGCGATCCGGAACGCGAACCGCAGCGGGACCGACCCGGCGAGGACGAAGAAGAGCATGGCGATCATGAGGCCGAGGGCCGCGCCGATGACCACGCCCAGAAGGACGACCAGAACGGCCCGTTCCATGTGCCGGCCAGGGGGACGGCGAACAGCAACGGCATGCTGACCGCGATCCGTACCCGCCGGATCGTCCTTCTTCTCGCCCGCGGGTTCGTAGGCGGTCTCGTTCAGCACCAGCCAGAACACGGTGAGCACGGTCAGAACGCCGAGGACGCCACCCTGCACGGTCGCCCGATCGCTGACCAGCGGCCCTCGCCGTCGACCTCGAACCGGGGACCCCGACGCCCTCGCATCGCCCGGCGGAGGCCACGGCCAGGATGCGGAAGGCCTGGACGGCGCGCCGGGGAATCTCCACTTCACGGCTGTGGCGCCGTGCCAGCACCTCGATCACGTAGGCGGAGGGAACTCTGTGCAGCGGCTGGCGGACCGCGGACGGGCGTTCGTCGAAGGTCAGCCAGATCCGCCCGGCGAGCAGGCCGCCACGCCGTGCTTTGACGTGGGCTCGTCCGGCGGGTGTGGCGAGATCTCCGATCCGCCGGGGCGGCACTTGTCCCACAGCTCCAGCGCGACGACCAGGGCCACTCTCACCGCTCCGCGCGGCGCTGATCCACCGCCGTGCCGAGCCGTACCGGGTCGCAGCCGGCGAGGTGGTCGCGAATCAGCAGGTGAACGAAGCGGAAGCCCTCGTCGGTGCCGACCAGCAGGCTCCGGTCGGCCGCGAAGCGCAGCCGGGCGGCCCGCCACGGGTAGGGCTCGCCCAAGGCCCTCAGTGCAACCCAGGCCAGTACGCCCGGCGCGGGAACCACCGTGAGGAAGACGCCGAAGGAAAGCCCGACGAAAAGACCGGTGGCGAGGCCGCCGAGCATCGGCCAGGAGTCCGCCGCCCACCAGGTCGAGGTGGCCAGGAGCGGGGCGGCGACGATGGCCAGGACCGCCAGCCGGGTCGGCAGGTGCTGTCGCTGCGGTGGCCCGGCTGGGAAGCGCGCGGTGAGCGAGAAGAGGAGCAGGTTCGTCGTCGTCAGGACGCCCACCACCAGGCCGGTCCGCGCTCCCGGATCGAGGCCGCGCCACGCCACGAGCACGGCCGCCACCACGCCGTAGGCGAGGAGAAGGACGAAGGCGCGCCGTTCCAGATATCCGGCCCGGGCCATCATGACGACCGCGGCCAGCGCGACCAGGATGTTGATGACGGTCGCGGCCTGCCAGGATCCCGTGCTGTACCGGTCCCACCACACCAGGGCGGCCGCCACCGCCGAGCCGGTCATCGCCACCGCGATCGCGTAAATGATCACGACCGGCCACCGGAAGCGCGATCGCGCCGACGGCGGCGTCTCGGGGCGCCAGATCAGGAGGGGCGCCGCGGAGACGACGGCGACGACCATGCCCGGAACCCAGCCGGCGAACAGGGCCATCGTCACCGAGCAGATGACGGCGCCGATCGTGGCGCCCAGCGGCAGCAGCACGCGGCGGGCGACCTGGGCGGCCGGTTCGTCGAGCGCCTCGCCCAGGGTGACGAAGTTGAGCCGGGCCACCCGCGCGCCGGCGTCGAGGCGTACGGAAGCCCGGGCGAGCGACCGCACCACCCGCAGCAACCCCTCCGGGGTCTCGATCTCCTGCCCTCGGCGCCAGGCCAGCATCTCCACGACGTACGCGTCGAAGAGCGACCCCTGGTCCGGGCGGCCCCGGGCGATCCGCACCACGTCGAGCATCAGGGGCGTGGTCAGCAGCTCGCCCACCTCGCCGCCGGGCGCGTCGAGATAGGCGCCCGCCTCCTCCGGTGTCAGCGGCCGGATCGCCACCGCGCCCTGCAGACGAAGCCGCTCGGTGAGCCGCTCGTAGTCGGCTTCCCGGCTGCGGACGACGACGCTCGCCGCCTCCAGCCCGTTGATCTCCGAGACGCAGCGGTCGCGGTGGGACTCCCGTACCTCGTCCAGCCCGTCGAACAGCAGCACGAAGCGGTCGTCGTCGAGCCAGGCCCGCGCGACCGCCGGCGGAATCCGGTAGCGGTCGTCCAGTTGCGACTCGAGCCAGCTCCGGAAGTCGTCCGGCGCCCGGTCCGGCCGCCGCCACGACCAGCGCGGCTGCGACCAGTCGGCGAGGTCCAGCACGACGGGGATCCGCTCGCCTTCCCGGTCGAGGAGCGCGGCCGCGAGGTCGAGCAGCTGTGTGGTCTTGCCCGACCCGGGCGCCCCGAGGATCAGCATCGACCCGCTCATCTCGTCGAAGACGTCGATCACGCCGACGTCGCCGGAGAGCCGGAACTCGGTACCGCCGATCCGCTGCACCAGATGCACCGGCCGCCGAACCGCGCCGGGCCGCTCGTCCAACGTCAGCGGAATGCGTGCCGAGAGCAGCCCGCGCCGCCGCTGCGCGACGTAGTGTGTCACCCGGGCCAGCGCGAGCTCGACGTTACGTGGATCGAGCCGCCGCGCTCGTGGCTCGCCCGGCCGGTGCACGGGCAGAAGGAGGCAGAGCAGGGCCGCCGGCCACAACAGCACCTCGAACGGCCGCAGCGGCTCCGGCAGTTCCCCGCCGGTGGCCACGTTGACCGCGACCGGCACGATGATCAGCCCGCCCACCACACCGAGCACCACCCGCGCGGTCGCTCGGCCCATCCGCGCATTATCTCAGAGCATCGCCAGTTCCTCCGGGCTCAGCCGGATCGCCGCGGCCGCGATGTTCTCCCGCAGATGCCGCTCGTCACCGGTGCCGGGAATCGCCAGCACGTTGGGTCCTTGATGGAGCGTCCACGCGAGCCGCACCTGCTGAGGCGTCACACCGCGCGTGCGCGCGAGGCGGCGTACGGCCTCGTCATGGTCCTGGTTGGCCCCTTCCTCCCGCCGCGGCCCGGCAATCGCGAAGAACGGCACGAAGGCGATGCCCCTCGCGGCCAGCGCCGGCACCATGTCGTCATCGCGCCGCAGATCAAGGGCATAACTGTTTGTACGCAGACCACGGGCGCGATCGCGGAGGCCTCGTCCACCTGATCGAGCGTGGCGTTCGAGAGGCCGAGGTCGCGGATCAGCCCCTCGGCCCGCAGGCCGGCCAGCACCCCGAACCGCTCCGCCACCGAGCCGCCGCGCCGGGTCAGCCGCAGGTTGACCAGGTCGAGCCGTTCGACACCGAGCCGCCGCAGGTTCTCCTCGACGTGGGCGCGCAGGTCGGCCACCGTCTCCGCCCAGGGGCCGACCTTGGTCGCGATGACCAGTTCCCGGGGGTACGGCTCGAGTGCCTCCCGGATGAGTTCGGTGGCGAAACGCGGGGGCCCTTCACCGACCCCGAGGACGCCGCCCGGCGAGACGTAGAAGGCGGCGGTGTCGATGTGGTCGACCCCCAGCTCGACCGCCGTCCGCAACACCTTGATCGCGACCGAGGTGTCCGGCCGCGGGGTGAGCCGCATCGACCCGAACCCCATCCGGTTGACGACCCTGTCCCCGAGTTTCCACGTGCCCGCCGCGTCCGCATTCATGGACGGAATCATCCGCGATCGCCGGAGGTTGTCGCGGAGTATGACGACAATCGGTTTTATCGGCAGCGGTTACATCGGCGGCACCGTGGCACGGCTGGCCGTCGCCGCCGGCTACGACGTCGTGGTGAGCAATTCCCGCGGCCCCGAGACGCTCAAGGACCTGGTCGACGAGCTGGGCCCGAAGGCCCGCGCGGCCACCGCCACCGAGGCCGCCGCCGCGGGCGACATCGTCGTGGTGAGCGTCCCGTTCAAGGCGTACACCAAGCTCCCGGTCGCCGAGCTGACCGGCAAGGTGGTGCTGGACACGAACAATTACTACCCCCAGCGCGACGGCAACGTCGAAGCCCTGGACACCAAGCAGACCACCAGCGCGTCCCTGGAGCAGGCCCACCTGACCGGCGCCACTCTGGTCAAGGTCTTCAACAACATCAACTTCAAGCACCTGGCCTCCCTGGCCCGCCCCGCCGGCTCCCCCGAGCGCTCAGCCCTCCCGATCGCCGGCGACGACGAGGCCGCCAAGAAGACCACCACGGAGTTCCTCAACGCCATCGGCTACGACGCGGTCGACACGGGCTCCCTGTCGGAGTCGTGGCGCCAGGAGCCGGGCCAGCCCGTCTACGGCCCGCCCTACGGCACCTACGAGGACCCGATCGGCACCCCGGCGAACGCCGCCACCATCCGCGAGGCGCTAGCCGCCGCCCAACGCTGACGGCGGCTCGGTGTTCAGTTGATCGAGCCCGGCTCGGCGAGCCAGCAATGGGACTGCTTCGTGATGTCGGCGATGCGCTCGAAGTCGGCGTCATAGTGAAGCAGTTCCAGCCCATGCTCCCTGGCCGTCACGGCGGTGAGCAGATCGACCGGGCCGGCTGATCGATGTGCGCCCATTTCGGTCAAGGCGCCCTGGAGTTCTTCCGCCTCCTTGAAGACCTTCTCCGGCATTACCACCCAGCAGAACGTGTCTTGCAGCAGCTTCAACTGCCGGGCACGTTCTGCCCTGGACCGGACGGTATAGAGCAGCTCGATTTCGGTGATGGCGCATGTTGCCAACAGCCCTGCGGTCAGCCGGCGATGCCAGGTCGCCGCCACCGCCGGGTTGGTCAGAAGGCGAATCAGGGCACTCGTGTCGACCAGATATTCCGCCGGACTCGTCCGAGCCTTCTTCTCCGGTTTCTCCTCGGGAACCGTCGCTTCGCGCTTCGCGCTCATCGGGGCCGCTTCTTCACAAGAAGCTCGTCGAATTGCCCGGTCTCCGCGATCTTCACCAATTCCGCGAACGCCTTCGCACGCCGACTGCGCGCCGCGACCTCCCGAAGAGCCGCGTCGACGGTCTCCTCGGGCGTGGTGGTGCCGAAAAATTCAGCGGCCAAGTCCAGCGCATCTTGGTCGACTTCGACGCGAGTCTTGGCCATCAGTGCCTCCACTGGTCAGCTCACCTCCCCGAAATATAGCTGACTGGTCTCATGCCTACCTGGCATGCGACCAGAGTAGTCAAGCGACATCGATGCGGCAATGCCTGGCCGATGTCCATTCGAACAGGGGTTCGGTGTGATCAAGGCGGGGCGGGCTGAGACGATGGTGGGGTGCTTGTTGCCTTTTCTGTGACGCCGATCGGCGTGGGTGAGTCCGTGGGTGACCTGGTCGCCGAAGCTGTGCGGGTGGTGCGGGCCTCGGGGCTGCCCAACCGGACCGATGCCATGTTCACCACCATCGAGGGTGAGTGGGACGAGTGCATGGCCGTGGTCAAGCAGGCCGTGGAGGCCGTCGGGGCCAAGGGCGGGCGGGTCAGCCTGTCCCTCAAGGCCGACATCCGGCCCGGTGTGACCGACGGGCTGACGTCCAAGGTCGCCTACATCGAGAAGGTGCTCTCCGAGTGAGGCGCCTCGTCATGTGGGACATCGACTACACGCTGCTGCGCGGCGGCGGGGTGGCCGCCACCGCCTGGAAGGCCGCCTTCACCGAGCTCACCGGGGTGCCCTGGCGGGAGACGCCGATCTTCGGTGGGCGTACCGACATGGACATCTGCGCCGAGGTCTTCGCCACGCATGGTGTCACCGACTGCACGCCCGAGCGGTTCTTTCTGCGCTACGTGGAGAACGTTCACAGCACCCAGCATCTCTTCGCCGTGCAGGGCGCGCTGATGCCAGGCGTACGAGAGGTCCTCGCTCGTCTTGAAGCACAGCCCGGCGTCGTGCAGACGCTGGTCACCGGGAACGTCCCCGAGGTGGCCCGGGCCAAGGTGGCCGCGTTCGAGCTGAGCGCGTCCTTCGACGACGAGGTGGGCGGTTACGGCACCGACGACGCCGTGCGGGCCACGCTCGTGCGGCGCAGCCTGGAGCGGGCCGAGGCCAAGTACGGCGAGCGGTTCCGGCCCGTGGTCATCGGCGACACCGTCAACGACGTCACGGCCGCCCTGGCCAACGGCGCTCTCGCGGTGGCCGTCGCCACCGGCTCCACCGCGGCCGAGGAGCTGGCCGCGGCCGGCGCCCACGCCGTGCTGCCGGATCTGTCCGACGTGGACGCGACCGTGGAGCTTCTTACGTCGGGCTGACCGGGTTGGGCAGGGCGCCGCCGAAACGGCGGTCGCGGCTGGCGTACAGCTCGCACGCATACCAGAGGTGGCGGCGGTCGAAGTCGGGCCAGAGGGTGTCGAGATAGACCATTTCCGCGTACGCCGACTGCCAGAGCAGGAAGTTCGAGGTGCGCTGCTCCCCGGAGGGGCGCAGGAACAGATCGACCTCGGGCACCTCGGGGTGGTAGAGGTGTTTCGCGATCGTCTTCTCGCTGACCTTGTCGGGGTCGAGCCGGCCGGCGGCCACCTCGCGGGCGATCGCCGCCGCCGCGTCGGCGATCTCGGCCTGCCCGCCGTAGTTCACGCAGAACTGCAGGGTGAGCGTCTTGTTCTTCTTCGACATCTCCTGCGCCGTCTCCAGCTCGGAGATCACGCTTTTCCAGAGCCGGCCCCGGCGGCCCGACCACACGACCCGCACGCCGAGGTCGACCAGCTGGTCGCGGCGGCGGCGGATCACGTCGCGGTTGAAGCCCATCAGGAAGCGCACCTCCTCGGGTGACCGCTTCCAGTTCTCGGTCGAGAAGGCGTACGCCGAAAGATAGGGGATGCCCAGCTCGATGGCGCCCTCGATGGTGTCGAACAGCGAGTATTCGCCCTGCTCGTGACCCTTGGTGCGGGACAGGCCGCGCTCCTTGGCCCAGCGGCCGTTGCCGTCCATGACGATCGCGACGTGCTTGGGCAGCGCCGCCTTGGGCAGCGCGGGCGGCGTCACGCCGGAGATGTGCGGAGTGGGTGGACGCGGCGTCATGCGGTGGGACTCTCCCGTCGATCGACCAGCGGGAGCGAGCGCAGCGCCCGCTCCATGTGCCATTGCAGATGGGCGGCGACCAGGCCGCTGCACTCGCGGCGGACGCCGGCCTCGGCCGCGTCGGCGATCGACCAGTCGCCGACCGTCAGAGCGGACATCAGGCCCAGCGTGGCCGGGCTCGGGTGGGCGGCGCCCGGCGGACGGCAATCGGGGCAGACGGCTCCGCCCGCGGGGACGGAGAACGCCGCGTGCTGCCCGGGCGTGCCGCAGACGGCGCACTCGGCGATCGCCGGCGCCCAGCCGGCCACGGCCATGCCGCGCAGCAGGTACGCGTCGAGGACGAGGCTGCCCGCGTGCTCACCGACGGCCAGGGCCTTGAGCGCACCGAGGGTGAGCTGGAACAGGCGCAGGGACGGCTCGCGCTCGACCGGGGTGAGCCGCTCGGCCGTCTCGGCGATGGCCGAGGCCGCCGTATATCGCGGGTAGTCGCCCAGGAACTGCTTGCCGTAGAGCGCGACCGCCTCGACCTGGCTCACCGAATGCAGCGAGCTGCCCACCCCCTCGGGCGAGCCGGCCAGCTGAAGGTCGATGTGACCGAACGGCTCGAGCCGGGCCCCGAAGCGCGACGTGGTGCGCCGCACGCCGCGGGCGACCGCGCGCAGGCGGCCGTGGCGGCGGGTCAGCAGCGTGATGATCCGGTCGCTCTCGCCCAGTTTTTGCACGCGCAGGACCACCGCGTCGTCGCGGTAGAGATGGCGGCGGTATCCGGCGGGCACGACAGTCATTCTGCCCGGTGGGTACGACAGACCCTGACCCGGATCTCAGGGTCATCTCCGGGAGGGCTCCGATGGTGCCACGGGGTCACCGGGCCATAGCGTCAGCACCATGACCACCACCTGGGCCCGGCGCACCGGGATCCTCGTCCTCATCGGCGCAGCTACGGCGGGCCTGACCGCGTGCGGCGGGGTCGTCGGGGCCACCCTGACCTACAACGACGTCGAGAAGACGAAGATCACCGAGATCCGTCTGACCGGTGGCGCCGGCGACGTGGCCATCACCACCGGCGCCGTGACCGAGACCACGATCAAGCGCGTGATCCGCAACAGCTCCGACCCGGGCGACTCCTACCGGCTCGACGGCTCGGTGCTGCTGCTCGACACCTCGTGCGGCGTCGACTGCTCGGTGTCGTACGAGGTCGAGGCCCCGGCCGGGGTGGCCGTGCGCGGCGATCTGCGCTCCGGTGACGTCCTCCTGACCGGCGTCGGCGCCACCGACATCAAGCTCACGTCGGGCGACATCACCCTGCAGGAGCCGGCGGGTCCGGTGCTTCTGAGAGCGACTTCGGGTGACGTACGGGTTCTGAACGCCAAGGACAAGGTGACCGTCCAGTCGACGTCGGGCGACGTGAACGTGCTGGACGCGGCGGGTGCGCTCGACCTCAGGCTGACCTCGGGCGACATCAACGCCTCGCTGACCGTCCCGGCCTCGGTGAAGGCGACGACCACCAGCGGCGACGTGCAGGTGCGGGTGCCGCAGGGGGCGTACAAGATCACGAACCACACCGGCTCCGGCGACGACGAGGTGCAGGGCCTCACGAGCGACCCCACGGCCAAGAACACGATCGATCTGCGCACCTCCAGTGGTGACGCGCTGCTGGTCGCGACGCCATGATCGGAGCATGAGCTTCTATCTCCCGCTCGGCGACGACCGGTTCCGCCCGACCAAGTCGACCGAGAGCCCGTGGGACACCGAGATGCAGCACGGCGGCCCGCCGGCGGCCCTGCTGGGCCGGCTGCTGACCGTCGAGGGCCAGCGCCTGGCCCGCATCTCGGTGGACTTCCTGGGCCCGATCCCCCGCAAGGATTTCCGGATCGAGGTGTCCCCGCTCAAGCCGGGCCGGCTCACCACCCTCAACGAAGCCCATATGATCATTGACGGCCGTACGGCGGTGATCGCCCGGGCCTGGCACATCGCCCCCGGCCCCCAGCCACCCGTGATCACCGAGACCACGACGGCCGATCCGCTGCCGGCCGAGGCCGGCGTGTTCTTCCCGGAGAAGCCGGACTGGGGCTACGGCCAGGCCATCGAGTGGCGGGCCACGGACAAGACACGCATCTGGACCAGGGTGAAGCACGACCTGGTGGACGGCGCCGAGCTCACGGGCCAGGACCGAGCGCTGATCATCGCGGACTCGGCCAACGGCGTCTCGGCGGTCCTGCCCTTGGACAAGTGGCTGTCCATCCCGCCGACGATGAGCACGGCACTGCTGCGCCCTCCGGCCGGCGACTGGGTCCACTTGTCCTGCCGGACAGCCTTGAGCGACGACGGCCTGGGCTTGTGCACAGGTGAGCTGTACGACGCCGAGGGCGCCATCGGCCAGGTGACACAGCCCTTGGTCGTGCGGTCCCGCTGAAGGCCCCTACTCAGTCGATCGCGGGGCGGGCACGGTGACGGCCATGCCGGTGAAGGCGGGGGCCGGGGAGACCGGCACCGCGCGGGGGTGGCGGCCCGGCAGCAGGGCCGGGCGGCGGCCCGCCGACAGGTCCTCGGCCCAGCCCAGGGCCATCACGGCCAGGGCCAGCATGGCCGTCACCACGATCAGGCGCCAGGAGATGCCCACCCAGCCGAAGATGGGCAGGCCGGTCGCGTTGGCCAGCCGCACCACCAGCAGGATGAACGGCACGTGCCACAGATAGATGGTCAGGGCCCGGGCGTTGAGCACCGTGAGCACCCGCCACGACGGGATGCGCGGGTTCACGCTGAGCGCGATCAGGATGAACGCCGTCGACCACAGCGCGTTGGCCAGCGGGATGTCGTTGAGGTCGAGCCCGCGCGGGCCGGGGTGGGTCAGCGCCCAGGCCGCACCGGCGGAGCCGAGCGTGCCGGCCAGCCACCAGCGATATCTGTGGAGCAGGCCGTTCCGGGTCAGCATGCCGTCGTGATGGGCGAAGCCCAGGAGCCACGCGCTGCCGTACAAGCAAAGGTCTCGCACGATCGCCGGCGGCGTCAGACCGGCGAAGGTGATCACCGCGAGACCGGCGTAGGGGGCGATGAGCGTGGGGATCGGGAAACGCCGGAACAACGGCAGCGCCAGCGGGGACAGCAACACGAACCACAGGAAGTCCCGCAGGTACCACATCGCGGCCAGGCCCTCGAGCCAGAAGCCGGCGGCCGGCGGGTCCTCGACCGGGAAGGCCCAGAGCAGCACCTTCCAGTCCCACGCCATGCCGCCGATCAGCATGAACGGGACGGCCACGCCCACCAGCACCCACAGCGCCGGCAGCAACCGGTGCAGGCGACGCTCGACCGCCCACGGGCCGTATCGGTCGAGGGAGGCCGCCATCATGCTCCCGGCCAGGGCGAACATGACCGACATGGCCGGGAAGACGATCGTCAGGGCCGCCCAGCCGCTGGAGTGATAGATCACCACCCGGACGGTTGCCACGGCACGCAAGAGGTCCAGGTACCGGTTCCGCATAGGGTTCGTTGTTACCCAATTCCGGACCAGACCCGCAAATCAGCGTGAGTTATCCCATAATTGAAGGATTGTCCTATTTAGATCAAAAACCTAGCTTACGCAGCTGACGGGGGTCCCGCTGCCACTCTTTCGCTACCCGAACATGAAGATCGAGATACACGCGGGTGCCGAGCAGGTTCTCGATCTCGGTGCGGGCCTGACTGCCGACGTCCTTGAGACGCGCCCCCCGCGAGCCGATCACGATCGACTTCTGGCTGTCCCGCTCCACGTAGATGTCCGCGAAGATCTTCGTGACGCCGTTCTCGACCATCATTTCCTCGACCAGTACGGCGATGGAATGCGGCAGCTCGTCCCGAACGCCCTCGAGCGCGGCCTCACGGATCAGCTCGGCGATCAGCACCTGCTCCGGCTCGTCGGTGAGCACGTCGTCCGGATAGAGCTGCGGCGACTCCGGCAAATGCTTGACGAGCACGTCGACCAGCGTCTGCACCTGATGCCCGGACACCGCGCTGACCGGGACGATCTCGGCGAAATCGTAGAGCTCACTCACCGCGAGCAAGTGCTTGGCCAACGTCGCCGGATCAACCAGGTCGACCTTGGTCACGACGGCGATGATCGTCGCTTTCAGCTCGGCCATCTCGGCCGAGATGAACCGGTCGCCGCGCCCCACCGGCTCGTCCGCCGGGAAGCAGACGCCGATCACGTCGACCTCGCTCCACACCTCACGCACGAGATCGTTCAGCCGCTCGCCGAGCAGCGTCCGCGGCCGGTGCAGACCGGGCGTGTCGACCAGCACGAGCTGCGCGTTCTCCCGGTGCAGAATCCCCCGGATCACGTGCCGCGTGGTCTGCGGCTTGTTCGACGTGATGGCGATCTTCTGCCCGATGATCGCGTTGGTCAGCGTGCTCTTGCCGGCGTTGGGCCGCCCGACAAAACACGCGAATCCGGCGCGGTAGACGTCATCGACGACCTCGACCCGCGAGGCCTCCTGATGCCGGTGCCGCTTCTTCCGCGGCCCACGCTCGGTGATTTCTTGACCCCGGTGGTCACTCTGAGCGACAGGGTCGTCCACCCGCCCGGTCTCGGCCGCCTTGGAATTGCCGTGCCTGGCACCGGCACTGGCCCGGGGCTTCCGCGTCTTGGCCTCACCGCCGAGAGTGACGTCCCGGGGCCGTGTGTCAGGCGCCCCACCGGTACGCCGTGACCCACCAGCACCGGACCCGGCAGCCACACGCCCCGACCCGCCACGCTGACCACCAGCACCTGACCCGCCACGCGCCTCCGCGCCACGCCCGGCCACACCGCCGCGCGCCTCCGCGCCCGACCCAGCCGAACCGTCACGTTGGCTCGCACGCGGCCCGGCCACGTCCCGGCCCGCAGTGCCGCGCTGACCCACGTCGCCGCGCTGACCCGCCTCGCCGCGCTGACCCGCCTCGCCACGCTGACCGGCAACGCCGCGCTGACCCGCCTCGCCGCGCTGACCGGCAACGCCGCCCTGACCCGCGACACCGCGCTGACCCGTGCCGGGCCGGCCGCCGCGCTGACCCGCGCCCCGGCTCGCACCCGCACCCGAGCCGCCCGCGTTGTCAGTCCGGCGGGCGGCGCGCCGCTCCTGCCGGCGAAGCTCGTTGCGCTCCCCCGCCGTCAGCCGCCGCTCCCCGTCGGCCACCGGCCGCTTCCCGTCAGTGGACCGCTTGCCGTCTGTGGGCCGCTTGCGGGGCGTCTCGTCGCTCATGCCGTGACCGTGTCGCGCACAGTGCCGGCCGGGCCCGCCACGTGGATCGGGGCCGACGCCGCCAGGTCGCGGACCGCCGCGCGGCCCCCGCTCTCCAGCTCGGCCGCCTCGGTCACCACCGCCGCCGCCTCGATCTTCGTCGCGCCCGACGCCACCGCCGACGCCACCGCCAGCTGCAGCGCGCTGATCGCCAGCGACGGCAGCGCCACGGTGGCCGCGGCGTACGTGCGACCGTCCTGGTCCCGTACGGCCGCGCCCTCAGCCGCACCCACCCGGGCCCGGGCCGAACGCGCCAGCGTGACCAGCTTGTTGTCCTCGGCGGTCAAAGCGAAAGTGTCAGGCATCCGCGGTTTGTCTTTCCTCGTCCTCGGAGTCGGCAGGCGACTCGGCCTTCTCTTCGTCCGGCTCCGGCTCCACCCGGCGCACCAGCACCGAGTCGATCCGGTTGCGCCGGCCGGTGGTTCCCTCGGCGACCAGGTGCAGGCCGCCCACGTCGACGGTCGCGCCCGGGATCGGCACCCGGCCCAGCGCCTGGGCCAGCAGGCCGCCCACCGTCTCGACCTCGTCGGCCGGCAGTTCCACCCCGAAGATCTCGCCGAGATCCTCGATCGGCAGCCGGGCCGTCACCCGCACCGCGCCGTCGGGCAGGTGCTCCACCGGCGGGCGCTCGACGTCGTATTCGTCGGTGATCTCGCCGACGATCTCCTCGAGGATGTCCTCGATCGTGACCAGGCCGGCCGTGCCACCGTACTCGTCCACCACGATGACCAGGTGGGTGCGGGCCGCCTGCATCTCCGACAGCAGGTCGTCGACCGGTTTCGACTCGGGGACGAACGTGGCCGGCCGCATCATGTCGGCCACCGCCTCGGCCGTCGACGCCGGGTCGCCCGACTGGGTGCGGCGGATCACGTCTTTCAGGTAGAGCAGGCCCAGCACGTCGTCGACGCTCTCGCCGATCACCGGGATGCGGGAGAAGCCCGAGCGCAGGAACAGGTAGAGCGCCTGCTGAAGCGTTTTCGAGCCTTCGATCCACACCATTTCGGTGCGGGGCACCATCACCTCGCGGGCGATCGTGTCGCCCAGCGTGAAGACCGAGTGGATCATTTCGCGTTCGCCGTGTTCGACGACGCCGCGCTGCTCGGCCAGGTCGACCAGTTCGCGCAGCTCGACCTGGCTGCCGAACGGCCCCTCGGGGAAGCCCTTGCCGGGCGTCACCGCGTTACCGATGAGGATCAGCAGGGAGGCCAGCGGGTTGAGGACCTTGCCCAGCCATCGCACGAGCGGCGCCGCCGCGCGGCCCACCGCGTAGGCGTGCTGGCGCCCCACCGTGCGCGGGGCCACCCCCACCACCACGAAGCTCACCACGGTCATCGTGCCCGCGGTGACCAGGGCGGCGGTCCAGCCGATGCCCCAGCTGTCCACCGCGACCAGAGCGACCAGCGTGGTCGCGGTCAGCTCGCAGAGCAGCCGCAGCAGGAGCAGCAGGTTGAGGTGGCGGACGACGTCGGAGGCGACCGCGGCCAGCGCGCCGGCGCCGCGTTCGCCCTCGCGGGCCATCTCGGCCGCGCGGGCCGGCGACACCGAGCCCAGCGCCGCGTCGGCCATCGAGGCGAGGCCGGCCAGGAGCACCAGCAGCACCGCGAAGATGATCAGTTGCAGGTCCGGCAGGCCCGCCGAAGCGGGGCCTGCCGCCAGTAGATTCGCGGGGTCCACGGGTCAGCCGGTCTTCCGGCTGGCCCGCCAGCTTTGGAGCAGGCGGTTCTGCAGCCCGAACATCTCGCGCTCCTCCTCCGGCTCGGCGTGGTCGTAACCGAGCAGGTGCAGCGCGCCGTGCACGGTCAGCAGGTGCAGCTCGTCGGCGGCGGAGTGCCCGGCCGCGGCGGCCTGTTTCGCGGCCACCTCGGGGGCGAGCACGATGTCGCCCAGCAGGGCCGGCTCACCCGTGCCGGCCTCGCCGGGACCGTGGTCGACGCTGCCCTCGTCCATCGGGAACGCGAGAACGTCGGTGGGGCCGTCACCACCCATCCAGCGATGGTTCAGCTCGGCCATGTATTCGATGTCGACGAGCAGGATCGACAGCTCCGCGAGCGGGTTGACCCCCATCTCGTCGAGCGCGTACCGGGCCACCGCGAGGATCGCGTCGGTGTCGACCTCGACTCCCGACTCGTTGGCGATCTCGATGGACATAGTGGTGCGTTTACCCCTTGGATCAGCGCCGTCGCCCGGACCGGCCGCCGCTGGCGGCCCGCCCCGGCACGGCGTGGACGGATTGAGTTGAGCTCTGCTCCTGCTCGGCGTCGTACCTCGCGTAGGCGTCGACGATCTCCGCCACCAGCCGGTGCCGGACCACGTCGGAGCTGGAGAGCTCGGCGAAGTGGACGTCCTCGACATTTTGCAGGATCTCGCGCACGACCTTGAGACCACTGGTGGTCCCACCCGGCAGGTCGACCTGCGTGACGTCACCGGTAACGACGATCTTGGCACCGAACCCGAGCCGGGTCAGGAACATCTTCATCTGTTCCGGCGTCGTGTTCTGCGCCTCATCAAGAATGATGAAGGCGTCGTTCAAAGTCCTACCCCGCATATAGGCTAGCGGGGCGACCTCGATCGTGCCCGCGGCCATCAGGCGCGGGATCGACTCGGGGTCGAGCATGTCGTGCAGGGCGTCGTAGAGCGGGCGCAGGTACGGGTCGATCTTCTCGTTCAGGGTGCCGGGCAGGAAGCCCAGGCGCTCGCCCGCCTCGACGGCCGGCCGGGTCAGGATGAGGCGGCTGACCTGCTTGGCCAGCAGCGCCTGCACGGCCTTGGCCATCGCGAGATACGTCTTACCGGTACCGGCGGGGCCGATGCCGAAGACGATCGTGTTCTCGTCGATGGCGTCGACGTAGCGTTTCTGGCCCAGCGTCTTGGGACGGATGGTCTTGCCGCGACGGGACAGGATGTTGAGGGTGAGCACCTCGGCCGGGCGCTCGGAGGTCTCGTCCTCCAGCATCGCCACGGTGCGGCGCACCGAGTCGACCGAGAGCGTCTCGCCCTTCTCGATGAGCTCGATGAGCTCGGAGAAGAGGCGTTCCGCGGTGGCGTTCTCGGCGGGATCGCCGGTGATGGTGATCTCGTTACCGCGGACGTGGACGTCGCTGGCGAGAGTTCGCTCGATGAGCCGCAGGATTTCGTCCTTGGCACCCAGGAGGTTCACCATGATCTTCGGGTCGGCGACCGAGATCTTGGTTTGCACCCGCGCTGAGCTGCTGGAGCCTGCGCTGGAAGGGTTCGGCGTACCGGTCATAGGGCGGCCTGGAAGGCCTCCGCCACCTGCTCTCGTTCTCTGCGTCACCCGGCATGGGCGGCGTGCGTCGAAGGAAGAAAGCCATCGTATCCGCTCGGCCGCCCGGACGCCGATGCCATTATCGCCGGGCGGCCTGCGGCGTTACCTCACAGCGGCCCGTCGGAGGCCCGGCCCCCGTCGAAGCCCTCCTGCACCCGGGCGAACCGATAGGTGGCCCAGTGCATCTTGACGACCTCGCCGGTGGAAGAGCGGGTCAGCCGTAGTAGCTCCCCGGCCTCGCGGCCGGAGACCGTGCGGAGCACGTCGGGCCGGCCGGGCAGCGGCTCGAAGATCGCCGGCGGCGTGTCGGCCGGCGCCTCGGCCGACCGGGCCTGGAGCGCGCCGTCGTGCCACGAGAAGACGAACTGGGAGCCTTCGCCCCACCACGGCCCGAGGACCGAGCGATATTCGGGCGGGGCCGGCGGCGCCGCCCGCCACGGCCGGATCTCGGCCGGGTCGAGCTCGACCGAGAGCCGGAGCAGCTCCGGCACCAGGTCGTTGATCTCACCGGCCGTGCCCGAGGAGCCGAGGACGGCGGCGGCCAGCCCGGCCGGGACGCCGGTGCCGCGGCGGCCGTAGGCGCCGGCCAGGAAGCCGGGCATGGCGCCGTCGTGGCCCACGTCGACCACCCGCTTGGGGTGCGGGATCAGGATGAGGCCGAGGCCCCAGCCCAGGCTCCAGAGCGTCTCGTTAGTGGTGGTGGCCGGGAAGCGCATCTCCTCGAGGGTGGCCGCGGCCAGCACCTTGCCGTCGGGGTCGGCGATCTCGGGGTGGGCCAGGAACGACGCCCAGGTGGCCATGTCGCTCGCCGTGCTCCACAGCTGGGCGGCCGGGCCGACCCCGCCGAGGTCGGTCTGCGGCTCGGGCCGGGCGGCGTCGGAGTACGCGTCGACCATGAAGCCGACAGCGGCCTGTGCCGGCGGCTCGAGCGTGGTGGCGGTCAGGCGCAGCGGGTCGAGGATTCGCTCCTGGAGGACGGCCGCCCACGTGTCGCCGCGCAGCTTGGCCACGAGCTGGCCCAGGACGGCGAAGCCGAGGTTGGAGTAGTGGAAGCGGCGCGCGTTGGGCAGCACCCGCTCGGCCCGGTCGAGCTCGGCGATCAAGCCGGCGTCGTCGGGGGCGATCAGGGTGTCCCAGACGTCGCCGTGCGGCTCGCGCTGGAACCCGGAGGTGTGTGAGAGCAGCCGCCGGACGGTGGCGTCGCCGTGCGCGGGCACGTCGAGGTGCTTCGCGATCGGGTCGTCGAGGTCGAGCAGCCCCTCGTCGCGGCACTGGAGGACCAGCACGGCGGTGAACGTCTTGGTGATCGACCCGATCCGGAAGCGGGTGTCCGGGGTCAGCGGGCGCCCCGGGTCACCCGAGTCGCCGACGGTGAAGACCCAGGGCTCGCGGTCGGCCCGGTGCAGGGCGACCGAGAGGGCCGGCACCCGGCCGTCGGCCTGGGCCTTGCGGGCGGCGCGCTCGTAGCGGTCCTCGGCGCTCATCGGGGCGCCAGCATGGGTCCGAGCGGCTCGCCGCCGAGAACATGGGCGTGGACGTGGAAAACTTCCTGCCCGGCGTACGCCCCGGTGTTGAACAGCAACCGGAAACCGTCAGCGAGCAGCCCCTCGGCCTCGGCCACGGCCGAGGCCGCGCTCAGGAGATCGGCCGAGACGGCCGGATCCGCACGCGCGAGGGTGACCACGTCGGGGTGATGGCTTTTCGGGATGACCAGCACGTGCACGGGCGCCTTGGGATCGATGTCGCGGAAGGCGAGGGTGGTGTCGGTCTCGTGCACGACCGTCGCAGGGATCTCCCCCGCGACGATGCGGCAGAACAGGCAGTCGGTGTCCACCTCAGGGATCTTAAGCTCACACGCGTGAACCACAGGGATGGGAGCGCTTCCATGGACGATGTCGAGCAGCTGCTCGGGCAGTTGACCCTCGAGGAGAAGGTGTCGCTGCTGGCCGGGCAGGACTTCTGGTCGCTGCCGGCGATCGAGCGGATCGGACTGCGCTCGCTGGTGATGTCGGACGGGCCGATCGGCGTGCGCGGCGTGGGCTGGGCCCCGGACGACCCGTCGATCGCGCTGCCGAGCCCGACCGCGCTGGCCGCGGCCTGGGACGTCGAGCTGGCCGAGCGGGCGGGCCGGCTGCTGGGGCTGGAGTCGCGGCGCAAGGGCGTGCACGTGCTGCTGGGCCCGACGGTCAACATGCAGCGCACCCCGCTGAACGGCCGGCACTTCGAGTGCTACTCGGAGGATCCGCTGCTCAGCGGCGAGATCGCGGCCGGCTTCGTGCGCGGCGTGCAGGGCGAGGGCGTCGGCACCACGGTCAAGCACCTGGTGGGCAACGACTTCGAGACGGACCGGATGGAGGTCGACGTCCGGATCCCCGAGCGGGCGCTGCGCGAGATCTACCTGGCGCCGTTCGAGCACGTGGTGAAGGCCGGCGGCTGGGGCGTGATGAGCGCCTACAACGGCGTCAACGGCCTGCCGATGGCCTCGAACGGCCCGCTCCAGCAGGGCGTACTCAAGGATGAATGGGGTTTCGACGGCGTCGTCGTCTCCGACTGGCGGGCGGCCCGCGAGACCGTCGGCGCGGCTCTGGGCGGCCTGGACATCGCGATGCCGGCGCTGGAGAACCCCTGGGGCGACAAATTGGTCGCAGCGGTCGAAAACGGCGCGGTGCCCCAGGAAATCATCGATGACAAGGTCCGCCGGGTTCTGCGCCTCGCGCAGCGGGTGGGCGCGTTGGGCGCAAATCCGACAAATACGGAAAAATATGATGGAGACAAAACGGCGCACGAAGTCGCGGCGCGCTCGTTCGTACTGGTCAGGAACGAGAACTACACCCTCCCCCTGGAAGCCGCGGCACTGACGAAGGTCGCGGTGATCGGGGCCCTGGCCATGGACGCCCGGGTGCTCGGCGGCGGCAGCGCCCAGGTGTCACCACCGCACACGATCTCCCCGCTCGACGGCCTGTCCCGCGCCCTGTCCGGAGTGGACGTCGAATACGCGATCGGCGCCGACCCCCGCCCGTTCCTCCCGGCCGCGCACGGTCCGCAGTGGTCGGACACCCGGGTCACCGTCGGCACCCACTCGTTCACGGTCAACCCGGCCGCCGTCCGCTGGATCGGCTCGCTGCCCGGCGGTCTCGATCCCCAGGACGTCGAGTCCATCGTGCTCGAGGCCACCTTCGTCCCGGACGTCGCGGGCGAGCACACCTTCGCCGTGTCCGGCTTCGGCACGTTCGAGCTTTCGGTCAACACCAAGGTTCTGTACGACGGTTCGCTGCACCCGCCGGGCACGGGCCGGGCCGACCTCCTCCTGTCGCCGCGCGAGCAGCGGGTCACGGTCGAGCTGGAAGCGGGCGTGCCGGTGCCGGTCGTGCTCCGCCAGACATTGGAGCGGGGCCTGGCCCACTCGGTCGCCACGACGCTGGGCCACCGCCCGCCGGCCCCGGACGAGGACGGGATGATCGAGGAGGCGGTGCGCCTGGCCGCCGGCGCCGACGTGGCGGTGGTCGTGGTCGGCACGACCGAGCAGGTCGAGTCGGAGGGCTTCGACCGGGCGTCGCTGGCGCTGCCGGGCCGGCAGGACGAGCTGGTGTCCCGGGTCGCCGCGGCCAATCCCCGCACGATCGTGGTGGTCAACGCCGGCTCGCCGGTGCTGATGCCGTGGGCCGAGGAGGCGGCGGCGGTGCTGCTCACCTGGTTCCCGGGTCAGGAGGCGGGCGCCGCCCTGGCCGACGTGCTGCTCGGGGTGGCCGAGCCGGGCGGGCGCCTGCCCACCACCTGGCCGCGCGAGGAGCAGGACTGCCCGGTGCTGGCCGTCGAGCCGCGGGACGGCGTGGTGACGTACGACGAAGGCGTCTTTGTGGGTTATCGGGGTTGGTTGCGCTCGGGCGTGGCGCCGCTCTACGCCTTCGGTCACGGTCTGGGTTACACCTCTTGGCGGTACGAGGAAATGGCCGTCAACGAGAGCGAGGCGGTCGTGACCCTGACCAACACGGGAGCGCGGACCGGCCGGGAAGTGGTGCAGATCTACGTGGGGCCGTCGCCGGTCGACCCGAACCGTCCGGAGCGCTGGCTGGCCGGCTTCGAGAACGTGGAGGCGCACCCGGAGGAGACGGTGACCGTGCGGATCCCGCTGCGCCCGCGCGTCTTCGAGATCTGGGACGGCGGCTGGAAGCGGGTGCCCGGCGAGTACCGGATCATCGCGGCCAGCGCGGTCGACGCGCCCCAGGTGACCGCCACTCTGACGATCTAGTTTCCGCCCAGGAGCAGCAGGCGCAGGCGGCGTAGCAGGTCGTCCGGCTTGAACGGCTTCACCACGTAGTCCCCGGCCCCGACGTGGAAACCGAAGTCCACGTCGAGGTCGCGGGCACGGCCGCTGACCATGAGCACCGGGATGCCGTTCGTCGCGGCCGAGGCGCGCAGCTGGTGGCAGACGGTGAGGCCGTCCAGGCCCGGCATGTCGATGTCGAGGATGACCGCGTCCGGGCGGCTCGCGCGGACCATGTCGAGGGCGGTCGCGCCGTTGTCGGCGGCGATCACCCGGAAGCCGGCCCGTTCGAGCTTGAACGTCATCAGGTCGCGGACGTCCTCGTCGTCGTCGGCCACCAGCACGACCGGGTCGTCGGCCGGCCGCCAGCTCGCCATGCCCGCGTCATCCAGCTTGAAGGACAGCTTCATGGCCCCACCATCGGCTCCGGCCCGGCGGGCATGAGCGAAGTCAGCCGCGACTCTGCCAGGCCGACCACAGCGTGGCGTAGCGGCCGCCGGCCGCGACCAGGTCGTCGTGGGTGCCCTCCTCCAGCACCGAGCCGTGCTCGAGCACGATGATCCGGTCGGCCCCGGCGGCCTGGGTGAGCCGGTGGGCCACCAGCAGGGTCGTCCGGCCCTTGGTGGCGCACAGCGCCGACTCCTCCAGCTCCCGGGCGCCGGCGCTGCCGGCCTCGGCGGTCGCCTCGTCGAGCACGGCCACCGCCGGGTCGAGCAGCACGAGCCGGGCCAGAGCCAGCTGCTGGCCCTGGGCCGCGGTCAGCGGGTGGCCGCCCTCGCCGACCATGGTGTCCAGGCCGTCGGGCAGGGCGCGGGCCCAGTCGAGGGCGCCGACCCGTTCGAGGGCGGCCTCGGCCTCCTCCCGGTCGGCGTACGGGGCGGCCAGCCGCAGGTCCTCGATCAGCGGCCCGGCGAAGACGTGCGTCTCCTGGCTGATGATCGCCACGATGCCGGGCGCGAGCTGGTCGACCGGCACCCCGCCGACGGCGGCCGTGCCCTCCGAGGGCCGCAGGATGCCGGCCGCGATGGAGGCGACCGTCGTCTTGCCGGCGCCGGTGGAGCCGACCAGCGCCACCCGTTCACCGGGCGCGACCCGCAGGCTTATCCCGTCGAGCACCTTCACCCGGTCGTCGTAACCGAAGGTGACGTTGTCCAGGGTCAGCTCGGCCGTCCGCAGCGGCGCGGTGCCGGCCGGCGCTACCGGCAGCGTGCCGACACCGACCAGCCGGGCCAGCCCGGCCCCGGCCGCCTGGATCTCGTCGAAGGTGAACAGGATCATCGAGATCGGGTTGAAGAGCCGGTGGAACAGCACGGCGGCGGCCGCGGTCTCACCGACGGTGACCCAGCCCTCCCGCACGAACCAGAAACCGGCCGTGAGGATCGTGGCCAGGCCGAGCAGCTCGGCCCGGTTGATCCGCCCGACGAAACGGGTGAAGAGCGTGAAGACGCCGACGGACAGGTCGCGGGCCCGGGCCGAGGCGTCGTCGATCGCGTTCAGGTGACGGCGTTCCAGGCGATAGGCGTGCACGGTGCGCACACCCTGAAGGCTCTCCATGAGCAGCTGCGAGCGGGCGCCGATGGCCGAGCGCTCGGCCGCGTAGATCGGCGCCGACCGGGGCAGATACCAGCGAAGAGCAAGAAGATAGGAGGGTACGGCCGCGAGCCCGGCCACGCCGAGCCGCCAGTCCAGCCCGAACATGGCGGCCAGGCTGAGCACGCCGAGCAACAGCGCCGAGATGACGGTGGGAAGCACCTCACCGGCGGCGTTGCCGACGGCGGCGACATCGGCGCCGACCCGGGAGAGAAGGTCGCCGCGCCCGGCCCGGTCGAGGGTCTGCCCCGGCAGGCGCAGGGCGACCCCGACGGTCTCCTCCCGCAGCCGGGCCAGGATCCGCTCCCCGAGCCGGCTCACGAGGGTGGTGGTGGCCCCGGCCGCGATGCCACCGACGAGGGCGGCCACGACGACGATCACGGCGATGGGCACGAGGCTGGTGTGCGAGGCGTCGTCCCGTACGAGATCGACCAGCCGCCCCAGCGCGGTGACCGGAACCACGGAGGCCCCGGCCGCGATCAACCCGACGGCCACCGTGACCGCCAGCTGCCCCTTACGCTCCCGAAGCTGCCGGCAGAGCCAGTTCCACGTCTCCCGCGTCGACGCCACCGGCAGGGAAAGATCGCTCATCGGAGCACCGCCGCGCGGTAGGTCTCGTCAGTGGCTGCGAGCGACGCGTGTGTGCCGGTGGCGACCACCTCGCCGTCCCGCAGGACGACCACGCGGTCGGTCACGGCCAGCAGCGCTGGGCTCGTCGTGACCAGGAGCGTGCCCAGCGTCGAGCCCGGCCGGTGGCGCAGGTCCCGGATCCCCCGCGCGATCGCGTGCTCGGTGACCGCGTCCACGGCCGTTGTCGGCTCGTGCAAGACCAGCAGTTTCGGCTCGGCCAGCAGCGCTCGGGCCAGCGCCAGCCGCTGCCGCTGGCCGCCGCTCAGCGCCGCGCCCCGGTCCGCGATGGCGTGATCCAGTCCGTCGGGATGGGCCGCCACGACGTCGTCCGCCGCCGACGCCCCGAGCACCTCCACCAGGCCTGACTTCTCGGGATTGATGAGGTTCTGGCGGATCGTGCCGGAGAACAGCTCGGGATGATGCGGCGCGACCAGCACGTCCGGTGAACCGTCGTCGAAGAGCTCGACGAGAGCGGCCGCGTCCGACTCGGCCACCACGCCGACGCACTCCCCACCCCGTACAGAAGGAATGGGAATTTGACCTGGGGGTGGACTTTCCGGCGAAACGGAGAGAACCGACGCGATCCGCTCGGCCGAGGCCCGCGACGACGCGATCCACCCGGGCGCCGCCGACAGCGTCCCGAACGGCTCGCCCAGGAACGCCGCCAGCCCGATCACGGTCACCAGCTCACCCGGAGTGATCCGCCCGCTGAGCGCGAACCAGCCCGCCAGAATCGCGATCCCGCAGGCCAGCAGCGTGCTCACCGTCGAAGAGGCGGCCTGGAAGCGCCCCATCGTCCGCGCCGCCCGCAGCGTCGCCTCCAGTGACTCCCCGCTCACCTCGCGATAGCGATGGGCCGCCGCCTCCTGAGCCCCGATTCCCCGCAAAGGCCGCAATCCGGTAACCAGGTCCGTCGCCAGCGACGCCGCCCGACCGGCCACTTCCTGCCGGGCCGCGACGCGCTTGGTGATTCGGGGCGCCGCCCTTTGCAACGCCAGAAGCACCAGAGGTGTCCCTATAAGTACAACCAGTCCCAGCCGTACGGAGATGAGGCAGAGCCCGACCGCGGAAATGGCCGTGGCGACCAGCGCGCCGAAAAGGCGCGGCAGATAGTCCAGCAGATAGGAGGTGGTGTCCGCGTCGGTCGTCGAGATCGTCAGCACGTCACCGGTGCGCACCTCGGTCCGCGGGTCGAGGACCTTCGCCGCGACCTCCAGCCGCAGCAGATGGGCCTCGTCGGCGATGGCCCGCATGAGAAGGCGCGCGCCCATGCGATAGGCCGTGGTGAGGGCCAGGAAGAGTACGGCCAGCACGCCCACCCAGAGCACCAGCTGACCCAGGTCACGGGTGGCCACCGCCCGGTCGACGATCACCCCGATGAGGATCGGCACCAGCGCCTCGCAGGCCTGGTGCACGCCGATGAGAAAGGTGCCCAGTGAGACCTTGCCCCTATTGCGGACGAGCGCCCGCCACAGAATGTTCACGGCTGCTGCCGCCCGGACTGCCTGTCGACCAGTTCCGTGGTGCCCCGCCCGATCAGCGTCCGGCCCACCTGCCCGCTGATCGTCTTCCGGCCGTCATGAGCCGCGAGACTCACTGCTTCCTCCCCTGCCACGGCAGCATCCACACGAAATAGGTCCCGCCCACCGACGCCCGGCCCGGCACGAAGGCGCGCCGCGGCGATCGGCCGCAGCACATTCGTGCGGCGCCCGAAATCAACACTCATCGAGGCCCGGCCCCACCCGGCGGATCCAGAGTCGCCACACCCCAACCGGCCTCGCCCACACCGACCGCGCGCCCTCCGCGACCGTGACTCGGCGTGCGCCGTCCACGGCCGGGCCGATCCGCGTCCGCCGTGCGCCGGCCGGCGTCATCCGCGCCCGCCGCACGCCGGCCAGATTGATCCGCCCACGACGCTCGCCGATCGTGTGCGGCGCTCACCGGATGCCGGCGCCGGCCGGCTTGATCCACGTTCATCGGGTACCGACCTTGGCCCGGCGGATCCACCAGATCAAGAGCGGAGCGCCCACGAAAGCGGCCACCCCCCACACCGCGCTGAGAAAGCGCTCGGGAACCAACGGCGGCGCACAGGGCACCGGAGGACGCCAGCCGGTTGCCGCTCGCGGCTCGGGCGATCACTGGGCCGTGCCGGGTTGCTGAGCGCGCGGATGTAGCAGCGCGCGTCAGAACCATGACGGAAGGCTAACCTAACCCACTCTCCGTTTCATGATCACCTTCATGTTCGGCGAAGTTGTGACTCTGTGTGATGAGAGCCGCTTTCACTCTCCGTAATTTCAGCCTATAGTGGGAGACGCCTGGTTGGTCCGATTCACCCGTAAGGAACGCTCCCATGACGCTCCCCGTCCTGCACGCCGACGCCACGTACCGTGACCTCGCGCCGATGATTCACCGTCAGCGACTGGTCGTGGAGGGTTACCCGACGTATGTGATCACCGCCGAGCACATCAAGGACTATCTGTCGAAGCTCTCGGTCGTGACCGACATGATCACGCTGATCGAGCCGGTGACCCACTGCAGCGACCTCTACGGATGGGCCGGCTGGATCCACTGGGAGACCTCCGGGGCGCACTTCTACTCGTGGGAGCGCCCGGTCTCGTTCTTCAGCGTCGACATCTACACCTGCAAGGCCTTCGACCCCGAGAAGGTCGTGGCGTTCACGGCCGAGTACTTCCGCACCACCGAGATCGTCGCGAAGGGCTTCTGATGTCCTACTCGCTCTCGTTCTCCGAGGTCAGCCTGCTCTCCGCCGCCGCCCTGGACGCGCACCCCTCCGCCGGCCGCTTCGTCGCCCTGGCCGTCGGCCCGTCCGACCCGCTGGCCGGGGTGGCCCGCACGGTCGAGCGGCAGGTGTTCGAGCAGACGTTCGGCAACGACGCCGACGAGATGGCCGCCGAGTACGGCCCGTACGAGGAAAGCAGCCTTTTCTTTCTGGTCCTCGACCGCCGCACCGGCATGCCGGCGGGCGCCGGGCGCGTGATCGACGGCGGCGGCAAGACGCTCGACGAGGCGCCCGACCTGATCGGCAAGGACCTCTCCGAGATCGTCGCCGCGCACCAGATGCACGACGGACGGATCTGGGACTTCGCCACCGTCGGCGTGCTGCCCGCCTATCGGGGCGGAAAGTCGGGCCTGATGGTGAGCTCCCTGCTCTATCGCACCTTCCTCAAGGCGGGACACCGCGCGGGCGTACGGCATCTGGTCGCCCTCCTCGACCACCGAGCCCACCGCAACCTGGCCCTCCTGGGCGTTCCCTTCGTCCCGATGGCCGGCTCGGCGCCGTTCGCGTACCTCGGTTCGCCCTCGACGATGGCCCTGCACGTGCCGTTCGCCGACATCGAGCCGGCCCTGGCCCGCCAGAGCCGCCTGCTCCGCCGCCTGGGCGCCCCGTTCGGCGGCGAGATCCGCGCCAAGGGCCTGCGCCGCCTGGTGATCCGCCGCCTGGGCGCCAAGATCTCGCACCAGGTCTCCACCGGTTCGGGCCTGGACGCGCACATCGCTCTTCCGGGCCTGGAGCGCCGCCGCGCTTTGACCGCGCCCTACCAGCGCTGAAGGCGCACCGAGAGGACCGAGAGGGCCGCGACGCCGGCCGTCGACGTCCGCAACACCTCACGCCCGAGACGAACGGCAACGGCCCCGGCCTGTACGAAGGTGTCGCGCTCGGCGTCGCTGATGCCACCCTCGGGGCCGACCACCAGAACGATCTCCCCCTGCCGGGGCAGGTCCGCTGTGGTGAGACGCTCGGTGGCCTCCTCGTGCAGGACGAAAGCCGCGGCCGCCTCGGAGAGCCGGGCGGTGATCTGTTTGGTCGAGCAGTCCGGATCGCCGCCGACCTCGGGAAGCCAGGCGCGGCGGGCCTGCTTGGCCGCCTCGCGGGCGGTAGCGGCCCAGCGGTCACGTGACTTGAAGCCGCGATCGCCACGCCACTGGGCCACCGACCGGGACGCCGCCCACGGCAGGATCTCGTCGACGCCGATCTCGGTCATCGCCTGCACGGCCAGCTCACCGCGGTCGCCCTTGGCGATGCCCTGCACGACGACCAGGCGCGGATCGGGCGCGGGCACCAGCTCCCGCTCGACGACCTCGACGTCGACGCTGCCCTTGCCGACAGCGGTCACCCGCCCGGTCACGCTCCCACCCCGCCCGTCGGCGAGGATCAGCGACTCACCGACGCGCAGACGCTGCACGGTGGCGGCGTGGTGCCCTTCGGGCCCGTCGAGCGTGCAGAAGGCCCCGGGCGGCAGGGCATCAACCAGGAAGAGCGGCGCAGACACTCCCGCACGCTACCGAACGTCGGGCTCGGCCGGCCGTTCCCCGTCACCTGTGTCGGTGCCGTTCTTTCTGGGCGGCCGGCGGTAGAGCCGGTCGATGTCGTCGTCGTATCCGACCGCACCGCCTCCGCTGATCGAGCCGCCGCTGATTGAGCCGCCGCTGATCGAGCCGCCGCTGATCGAGTCGCCGCTGCCACGGCCGCCGTTCAGCCCGGCCGAGGCGCCCGCGGTCGCGCCGCCACCGCCGCTCAGCCCGGCCGACGCGCCCGCGGTCGCGCCGCCACCGCCGCTCAGCCCGGCCGAGCCGCCGCGCTTCTCGTCGTCCCGGACGGCGTCGATGCCGCCACTCTTGCGGATGCGGGCCAGCGCGGCGTCCCACTCGTCCGGTTGATCACCGGCAGCGCCGGGGCGGCCGGGGCGGAACCCGGCGAAGTGGTCCGCGTGCGCCACCGCCGCCCAGCACAGTCCGACCACGACGGCCAGAGCGGCCAGCGCGCCCAGCCCTTGCGCGAAGTCCTCGAACCACTGGTACCAGGCCGGGTAGAGCAACGGCTTGATCTCGGCGATCCGCTCGGTCTGCGTGGTCCACGTCAACGTCTCGTAGTAGTCCCGCAGGTAGCTCGGCTGACTCGCGTCGGCCCCGATGCCCATCATCGCGATCAGGAAGAACGCGAACCCCACCCCGAGCGCCCAACTGCGCGCCCATCTCCGGCCACGACGGATCATCGGGGCCAGCATTCCGTACGTCATGGCGGCGATCCCCAGAACGATCAAGGTGACCGCTCCGTCGCCGTTCCGCAGGAGCGCGGGCTGGTTGACCCCGTACTCATCCTTGATCTCGGTCATGACCGCGGTCAGCCGCGCCGCGTCGCCGGACGCCCACCACGTCAGGTCGAGCACGCCGGCGGACACCAGCAGCACTCCGGCCGGCACCATGAGCCAGGCCAACAGCGTGATCACCCGAACGCCGCGGGGGACATCGCTCCCCGTCATGACGGAATGCTAGTCCCGTAGCCACGTTCCGTTCTATGGCCGAACGGCCGATCGTCACCAGTTCTGCGGCGCCTGCTGCCGCGTCGTCACGTTGATGCGGTTGAACAGGTTCGTGGTGGCGATCCACAACACGATCGCCGCCAGCCCGCTGTCATCGAAGTGCTTGGCCGCCTCGTCCCAGATGTCGTCCGGCACGGCGTCGGCCCGGTCGGCCAGCCGTGTCGCCGCTTCGGCCAGGGCGAGCGCGGCTCTTTCGGCATCGGTGAAGTACGGCGTCTCGCGCCACACGGCGATCGCGAAGAGCCGTTCGTCCGTCTCGCCGTTTTTGCGGGCCGCCCGCGCTCCGGAGTCGACACAGGGCCCGCAGCCGTTGATCTGGCTGGCCCGCAGATGTACGAGCTCCAAAGTGCTGCCGGGCACGCCGGCCGAGTGCGCCGCCTTGTACAGCAGGTTGATCGCCTTGACCGCGTCCGGAAGCAGTTCCGCCGGGTTCTCGAGCCGTGCCTGCATGGTTTTCTCCTCCGACCAGCCAGGAACGCGTCACATCCGCGCGTTCTCATCCGTCGGCAGGTCGACGGACCGGAACCCCACTGTGTGACCGATGTGGCGCGCGCCACATACATCAGTCCCCAGGCCCGCCACGATCGTCGTCAGGGAGGCACCGAGAAATGGACGTGCTAGAGCGCTTCGAGGCCAACCGCCCACGTTTGCGAGCGGTGGCCCACCGCATGCTCGGCTCCCCCGCCGAGGCGGAGGACGCCGTCCAGGAGGCCTGGCTACGCCTGAACCGCACCGCTCCCGACACGATCAACAATGTGGACGCGTGGCTGACCACGGTGGTAGGCCGGGTCTGCCTGGACATGCAGCGCTCCCGCAACACACGCCGTGAGGACACGTACGAGACCGAACCGCCCACAACAACCACCCCCGAACAGGAGACATTGCTGGCCGATTCGGTGGGCTTGGCCTTGATGGTCGTGCTGGAAACACTCTCACCCGTAGAACGCCTGGCTTTCGTCCTGCACGACCTCTTCGCCGTGCCGTTCGACGAGATCGCCCCCATAGTCGGCCGCTCCCCCGAGGCCGCCCGCCAGCTGGCCAGCCGAGCCCGCCGCCGCGTCCAGTCCCCCACCGCACCTACCGAGGCCCGGCCCTCCCAGTCATCGCCCCCGGCCCCGCCCTCCTCAACATCGCCGCCAGCCTCGCCGTCCTCGACACCGCCCCCAGCGCGGCCTTCCTCAACGTCGACGCCGGCCCGACCCTCCTCGACACCGCCGCCAGCCCGACCCTCCTCAACATCGACGCCAGCCCGACCCTCCTCGACATCGCACTCGGTCCGGCGTGACCTCGTCGACGCCTTCCTGGCCGCGTCGCGAGCCGGCGATTTCGTCAAGCTCCTGAGCCTGCTCGACCCCGACGTCCGCCTCCGAGTGGACGAAGCCGGCCGCCGCCTGGGCGCCCCCGCCGAGACAGAGGGCTCAACCCTCGTGGCCCAGTTCTTCTCCGGCCGAGCCGCGTCCGCCGTCACCGCCCTCATCAACGGCACCGTAGGCATCGCCGTCGCCCCCGGCGGCACAACCCGCATCGCCGTCCTGCTCACCTTCGACGCCGGCCACATCACCGCCATGGAAGCCATCGCCGACCCGTCCCACTTGGCCACGTTGACGATCGAACCGCTGTAGCCGCCACACAGAACCCATCGACCGCCACAGCCACACAGCACCGACCGGCCCACCCCACGGCCTCGACAGACCCAACACCCACGTGTGCCGCTCAACGGCCAACGCACCGCGGTGACAGATCAGCCCAGCGCAGACGGCGCTCGACCGCGCACGCCCTGGCGGCGCAAGCCCTGGCGGCGCAAGCCCTGGCGGCGCAAGCCCTGGCGGCGCAAGCCCTGGCGGCGCACGCCCTGGCGGCGCACGCCCTGGCGGCGCACGCCCTGGCGGCGCACGCCCTGGCGGCGCAAGCCCTGGCGGCGTTCGCCTGGCGGCCCGGCCGCCTCCCGGATCGGTCGGGTGAGGTGTGGCGGCACCTCACCCTTCGCTCGATCCGGGAGACGGGGATCGAGGGCGCCCCGGAACGGCCGGCCCCGAACGGCCGGGCGACGGGAGACGTGGCGCGCCGCCCAGACCGGAACACCGGGAAGTCGGACGACGACGGCCGCGAAAGCTGCATCGCGCGCGCCGCCCAGGCCGGGACACCGGAGGGGAAGCGGACAGCGACGGCCGCGAGAGATGCAGTTCCCCCAACCGATGATCGACATGCGGAGATCTCAGAACGCCAGCACTATGCGGCCACGCGCCTCCCCCTTCGCCTGCCGCTGCCAGGCCTCGGCCACGGACTCGAACGGGACCACCTCGTGATCGACGACGAGCCGCCCGGCCACCGCGTGGCCGGCGACCGCGCGCAGTGACTCGGCCCGCTCGGCGGCAGACAGCGCGTTGTTGGTGTATCCGATGATCCGCAACGAGCCACCGCGCAGAACGGCCGACTCGAACGGCGCCTCCGCGCCGGCCGCACCACCCAGGTTGACCAGGCGGCCGCCGGGACGCAGCACCCGCAGCGCGGCCGCGGCCGGCACCCCGAAGACCGGATCGAGCACGAGATCGACCGGCCCGTCAGCAGCTTCCCGCATGGCAGCAGCCACAGTGGACACATCGTCGCCCTGCGTGAACGGCACCGCCGCCGACGCGCCGAGCTCCAAGGCCCGTTCGCGCGCGGATTCCGACCGTGCCACCGCGACGACCCGGCGCGCACCGGCCAGCAACGCCAGCTGAATCGCGGCCTGCCCCACCACTCCCCCGGCACCGAGCACGACCACCTGCTCACCGGCGGCCAGCTCGCCCGAGCGGACCAACGCCGAGTGCGCCGCCACCGCCGACAACCCCAGCGCCGCGACCACCGGCAGGGGCGCCTCGGGCGGAAGCTCCACGACGTCGTCCAGGGGAACCGCGACCCGGGCGGCCATGCTGCCGTCGCCGGGCCGCATGCCGGCCGGAGTGGCGAACCAGACCGGCGCCCCGTCCTCGCGATGCCCGACACCCTGCACGCCCGGCACGTACGGCGTCGCCGGCGCGCCGAAGTAGCTGGTGCCCGAGGCGCAGAGCAGGTCGAGCGGCGTGATCGGCGCGGCCGCCACCGTGATCGGCACGAGGCCGTCGCCGGGCGGCGGCGCGGGCCGTTCGGCCACTGCCGGCGGCGACCCGCACACGGTCAGCACGGCCGCGCGGATCATGTCGCGATGTCCGGGTACGGCAGCGCGAAGTGGGCCAGGCGCATCCCGAACGCCTTCTGATATTCCAGCGGCTCGGTGTTGTCCCGCTCGAACATCGCGATGAACAAGGTCAGCGTGAGGAACGGATGCGCACCCAGCTCGAAGAGCCGCACGTGATCGTGCGCGATGAGCGCCTCGCGCTCAGCGTCGGAGAAGCGCAGCCACGTGCTCGCCTCGCCGGTGTGGCAGTTGAGCACCGAGTTGGCCCGCTCGGCCTCCCACCAGGTCACCATCTCGCGAGGCTCGTCCCGATAGCGCTCCACCAGCTCCGGATCGCGATCCACTGTGTACAGGAACTTGTTCAGCAGGTATTTGCTCACGCCGGAACTCCGTTCGGATACCAGGTGAAGTAGGCCTCCATGGTGTGGAACAGGTCGAGCGTGTCGACATGATCGGCCTTCGCGCCCGCCCCGGCCACGCCCATCATCAGCATGAAGTCCATGAACCCGTGGGTGGCGTTGCCGGGCGAGTGCAGGCTTTCCAGCGTCACCTCGCGCAGGCAGTTGTCGAGGTCACCGCTGGCGATCCACTCGACCGCCCGCCGGTCGAACTCCGGATCGGGACCGTGCGGCCCGAACTGCCGCGGCCCGCCCAGCTCAAGGGACAGATGACCGGTGCCGATGATCGCGACCCGCAAATCGGAGGGCCACTGCTCGACGATCTGCCGGATCGTCTCACCCAGCTTGACGAAGCGCGAGGGCTGCGGCAGCGGCGGCGCGAAGATGTTGGTGTAGATCGGCACGATCGGCAGGTCGGCCTCGGGGCGCAGCGTGATGATCGGGCACGTGATGCTGTGGTCGATCCGCAGCTCGTTGCTGAACGCCAGGTCGAAACCGGCGTCGAGACCGGCCCTCAGCACGTGCGACGAAAGATCTTCCTGGCCCTCGAGCAGCATGCGCGGCAGGCCGAACTCGCGCTCCTCGTTGTACCAGTTCGCGTCGTAGAAGGGCGCCTTGCCGACCAGGAACTGCGGCATGTTGTCGAGCCACAGCTGATGGAAATGGTCGGAGCCGACCATGACCAGCACATCCGGGTTGGCGCGAGTGAGGGTCTCGCGGAACGCCAGGATCTTGCGGGTCCACTCGTCGGCGAAGGGCGGCCTGTCCTCGCCCGTCGCCGTGCTGGCCTTGTAGTAGAACGGGTGGTGGGTGGAGGCGATGACCGCGACGATGCTGGCCATAGTCAGTCCTCTCGGGGTTCGTAGACGGCGTTGCGGTCGACGGTTTTGTAAATCTCCATGCCGAGCGGCCGGCGGCGCTCCTCGGCGAGGTGCCCGAGCAGCCCGGCAGCCCGGGCCAGCAGGGCGAAGCCCCGCAGCAGATCGGTGGGCAGTCCCAGATCGGCGAGGGCGGCGCCGCACACCCCGGCGCCGTTGAGCGGCAGCTTGCGCCCGAGCACCTGGGGGTGGACCCGCCCGATGGCCTCGAACAGGCGCAGATGCGGGCCGCGCAGTCCCTCCGCCTCGGCGATCGCGATCAGCACGGGCGTACGCGGATCCTCGTCCTTGTGCACCGGATGGCCGAGCCCCGGGACGTAGCGGCCCTCCTCTTTGGCCCGGCGCACGGCTTCCAGCGCGATGACGTCGTAGTCGCGCTCGGTCCCCGCCTCGATCAGCGTGTCGGCGAGGAAGCGGCCGCAGTCCTCGGTCACCCCGAGGAACCGGGAGCCGCCGCCGAGAAGACCGGCGGCGAGGGCGCCCTGCAACGATTCCGGGGCCGAGAGGTACGTGAGGCGCGCGGCGATCGCGGTCGGGGTGAAGCCGTGGTCGGCGAGCGCCACGAGCACCGCCTCGAAGACCCGCACCTCACCCGGCGTAGGCCGTCGGCCGGCGACCAGCCAGTAGGCGAGCTCGCCGAAGCCGACCTTGCCCATCAGGTCGGCGGCGAGGTCCTGGCCCAGCAGCGAGATGCTCGTCGGCGTGGACGTGCCGATGCCGGTCGGAAAGGTCAGCTCCTCAGCCACTTGCGGATCTCCTCGCCGTGCTCGTCCAGGCCGGGGGGCGGCAGCTCGTACCGCGCCGGGGTCCCGGAGAAGGTGATGGGGTTGCGGACGCCGGGCACGTCGCCCACGGTGACGACCGGGTCGAGCCCGAGCTCCTCGGCCATGGCCACCCCGCCGTCGATCGTGTTGATCGGCGCGCACGGCACGCCGGCCGCGATCAGATCGCGGAACCACTCGTCTTTGGTCCTGGTCATCAGCCGCTCGACGAGCAGCGGGCGCAGGTCGGCACGGTGGGCCGTACGGTCCTGGTTGCGGCCGAAGCGCGGGTCGGACGGCAGGTCGGGCAGGCCGAGCACCTGGCACAGCTTGCGGAACTGCCCGTCGTTTCCGGCGATGACGATCAACTCGCCGTCGGCGGTGGGCAGTGGCTCGTACGGGAAGAGGCTCGGGTGTGCGTTGCCCATCCGATAGGGCACGGTGCCGCCGGCGACGTACCCACTGGAGTGGTTGACCAGGCCGGAAAGAGCCGAGCTGAGCAGGTTGACCTCGATGTGCTGGCCCCGCCCGCTCTCGGCGCGATGGTGCAGGGCGGCCAGGATGCCGATGTTCGCGTGCATGCCGGCCATCACGTCGAAGACCGAGATGCCGGCGCGGTAGGCCGGGCCCTCAGGGTCGCCGGTGAGGCTCATCAGACCGGAGATGGCCTGGATCATCAGGTCGTATCCCGGAAGGTCGGCGCCGGCGCCCGGCCCGAAGCCGCTGATGCTCGCGTAGACGATCGCGGGATTGGCCGCGGCGACGGACTCGTAGTCGAGGCCGAAGCGGGCCAGGCCGCCGGGCCGGAAGTTCTGGATCATGACGTCGGCGCGGCGGGCGAGCTCACGCGCGGCGGCCAGATCGTCCGGATCCTTGAGGTCGAGGGCGATCGAGCGCTTGTTGCGGTTGATGCCCAGGTAGTACGTCGAAACGCCGTCGCGGGTGGGCGGCATCCACGTGCGTGTGTCGTCGCCGCCCGGGCCCTCCACCTTGATCACCTGCGCGCCGAGGTCGGCCAGCAGCATCGTCGCATAAGGCCCGGCGAGGATCCGCGAAAAATCCGCCACCAGCAAGCCGTTCAATGGTCCCATCGATCCCAACCGCCGTTCTGCGGACATCTGTCCGCCGGACCAGCCTTGACCAAGATCTGCATGCTGTCAACGCCTTGTTGATCTGCTCGAAACAAACCATTGACACCGCGAAGAGGCCGGGAGAAGACTGGCGCGAACTCGTTGTCCGCGTGGCGGACGAGCGTCCGAGAGGAGCTGCGATGAGCACTGACAACCGGCCGACCATCCTGCGCAACGGCCTGGTTCTGACCATGGACGACTCACACACCGTTCTCCCCGGCGCCGACGTGCTCGTTGTCGACGGCCGCATAGCCGAGGTCGGCACCGGCCTCACCGCGCCCGAGGGTGCCCTCGAGATCGACGCCACCGGCGGCGTGATCATGCCGGGCATGATCGACACCCATCGGCACATGTGGCAGACCGCCATGCGGGGCTACGGCGCCGACTGGACCCTCACGCAGTACTTCGTCTGGTACTACCTGGAGTCGGGCAAGCTCTTCCGCCCCGAGGACATCCACGCCGGCAACCTGCTCGCCGCCATCGAGGCGATCGACGCCGGCGTGACCACCACCGTGGACTGGTCTCATGGCCTGCAGACCGCGGACCACGCCGACGCCGCGGTCGACGCGCTCGAGGCCGTGCCCGGCCGGTTCGTCCTGGCCTACGGAAACATCCAGCAGGGGCCGTGGGAGTGGGCCACCTCCGACGCGTTCCGCGACTTCCATCGCCGGCGCGTCGACGGCGGCAAGCTGGCCGGCTTCCAGATGGCCTTCGACGTCACCGGCGATCCGGCCTTCCCCGAGAAAGCCGCGTTCGAGGTCGCCCGCGAGCTCGGCGTCGCCGTGACCACGCACGCCGGGGTCTGGGGCGCCACGAACGACGACGGCATCCGGCTCATGCACGAGAACGGCTTCATGGGCCCGAGCAATGTGTACGTCCATGCCGCCACCCTCACCCACGATTCGTACAACCGGATCGCCGCCACCGGCGGCTCCGTCTCGGTCTCCACCGAGAGCGAGCAGAGCGCCGGCCAGGGTTACCCGCCCACCTATCAGCTGCGCCACCACGACATCCCGGTCTCGCTGTCGATGGACACCAGCGTCTGGTGGAGCGGCGACCTGTTCTCGGCGATGCGCACCACGCTCGGCGCCGACCGCTCGCGTGAGCACCTCGAGGCCCACTCCAAGCAGGAGACGGTGACCCACGCCCACCTGCGGGCCGAGCACGTCGTCGAGTGGGCGACCCGTGGCGGCGCCCGCGCGCTGGGCATGGACTCGCAGGTCGGCGCGCTCACCCCGGGGCGGCAGGCCGACATCGTGTTGATCAAGAACGACGCCTCGCCGGTGATGTTCCCGGTGCTCCACCCGTACGGGCACGTCGCCTTCCAGGCCCAGCGCGGCGACGTGCACACCGTGATGGTCGGCGGCCGGGTCGTGAAACAGGACGGCCGGCTCGTCGGCGTCGACCTGGCGGCGGCCCGGGCCAAGGTCGAGGCGACCGTCGACTACCTGCGCGAGACGATGGGCGAGGAGGCCTGGCGGCGAGGGATGAACCCCGACGTGCCCGAGACGGCGATCCGCGAGAACCCGTACCAGTACACCGAGTGGGACGCCGGTTCGGCGCAGTGGAAGCATTAAGAGATGACCGATACCGGAAGGGGCCCGGGGCCTGACTTCATCGAGGCGCTCGCGCGCGGCCTCGACGTCCTGCGCTCCTTCCGCCCGGGTCAGCCGTCGATGACGCTGAGCGACATCGCGGCCGAGACCGGCCTGGCCCGGCCCACGGTCCGCCGCATCCTGCTCACGCTGGAGGCGCTCGGCTACGCGCGCAGCGAGGGCCGCGGGTTCGCGCTGACCCCGCGTGTGCTCGAGCTCGGTATGGCGTACGTGAACTCGCTGAACCTCTGGGAGGTGGCCCGCCCGCATATGGAGGAGCTGGTCGCCACCACCGGCGAGTCCACGTCGATGGCGCAGCTGGACGGCTGCGACATCGTCTACGTGGCCCGGGTCGCGGTGCCGAAGATCGTGACGCTGGCGGTCTCGATCGGCACCCGGTTCCCGGCCCCCGCGACCTCGATGGGCAAGGTGCTGCTCGCCGCGAAGGAGCCCCGGTTCGTGCCGGACATCCTGGCCGAGCACTCACGGTCCGGCATCGTCGCGCGCTACCGGCCCACCCTCGACGCCTTCATGACGGCGCTGCAGGAGGTGCGGGCGCGGGGCTGGGCGCTGGCCGACCAGGATCTGGCGCCCGGGATACGGTCGGTCGCCACGGGGGTCCGGGACGGCAACGGCCAGGTGATCGCGGCGATCAACGTGACCGTGCACGCGGCCGAGACGTCGGTGGAGACCCTGGTCGAGAAACACCTGCCCCACCTGCTGCGCACGGCGGCCGAGATCAGCGCCGACTACGCCCGGCTCGCCGCGGTCCCCACGACCACGGTCGCCGTACCCGCCACGACGACCACGTCCTGAGGCCGGCAGCCACAGCCCGAGCCGGCAACAACGGGCTGAGCCGGCGGCGCGAGCGGGCTGAGCCAGCGGCGCGGGCGGGCTGGCCGGCGGCACGGGCGGGTGGGCTGGCCGGCGGCGTGAGCGGGTGGGCTGGCCGGCGGCGCAAGCGGGCGGGCTGGTCGGCCGCGCGGGCGGGCTGGTCGGCCGCGCGGGCGGGCTGGCTGGCGGCGCGGGCTGGCGCGGCGACGGCGGATGAGCTGGTCACGTGTGCAGACTGTGCACGCCGCCGCTTGATCGGGGCCATCGGCGGGTATGAGTGAAATTCATGAAGGTGGTGTCAGAACTCTTCGACCCCGAGCCTCCGCGCTGGGGTCTCCGCGGCGACCCGTGGGTGTGGCGGGCCATGGCCGAGCGCCTGGCCACCACCTACCTGCCGCCCTCGCTCAATGAGATCGAGCGGCTGCTCTACGCCGAGTTCGATCGGCTCGTCAGCGTCAACCTGGCGTCCGAGACCACCGAGTGGGTGGTCCGTGACGAGTTCGCCCACGGCGGCCTCTCCAGTGGCGCCATCCACCTGGACACCTGGCGAGCCGAACTGATCCCGCTGCTCCTGGACCGGGCAAGCACCCGCGTATCAGGCTGACATCGGGTTTCTCGAGCATCAGGTTTCTCGAGCGCACGCCGCTCGAGTGGGGTGAGCGCCCTGCCCGCCCCGCCCGAGCCCTCGGCGGGAGCGGCGGCCTGTACCCACCGCCCCGCTACGACAAGAACTAATGGCCGTTGAAAGCGTCCCGCATGCGGCTGAAGAAGCCGCCCTGCTTGCTCAGCTCGGCCACGTCCTCGCCGCGGGTCTTGGCGAAGTCGCGCAGCATGCGCTCCTGGTCGGCGGTCAGCTTGGTCGGGGTCTTGACGTCGAGGTGCACGAACAGGTCGCCCCGGCCCTGACCTCGCAAGTGGGGCACGCCCTTGCCCCGGATGCGCAGCGTGCTGGCCGGCTGCGTGCCCGATTTAACCTCGATGCCCTCTTCGCTGTCCAGGGTCTTGATCGTGAGGCGGGTGCCCAGGGCGGCCGCCGTCATCGGCAGCGTCACGCGGCAGTGCAGGTCGTCGCCCTTGCGGGAGTAGACGTCGTGCGGGCGCTCGTGGATCTCCACGTACAGGTCGCCGGGGGTGCCGCCGCCGGGGCCGACCTCGCCCTGCTGGGCCAGGCGGATGCGCATGCCGTCCTCGACGCCGGCCGGGATCTTCACCGTCAGCGAGCGGCGGGTGCGCACGCGGCCGTCGCCGGCGCAGGTCGGGCACGGGTGCGGGATGACCGTGCCGTGACCCTGGCAGGTGGCGCAGGGGCGCGACGAGACCACCTGGCCCAGGAACGTCCTCTGCACGCTCTGCACCTCGCCCCGGCCGGCGCAGGTCTCACAGGTCGCCAGGTGGGTGCCCGGCGCCGTGCCCGCTCCCGAGCACTGCGTGCACAGCACCGCCGTGTCGACCGTGATCGGGGCCTCGACCCCGAAGGCCGTCTCGTTCAGGTCGAGCTCGAGCCGCAGGATCGCGTCGGCCCCGGGACGGGTACGCGGGCGCGGCCCACGGCCGCCGCCACCGGCCGCCGTGCCGAAGAAGGCGTCCATGATGTCCTGGAAACCGACGAACGGGCCGCCGGCTCCGCCCGGGCCACCGGGGCCCATGCCGCCGCCGGGCGCGAGCGGGTCGCCGCCCAGGTCGACGATCTGGCGTTTCTGGTCGTCGGACAGGACCTCGTACGCCGCGTTGATGTCCTTGAACTTCTCGTGCGCTTCCGGGTCCGGGTTGACGTCCGGATGGTACTGCCGAGCCAGTTTGCGGTAGGCGCGCTTGATCTCGTCGTCGGTGGCTTCCCGGCTCACGCCGAGAATGCCGTAGTAGTCCTTGGCCACGGGCTCCGCAATCCTCGTCAATTTTGTGCTAGAAGGTCGCCCACGTAGCGTGCCACCGCGCGCACGGTCGCGATGGTGCCGGGGTAGTCCATCCGGGTGGGGCCGAGCACACCGAGCCCACCGACGATCGTCGCACCGGGGCCGTACCCCGTGCTGACCACGGACGCCGACCGCAGGTTGTCGATCTCGTTCTCGTCGCCGATCCGGACCCTGGTGGTGCTCGGTTCCAGATCGCCGATCAGCTTCAGCAGGATGACCTCTTCCTCGAGGGCTTCGAGGACCGGCCGGAGGGTGCCCTGGAAGTCCAGCACGCCCCCTCTTGTCAGGTTAGCCGTACCCGCCAACGCGAGGCGTTCCTCACTGCGCTCGACCAATGTCTCGAGGAGCACCGAGGCGAGGCACGCCATCGTGGCCCGGCTCTCCGGCGCGCAGTCGTCGACCAAGCCCTGCACCAGCGGCGGGGTCTCGGCGAGCTTCTTGCCGGCGAGTTTCTCGTTCACACGGCGGCGCAGGTCGGTGACGTCCTCGGCCGGCACCGGGCCGGGCAGCTCGACCAGGCGCTGCTCGACGCGGCCGGTGTCGGCGATCATCACGAGCATGAGGCGCGTGGTGGAGATCGGCACCAGCTCGAGGTGACGCACCGAGGAGCGGGCCAGCGACGGGTACTGCACCACGGCGACCTGGCGGGTGAGCTGCGCGAGCAGGCGCACCGTGCGGTGCACCACGTCGTCGAGGTCGACCGCGCCGATGAGGAACCGCTCGATGGCCCGCCGCTCGGCCGGGCTCAGCGCCTTGACCTTGGAGAGGCGGTCGACGAACAGCCGGTAGCCGGCGTCGGTGGGCACCCGGCCGGCACTGGTGTGCGGCTGCCGGATGTAGCCCTCCTCCTCGAGCACCGCCATGTCGTTACGCACGGTGGCCGGGGAGACGCCCAGCTGGTGGCGCTCGACCAGCGCCTTGCTGCCGACGGGCTCCTGGGTCTCGACGTAGTCCTCGACGATCGCGCGAAGCACTTCGAGCTTGCGGTCATCGAGACTCATATGACCCCTCCCCCATGGCTTGGCACTCCGGATGACAGAGTGCCAGTCTACGTCGCCGTGGACGGCAGCGCGATGATCGAGTGCACTGTCTATTCATCCACCTGATCAGCATGTCGCCCTCGACCGCGTTGAAGTGCGGCCCTACCGTGTCAGCCATGACTGAACCGCCCCGCCCGCCCGGTGAGCCGAACCCGAATGACCCCACCAGGCCGTTCAACCCTTATGCGGCTAACGACCCGACTTCCGGATCGACACCGCCGCCCTACACGCCGCCTCCGGGATACGGCCCTCCGCCCGGCTATCAGCAGCAGCCCCCGCCCGGCTATCAGCCCGGCTATCAGGGCTACGGCGGTCCCACGCAGGACGACCGCACGTGGATCCTGGTCGCCCACTTCGGCGGCGCCGCGGGTGCCTTCCTGGGCGGTGGTCTCTCCGGCTGGATCGCGCCGCTGATCTCGCTGCTGGCCAAGGGCAACCAGTCGCCGTCGGTGCGCGCCGAGTCGGTCAAGGCGCTCAACTTCCAGATCACCTGGGCCATCGCCACCCTGATCGGCTGGGTGACGTCGTGCATCGGCATCGGCTTCATCATCATCGCGGCGGCCGCGCTGATCGCCATCATCTTCGGCATCATCGCCGGCGTGAAGGCCAGCAACAACGAGCCGTACGACTATCCGATGTCCTTGAAACTCATCAAGTAGCCGGGCCGGGCACGGGGGCCCGGCGCTTCACAGCATCACACGACGTCGCGGATCACGGCGTCGGCCAGCAGACGGCCACGCAGGGTCAGTTCCAAACGGCCTTTCTCGTACGCCTGCGCGTCGAGCAGCCCGTTGGCCAGCGCCTGCTTCGCGCCCACCTGGTCGACCCGGTCGAGGCCGATCCCCTCGCGCAGCCGCACCCGCAGCATGACGTCCTCGACGTGCCGGTCCTCGCCGGTCAGCAGCTCACGCGCCTGACCGGGAGAGACACCTTCGTCAAGCCTTTGCGCGTACGTCGTGGGGTGCTTGACGTTCCACCAGCGCACCCCGCCGACGTGGCTGTGCGCGCCCGGCCCGAGACCCCACCAGTCGGCGCCGGTCCAGTAGAGCAGGTTGTGCCGGCAGCGGGCCTCGTCCGAGGTGGCCCAGTTCGACACCTCGTACCACGCGAAGCCCGCGTCGCTCAGGGCCCGCTCGGCCGCCAGGTAGCGGTCGGCGGCGACGTCGTCCGAGGGGTACGGGATCTCGCCGCGCCGCATGCGGGCCGCCATCCGGGTGCCGTCCTCGACGATCAGCGAGTACGCGCTGACGTGGTCGACGCCCGCGTCGATCACCGCCCGCAGCGACGCGTCGAAGTCCTCGGCCGTTTCTCCCGGCGTGCCGTAGATCAGGTCGAGGTTGACGTGTTCGAACCCCGCCTCCCGGGCCTCCCGGGCGGCCTGCGGCGCGCGTCCCGCCGTGTGCTTGCGGTCCAGGATCCGCAGCACTCCCGGCGCCGCCGACTGCATGCCCAGCGAGATCCGGTTGAAGCCGTGCCGCCGGAGCGTCCGCAGATACGACAAGTCGACAGATTCAGGATTTGCCTCCGTGGTGATCTCGGCGTCGCCGGCCAAGCCCCACGTCTCGTCGATCCCGGCCAGAATCCGCCCGAGATCATCGGCGCTCAACAACGTCGGCGTGCCGCCACCGAAGAACACCGTGTCCACTTTTTCGGGTTTTATCACGGCGGCGGCGAGCTTCAGCTCCCGCAGAACCGTCGAGGCGTACGAATCACGGCTGGCGCCGCCTCCGAGCTCGGAGGCGGTATAGGTGTTGAAATCGCAGTAACCGCATCGAGACGCGCAGAACGGCACGTGGACGTACACGGCAAATCCGTTTTTGCCGACGGCGCCCGTCGCGGAAGCGGGAAGCGACCCGTCGGAGGGAACGGGTGAACCATCGGGAAGTGCGCCGGCCATCCGTCAAGTGTGCACGCCGCCCGTTAGGGTGCCGCCATGGCTCTGGTCCGTACCGTCACCGACGCCGGGGTGACCACCATGACCCTGGACAGCCCGGCGAACCGCAACGCACTCTCCACCCCGCTCATGCGCGAACTCCTGGACGCGCTGGCCGAGGCCCTGACCGACGCCTCGGTCCGGGCCGTCGTCCTCTCACACACCGGCCCCGTGTTCTGCTCGGGCGCCGACCTCAAGGAGACCGCCGAGGCCCGCGAGACCGGCCGCGTTCCGGCCGAGCTGCTGGCCGACGTCCTGGCCGCGCTCTGGGAGTTCCCCAAGCCCGTGGTCGCGCGCGTCGGCGGACCGGCCCGGGCCGGCGGGCTCGGCCTGATCGCCGCGGCCGACATCGCCGTCTGCACCGACGAGGCGACCTTCGCCTTCTCCGAGGTACGTCTCGGCGTCATCCCGGCCGTGATCAGCGCGACCGTGCTCCCCCGCCTGGCCCCTCGCGCGGCCGCCGAGCTCTATCTCACCGGCGACGTCTTCGACGGGTTCCGGGCCCGGGACATCGGCCTCGTCACCGCGATCACCACGGCCGAGGAGCTCGACGAGCTCGTCGCGCGGTACTGCGCCAGCCTCGTGCGCGGCGGGCCACTCGCCCTCGCGGGCGCCAAACAACTTCTCCGCCGTACGCCTCATGAAAGCGTCCGTGAGGAGCTCGCAGAACTTTCCCAGCGTTCGGCGGGATACTTCCGGTCGGCCGAGGGCCGCGAGGGCGTCGCCGCCTTCCGCGAGAAGCGCGACGCCGCCTGGGTCCCAGTGACCAGGTAGGGGTGATCTCGTTGACTACTCTTGTTGCCTGAACAACCTTGGGGGTGTGGGTGCGCAGGACACCGGTCGTGGCGGCGCTGGCGGTGGTCACGCTCGTCGGTGCGCTCGGCGTGTTCGCCGTCGTCCGCTCGTTCTCCGGCGGCCTCAAGCTGCCCACCATCGGCCCCGAGTGCGTGGTGCGGGCCGACGGCGAGGTCACGCTCGACTACGTGCAGATGGCCAACGCCGCGACGATCACCGCCGTGGGTGTGCGCAAGGGCATGCCCGAGCGGGCCGTGGTGATCGCGCTGGCCACCGCGCTCCAGGAGTCGAAGCTGGAGAATCTCGACACCGGCGACCGCGACTCGGTCGGCCTCTTCCAGCAGCGTCCCAGCCAGGGCTGGGGCACCGTCGAGAAGATCAAGGACCCGAGATACGCGGCCGACAAGTTCTACACCGCGCTCAAGAAGGTCAAGGGCTACCAGAAGATGCGGGTCACCGACGCCGCGCAGAAGGTGCAGCGTTCGGCCTATCCCAACGCGTACGAGAAGTGGGCCGACGAGTCCGCCGTGCTGGCCCGGGCGCTGACCGGGCGCGCCACCGGCGCCGTGGAGTGCTCGGTGAGCGGATCGCCGGTGCTGCGCGGCGCCGCCGCCTCGGCCGCCCTGCTCGAGGGGCTGCGGCTCGACTGGGGCAAGGGGCTGACCGAGTCGGCGACCGCCGGGCCGGTGACCGGACTGACCGTGGCGGTGGCCGACGTGAACGCGGGCTGGCGCTATGCCCACTGGCTCGTCGCCCATGCCTCGGCCACCGGTCTCGAACGGGTACGTTTCGCCGATCTCGAGTGGCACGCGCCGGACGGCAAGTGGCAGGCGGCGACCGCGCAGGGTGGCGCCGACAGCCGCCGCGTGATCGCCGAAGTGTTCGATTGACGTCCGATTTTCGGTGTGTGGCCGGAAATTTCGGACGGCGTTTCCCTCACCCTGGGTGATGTCGGCCGTTTCTGGTACGCAGTTGCGTAGCGTATACATCGACGTGGACAGACAGCTACCGTCCTGGTACTAAGTAGGACGTGTCGAGGGCGATCGAGTGGATCCTTCTGGGTTCTGGCAGCTGTCTGGCGATCCTGGCGGGAGTCCGCCGGTACCGGCCGGCCCGTTTCGGGCCCTGGCTGCTGCTGGCCGGCGCCGTCGCGGCACTGGCCATGGGCGACGTGTTCTTCGCTCTGCGTGATCACGGCCTGGCCGACGCGTTCTATCTGGCCATGTACGCGCTGGTCGCGGGCGCGCTGTTGCGGTTCACCAGCGGCGGCTCGGCCATCGACGACCGGGCCCGGCTGATCGACCTGCTCGCGTTCGCCTGCGCCAGCCTGCTGGTCCTCTGGGTCTTCGTGTTCGGCGGCATGTCCGAGCTGGGCGGCATCTCGGCCGCCGACGTGATCGGCTCCGTCCTGCTGGTCGGGGTGGCGGTGCGCCTCAACCTGGCCACCGGCCGCAACCTCGCCGCCATGCTGCTGCTCCTGGGCGCGCTGGGCATGCTGGCCGGCGACATCATCTATCCGCTGAACCCGGGCACGGCCGCCGAGACCGGATATCGCGTGCTGTACGTGGCGTGGGGCCTGGCCGCGCTGCACCCGTCGATGGCGCGGCTCACCATGCCGGGGACCCCGCGTCCGCCCGCGTGGCGCGGACACTGGGCGGCGCTGCTGGTCCTGTCGGTGGCGACCCCGCCGCTGGTTCTGATGATCGAGGCCCTGACCGGCACTGTGGACGACGGCGTGCCGATCGCGGTGGCGGCCGCGATCACCCTCACCCTGACGATCACCCGCCTGGCCGACGCGGTGACCGTGAACAGCCGGGCCCTGGCCCGCGAGCGCGGGCTGCGCGGCGCCAGCGCCGACCTGGTGGCCGCGGCCGATCTGCCGGCCGTCGACGAGGCGGTCCGCTCCGCCGTCGCCATCCTGCTGCCGGCGCAGACCGTGCGGCGTGTGGTCTTCGCCACCGACGACCGCCAGATGGCGCTGGAGGCCCTGCCGGCCGCGCCGGCCGGCCGCCGCACGCGCAGCTGGTGGGCCGACGAGTCACCCTCGGACGAGGGCACCCTGATCTGCCCCTTGTGGCTGGAGCCGCTGGCCGTGGCCCGGCCCAGCGGCGGCGCCCTGGTGCTGACCGGCCGCCGCGACGCCCTGGCCGCCGCCCGCGACGCCCTGGAGGTGCTGGCCGGACAGGCCGCCCTGGCCCTCGACCGGATCAGCCTGGTCGAGGCGGTCGGCCGCCGCGACAGCGACCTCTACCTGCGCGCTGTGATACGTAACACAGCCGACCTCATGCTGGTGCTCGACGAGGACCAGCGGGTCCGCTACGCCAGCCCCGGCCTGCACGACCTGCTGGGCGACGACGATCTCTCCCCGCTGTCCACTTTCGCCGATCTGGTCGACAAGGACGACCAGGGGCAGATCCGCCGCGCGTTCGCGGCCGGCGGCGACGGCACGATCTTCTGCGCGCTGCGCCGTCCCGACCACAGCCGGGTGCTGGTCGAGGCCACGTACCGCGACCTGCGCGAGGACCGCCTGGTCCAGGGTTTCGTGGTGACGATGCGCAACGTCACCGAGGGCAACGCCGCGGCCGAGCACCTTCCGCACCGCGAGCAGGTCGAGGACCTGCCGGCGTGGGTGAACCGCCGCAGCGCCCAGCACAAGTTCCGGTACTGATGACACAAAGAAGCGCCGGACCTCTCGGTCCGGCGCTTCTTGTCGTGTGCCTTATCGGGTGAGGCGGCGACGACCGCCGACACCCGCCACCAGGGCAACACCGATCGCGGCCAGGACGACCTGGAAGAACAGCTCGATCCAGTCGAAGCCCTTGGTGTCCGCGACACCGGTCGCACGAGCGATCACCGTGCCCAGCAGGGCCGCGACGACACCGATGACCAGCGTGAGCCACAGCGGGATGTTCTGCTTGCCCGGAACAACCAGGCGGCCCAGGGCGCCGATGATCAGACCGACGATGAGCGCGGTGATGATGCCGGTGACAGTCATTGGGGGTTCCTCCTCGGGGGTGGAGCACTTGTTGCGTCCGTCGGGTTCATGTGTTCCCGAGCACCCCGAAAGCCAAACCGCCCTATTTCTTGTTTGCTCCCTTGGTGTCCGGGGCGTCGGATGTCGACAGCGCGGCGATGAAGGCCTCCTGCGGAACCTCCACGCGGCCGACCATCTTCATCCGCTTCTTGCCTTCCTTCTGCTTCTCGAGCAGCTTGCGCTTCCGGCTGATGTCACCGCCGTAGCACTTCGCGAGGACGTCCTTGCGAATGGCCCGAATGGTCTCGCGGGCGATGATCCGGCTGCCGATGGCGGCCTGAATGGGGACCTCGAACTGCTGCCGCGGAATGAGTTTCTGCAGCTTGGCCGCGATGGTCACGCCATAGTTGTACGCCTTGTCCTTGTGCACGATCGCACTGAACGCGTCGACCGGCTCACCGTGCAGCAGGATGTCCACCTTGACCAGATCGGCCACCTGCTCGCCGGAGGGCTCGTAGTCGAGCGAGGCGTACCCCTTGGTCTTGCTCTTCAGCTGGTCGAAGAAGTCGAAGATGATCTCCGCGAGCGGCAGCGTGTAGCGCAGCTCGACCCGCTCCGACGACAGGTATTCCATGCCGAGCAGCGACCCGCGCCGGCTCTGGCACAGCTCCATGACCGCGCCGACGTAGTCGTTGGGCACCAGCACGGTGGCCCGCACGACGGGCTCGTGGATCTCGGCGATCTTCCCGGTCGGGAACTCGCTCGGGTTGGTGACGACCTTCTCCTCGGCGTCCTCGGTGTAGACGCGGTAGACCACGTTGGGCGCGGTCGAGATCAGGTCGAGGTTGAACTCGCGCTCCAGCCGCTCCCCGATGATCTCCAGGTGGAGCAGGCCGAGATAGCCGACGCGGAAGCCGAAGCCGAGCGCGGCCGAGGTCTCCGGCTCGTAGACCAGCGCGGCGTCGTTGAGCTTGAGCTTGTCGAGGGCGTCGCGCAGCGCCGGGTAGTCGGAGCCGTCGATCGGGTAGAGGCCCGAGTAGACCATCGGCTTCGGGTCTTTGTAGCCGCCGAGGGGCTCGGTCGCGGGCCGGACGTTGCCGGTGACGGTGTCACCGACCCGGGACTGGCGGACGTCCTTCACGCCGGTGATCAGATAGCCGACCTCGCCCACGCCGAGCGCGCCGGCCTTCTCCATCTCGGGCGACACGACACCGATCTCGAGCAGCTCGTGCACGGCGCCGGTCGACATCATCTTGATCCGGTCGCGGGCCTCGATGCGCCCGTCGACGACACGGACGTAGGTGACCACGCCCCGGTAGACGTCGTACACCGAGTCGAAGATCATCGCGCGGGCCGGTGCGTTCGCGTCGCCGACGGGCGGCTGGAACTGCCGGACGATCTCGTCGAGCAGGTGGTCGACCCCGACGCCGGTCTTGCCGGAGACCCGCAGCACGTCGGTGGGCTCGCAGCCGATCAGCTTGGCCAGCTCCTCGGCGTACTTCTCGGGCTGAGCGGCCGGCAGGTCGATCTTGTTGAGCACCGGGATGATGTGGAGGTCGTTCTCCATCGCCAGGTAGAGGTTGGCGAGGGTCTGCGCCTCGATGCCCTGTGCGGCGTCGACGAGCAGGATGGCGCCTTCACAGGCGGCGAGACTCCGGGAGACCTCGTACGTGAAGTCGACGTGACCCGGCGTGTCGATCATGTTGAGCACCGCGGTCTCGCCCGTACGGTCGCCCTCGCGGACCACCCAGGGCATGCGCACGGCCTGCGACTTGATCGTGATGCCGCGTTCCCGCTCGATGTCCATGCGGTCGAGGTATTGCGCACGCATCTGACGCGGGTCGACCACCCCGGTGATCTGCAGCATGCGGTCAGCCAGCGTCGACTTGCCGTGGTCGATGTGGGCGATGATGCAGAAGTTGCGGATCCGAGCGGGATCGGTGTTGCCGATCACGTTCACGCCAGGGTCGAGCGGTCCAGGCACGATCTTCCGTTCTTCTCAAACTTGACGACGCCGGCGAGCCACCGACGCGCTCTATCGTCCCACGCCCGCGCCTGGCCCCCGCTCACACCCGTTCAACCGCCTTGCCCCAGGCGCGGGCCGAATTTGACCGGCGCCACCCCGCCCACACCGTTCTGCCTGCTCAGAGCACCCTCAGATCTTCTCCAACGGCACGAACGGCACCGGCGGCAACTCCACGCTGATCTCATCTCCGGCCCGGATGGGACCACCCCGCAACACGACGCCCATCACGCCCCCTTTGCGCACCACGTTGCCGTCGGCGTCCTGCCCGATGACCTCCTTGAGCAGCCCTTGCTGGAACCGGTTGATCTGCGCACAAGGATTCCGAAGCCCCGCCACGATCACCGCCGCCCGCCGGTCCTCCCCACCAACGACGGCCGCCGCGTCACTGCGCGCCGCCGCAGCCGCCACCGCCTCAGCCGCCGCAGCCGTGGCCTCATCCAGCACCGCCGCCGCGGCAGCCCCCAGCACCGGCGCCAGCACAGCCGAGCCGCTGTCCACCGCCCCTTCCCCGGACACACCCGCCCCAGCGGCACCATCACCGCCACCAGCCACACCCTCGCCGCCGCCGGCCACACCATCACCGCCGCCGGCCACACCATCACCGCCGCCAGCCGCGCCCTCACCGCCGCCGGCCACACCATCACCGCCGCCAGCCGCGCCCTCACCGCCGTCTGAGGGGCCCTCACCGCCGCCCGCCGCGCCCGCCGACGCCGGCGGGCCGAAGCGCAGGATCGTGCCCAGCGGCAGCCCGAGCAGATCGATGCCGCTGGTCGTCACGTTCTCGCCCAGGTTGCCGGGCTCGACCGAGTACCCCTTCTCCCCGACCTCGTCGAACAGCTCCTCGTGAATCAGGTGCACCTGCCGCAGGTTCGGCTGAGTCGGATCGGCCTTCACCCGGCTCCGATGCCGCACGTTCACCCCGGCGTGCACATCGCCCTCGACCCCGATCCCCGCCACGAGAACGATCTCGTCCCGGGCCGGCTTGGTGAACGAGTAGACGTCGTTACAACTGACCGAAGCGACAGTTCCCCGCACAAGACTCATGCGTCAAGTCTCGCCGACCCTCTCCAGCCCGCTCGACCCATTTCCCGCACCCCGGAACACGCCCAGGGGAGGCCCACGCTGAGCTGGGCAAAGCAGAGACGCCCGGCCAGGTGGGGGTAGCTAGTCCGGTGGGGCCAGGAACAACGCCGACAACTTGGGCAAACGGCGCTGCATCTCCTCCTCGTTGTCGAAATCCCACAGGTCGGCGGCGTCGGGGCGGGTTGCCGGCTTCTGCTCGGGTGGGAGCTCCTGTCCGGTGGCCTGCGCATAAGCGTCGGCCGCGATGTGCAGCACCTCCTCGGCCTCGAAGACGGCGCCCGTGTCGGCCGCGTTTTTGATGACCTGGACCATGGCCAGCGAGTCGGGGGTCTTCACCGAGCGCGCCACCGCGTCGCGGCCGTGGGCGATCAGCCAGCCGCGGAAGCTGTCGAATCCCTCGTCGTCGCAGCCGCCGTTGATCAGGTAGGCCGCCGCCCACAGGTCGGCCGTGCCCGAGGCGACCATGACCTTGTCGAGATGTCGACCCCAGGCCACGATCTCCTCCGGATCGCGGGTCGCCAGGTCGGCGGCGGCCCGCTTGGCCACCTCGGCGGGCGAGGCGGGCCGGTCGGCGGTCGCTCGGCCGATGACCGCCCAGAAGTCGTCGGTTCTCATGACGAGGATCCTGCCAGCGGGGTACGACATTTACGCGCGCGGCAGGATGGTGCCGTGCGGCCGATTTCACTTCCCGAGGTGCCGTACGGCTCCACAGCCGTACGACCGAACTGGTCCGACCTGCCGAAAAGCGTCCGTAAGGCGATCACCGCGAGACTCGGCTCGCCGGTCGTCGCCGCGCGCAGCGCCGGCGGCGGCTTCACCCGGGCCTTCGCCGCCGTCCTCACCACCGCCGGCGGACCGGCCTTCTTCGTCAAGGCCGCACCCCTCGAAGACCCCACTTCCGAGTGGTACGCCCGCGAGGGCTGGATCACATCGCTTCTGCCACCCGGTGTCGCGGCTCCTCGGCCGCTCTGGTCGATCGCCGAGGCCGGCTACTTCACGTTGTGCCTGGAGGCCGTCGACGGGCACGTGCCGGCGCTGCCCTGGTCACCGGCCGAGTTGGACGCCTCGCTGTCGGCCTGGTCCACCGCCGCGCGGGCCCTGGCCACCCCCTCGCCCGAGTTGCTGGCCAGCGGCGTCCCGCCCCTGCCGGAGATCCTGCGGGCCGAGATGTCCTGGTGGTCGGAGATCGCCGCCGGCCGGGAGCCGATGCCGCACACCGCCCGCGACACGGTCGCCCCCAGCCGCCTGGCCGAGCTGGCCGAGCTCGAACGGGCCGCTCCCGGCCTCGTCGCCGGCACCGGCCTCACGCACGGCGACCTGCGGATCGACAACATCATGATCGACGGTACGGGCGCCGCCCGGCTGTGCGACTGGACCTGGCCCTGCCTCGGAGCGCCCTGGTTCGACACCGTGACGCTGCTGGTGACCGCCTTCGCGAGCGGGCTCGACGTCCAGACGTACCTCCGGGAATGGAACGCCCCACCGGAAGGGGTCGACGGCGCTCTCGCCGCGCTGGCCGGCTATTGGCTCGTGCGAGCCGGCGGCGGGCCGAGCAGCGCCTCCCCGCACAGCCGTCAGCATCAGCGTTTCAGCGGCGAGCAGGCGCTGTCCTGGCTCGCCGAACGACGCGGTTGGAGGCCCTGAGCTGGGCACCGTTTTGGCGGCGGGCCGCGGTGCTGGTAATCTGGTCCTTCGCGTGTGGTGACGCGCCGTTGATCGCTGTTTCGACAGAGACTTGGGGCCACCCCGCTGAGACCGTTTCCGAACAACTAGTCAGGACAAGGCTGTCGCGTGGCGAACATCAAGTCCCAGATCAAGCGCAACCGGCAGAACGAGAAGGCCCGGCTGCGCAACAAGTCGGTCAAGTCGTCGCTGAAGACCGTGATCCGCAAGCTCAATGAGGCGAGCGAGGCCGGCGACACGCAGACCGCTACGACGCTGCTGCGTGACGCTTCCCGTCAGCTGGACAAGGCCGTCAGCAAGGGCGTCATCCACAAGAACCAGGCGGCGAACCGCAAGTCGGCCATCGCCAAGCGCGTCGCGGCGCTCTCGGCCTGATCATCGCTGATCCGCTCGGCGGCCTGACTCGTTCAGGTGCCGAGCGTTTGGCTGTACGCCGCCAGACCGCACCCGGGCATCGCCGGACCACAAGGTCCACGGCGGTGCCCGGTGTCGTTTACTCGTATCGGCGGGTGGCCGACTGGCGGATCCACTGCTGCTGCGCCTCGGCCTTCTCGACCCAGGGCCGCTTGACGGGCGCACCCCGGCCGCTGTCGATCAGACCGGGAAGCCGCCGCGTGGCATCCTCGGGCAGCCGCCCCACCGGCGCGCGCTCCATGGCCGGCCGCGCCACCGGCGCGCGCTCGACGGCCGGCCGGATTTCGGCCCCGTAAGCGGCGGCGGGCCGCACCGGCGGTGCCGGACGAGTGGCCGGCGAGATCAACGATCCCGCGATGACGTCGTTCAGCTTCACCATCACCGCGACCGTCGCCGGCAGGGCCAGGACGCCCCACCAGCTGACCAGCTCGGCCAGGGCGAGCAGAATGCCCAGCGCGACCGCGCCCTCGAGGTAGACGAAACACAAGAAACCGCTCGGCGCCACGTGGCGCAGCCGCAGCAAGCGCGCGTAGAGCGGCTGATGCACGACGGTCATCGGCCACCACCCCGGCGCGCCGCGGCGACGGCGAAGACGGCGCGCTCGAGCGCGTATCCACGATCCTCGGCGCCGCCCTTGACCGCGGCGTTGCAGTCGGCGGCCGCCCGCATCGCGTCGACCAGGCCCTCAGGCGTCCAGCCACGGGCACGCTCCTGCGCCCGCTGGATCTTCCAGGCGGGCATGCCGAGAGAGCTGGCCATCTGGTACGGGTTTCCGCGGCCGGCCGACGCGACCTTGGCCACGGTCCGCACCCCGTCGGCGATGGCGTCGGCGATCGGCACCGGGTCGACGCCGACGTGCAGCGCCCACCGGAGCGCCTCGAGCGCTCCCGGCACGTCACCGACCATGGCGGCGTCGGCCACCGTGAAGCCGCTCACCTCGGCCCGGCCCTTGTAGTACCGCGCGACCACGGCCTCCGTGATCTTGCCGTCGGTGTCGGCGATCAACTGGGAGCAGGCCGCCGCGATCTCCCGCAGGTCGTTGCCGACCGAGGCCAGCAGCGCGGCCGCGGCCGCCTCGTCGCACCGCCCGCCGTTGCGCCGGAACTCGTCGCGCACGAAGGCGACACGCTCCCGGTCGCCCTTGAGCTTCGCCGCCGCCACCACTGTCGCCCCGGCCGACTTGAGCCCGTCGGCCAGCGCCTTGCCCTTGGCCCCGCCGAGGTGCGAGACGATCAGCGAGACCTCGGGGTCGGGATTCTTGGCGTACGCGACCAGGGCCGTGATCAGGTCTTTGCGCGCGTCCTGTCCACTGCGGACGACCAGCACGCGCCGCCCGCCGAACAGGGACGGGCTGAGCATCTCGGCCACCTCGCCGGCCGACAGCGCACCCGCCTCGTACTCCCGGACGTCGGACTCCGGATCGGCCGCGCGTGCCCCCTCGACCGCCGCGGTGATCGCACGGGAGGCGAGCAGTTCCTCATCGCCTTGGACGAGCAGGAGCGGGGGAGGCGCGGTGTTCACGTCCAATATCGTCGCACGAGGGGCTGACGTTTCCGTGTCGCTCACTCCTTAGCGCACCCGCACCCGCCAGGGAATGCGAAAGCCGACAAATCGGCGTTCTGCCATATCCCTGGCCACAACACCGTCACGCAATCAGGCCGCATACTCCGCCCGGCCGCCCACGGCGACCCGAATGTCCATCGACCCCCGTCCCCCGCGACAAGCAGTGCCCGAAAGGACGACCCCGGGCGTGTCGTCACCGCGCCGGACCCAGGTCGGACGGCAGCATCGACCCGATCCAGGCGTCGACCCGCACACCCCGGTGCACGAGCCGCTGCCGCAGGATCGCCTCGTAGCGGAAGCCCGCCTTCTCGGCGACCCGCCGCGACGCGACGTTGCCCACCTCGGCCCGCCACTCGATCAGCCCTAACCCGAGCCGGCCGAATCCCCACCCGCACAGCGCCCGGACCGCCGCCGTGGCCAGCCCGCGCCCGCGCGCCTTCGGATCCATCCAATATCCGATCTGCGCCGCCCCGTTCCCGTCCAGCCCGAACCCGACACGCCCCAACGGAACGCCCTCCCCCGCCCGCTCGACGACGAACTCGGCCCGCTGCCCGCGATCCCAGGCCGCGATCGCCATCTCCCGAACGAAGTAGTCCGCATCCGACATCCGATAGGGCACCGGAATCTGGAGGTACTTCTGCACGGCCGGGTCCAGCGACACCTCGTACACCCAAGGAATGTCGGCCACCGCGAACGGCCGCAGCCGGATCTCCCCCGCCTCGATCACGTCAAGCTCCACCCCCTGATCATGCGTCCGGTGGGCTGCCCCGGGCCACCACGGCCAAGCCACGGCCGGTGTCCACCGCCGCGATGTCGCCCGACAGGTCCGTACGCAGCACGCGCGCACCCCCGCGGGCCAGCCGGGCCAGCAGGGACGCGTTCGGGTGGCCGTAGTCGTTGTCCCGCCCGACGGACACCAGCGCCACGTCCGGGTCGATCTCGTCGACGAACTCCGGCGACTGGAAGCTCGACCCGTGGTGCGAAACCTTGAGCACGTCGGCCCGCACCGCCTCCGGCCCCAGACGGTGCAGCAGATCCTCCTGTTCCTCGGTCTCGGCGTCCCCGGCCAGCAGGACGGTCGGCCCGTCCACCCGCGCCCGCAGCACCAGCGAGTTGTTGTTCGGGTCGGAGTTCGTGCCGCGCATCGGCGCGACCGGTCCCAGCACCGTCAGTTCCAGGTCCGCCACCTTGTACGTCCACCCGTGCCGAACCACCCGCAACGGCACCCGCCCGGCAGCGGCGGCGACAGCAGCCCGCCCGGCCGGCGGTTCGGGCCAGTCGGGTCCCGCGACGGCGAGCACCTCGCGCCCGCGAAAGACACCGGTCGCACCGCCGATGTGATCGACGTGGAAGTGGCTCGCCACGAACAACACGATCCGCCGTACGCCCAATCGCCGCAGACAGTGATCGACGGCGTTCGGCTCGGGCCCGGCGTCGACGACCACCGCGCTGCCCTTCCCGGCCGGCAGCACGATGGCGTCCCCTTGCCCGACCGCACAAGCGACCACCACCCAGCCCGTCGGCGGCCACCCCGACGCCAGCAGCCGCACGGGCAGCGCCCCCAGCATGCCGCCCAGCGCCACCACCGTGACCAGCCGCCGGATCAGCGGCCGCCGAGCCGCCACCAGCAGCCCGGCCGTGACCACCGCGAGCAGCACCGCCCCGGTCACCCCACCCGGCCAGGGCAGCGCACCGGCCGGCACCCGGGCGCCGTACGTGGCCACCAGCACCAGCCACCGCGCCGGCCAGTGCCCCACCCATGCCGCGAACTCGGCGCCCGCCGGCCACCAGGGCGACAACACCGCCGAGCCGACCCCGAACAATGTGGCCGGCGCGATCGCCGGCACCGCCAGCAGGTTCGCCGGCACCGCCACCAGGCTGACCGTGCCCGACAGCCCCGCGACCACCGGTCCGCACGCCACCTGGGCCGCCGCCGGCACGGCGAGCGCCTCGGCCAGCCCCGCCGGGCACCCCCGCCGCCGCAGCCCGTCCCGCCAGACCGGCGCGATCAGCAGAAGACCGCTCGTGGCCAGCACCGACAGGGCGAACCCCGGATCCGCCGCCAACTCGGGGTCGACCAGGATCAGCACGGCCACGCCCGCCGCCAGCGCCGGCAACGCGGCCCGCGGCCGCCCCGAGGCGAGCCCCAGCAGCCCGATCGCCCCCATGGCGGCCGCACGCACCACGCTGGGCGACGGCCGCGCCAAAATGACGAACCCCACAAGCGCCACGGCACACACCACCGCCGTGACCACCGGCCCGGCCCGGGTCCGCCGCACCGCGAACAGCACCACGCCCAGCACGATCGCCACGTTGGCCCCCGAAACGGCGTTGAGGTGCGTCATCCCGGTGGTCCGGAAGTCCTCCTCGAGCGCCGGATCCAACCGGCTCGTGTCCCCCACCACCAGCCCCGGCAGCAGCCCACCGGGCAGATCGGGCAGCGGTTCGCAGGCCCGTTGCAGCCCCGCCCGCAAGGCACCGGCCGCCCGCTGCGCCCACGAAGACTCGCCCCGCAACACCGGCGGCTCCCGCACCGAAGCCACCGCCGCCCGCAGATCACCCCCGCGCGGCGGCAGGAGCTTGCCCCGGGCCTCCACCCGCTGCCCCGGCAACAGCCCTCGCCACCCCGGATCACTCCCCAGCACAAGCCCACGAGCCGACAACCGCACCGGCGCCGAGTCGTCCGCCCGCACTTTCACCAGATCAACCGCGACCAGATAGGTCGGCGGCATCCCAGCCGTCCCCCGCAGAGCCCGAGGGTCGTCTTTGACAACCATTTCCAGGTGTACGGCTTCGCCCGCCCGCACCAGCGCAACCAACACCTCCGATTCCCGCGCACTGACCCGCGCCCCGGTAGCGACACCCCCACAAGCCACCCCGAGCAGCGAGGCCACGACAACCCACCGCGCAGCTCCCCCGATCCGCACCATGGATCGCGTGCCGAGCACCCCGATCAGCCCGGCCAGCAGGGCGGCGCCCACCCCGAGCAGCACCCCCGAGAGCGCCGACAGATGGAGAGCGGTCAGCGACGAGAGCCACGTCGCCAGCGCGAACCCCGCCAGCCGGAGATCGGCCACCCCGGCCGGCTGTCCGCCGCTCATACCGTCACCAGGTCTTTGAGCTGCTCGTAGCGGGCGTCCCCGATGCCGTCGACCTTGCGGAGATCGCTGACGGCCTTGAAGCCGCCCTGGGCATCGCGGGCGTCGAGGATGCGCTGGGCCAGGACGGGCCCCACCCCGGGAAGCGTGTCCAGATCGGACAGCGTGGCGGTGTTGAGGTTGACCGGCCCGCCCGGAGCGGGAGGGCCGCCCACAGCCGGGGCGGCCGGCCCGGTCGGCACCACGACGCCGGGTGACGGGGTGACGCCCACGAGGATCAATTCGCCGTCGACGACCTTGCGGGCCAGATTCAGCATGGCCACATCGACACCGGGATCGGCGCCACCGGCGGCGTTGAGGGCATCGGCCACCCGGGCCCCGGCGGCCAGGCGTACCAACCCCGGATGGCGCACCTTGCCGCCCACAGCGACCACCACTTCAGCCGACGTGGAGGCCACGGCCGACGCCGCAGCACCCGGACCCGCCACAGTCTCGTCAGTGGACTGCGCCGGTTCGAAGGCGGGCGGCTCCACCGAGTCCACCTGAGGACGGGCCCGCCAGGCCAGAAAGGCGGCGATCACCATCACCAGGACGGCGACCACGGCCAGCGCCTTGACCCCACGCCGCCCCGGGTCGAAGGCCCCCAACCCGAAACGCCGCCCTTCTCTACCACCACCGCCGAACGCGCCGGCCGCGCTGAGCCCGCCTTCCTCCTCCGGTTCCTCAGGCCCGGCCGGCCACGCATAGGAGGCGCCCGCCTCCCGAAGCGACGGAAACTCGCCGGTATGCGAAACGCCCACATCCATGACCGGACCGGACGATCGGGGGAAGGAGGAGGGGGACGAGGGTATCGGCGGGTGGGACTCGTCCCCCTCCGGCAGAACCCAGGCCGGCGGCGGCAACGGCCGCCCCTCCGACCTGGCCAGAACTGAGCCTGCGGAGCTGCCGGGCACGGCGCCCGGCCGTACGGCAGAAGCCGGCGGCGTCGCCCAGGCCGACCCCGCAGGAAACCGGCCCTCCGCCGGCAACGAGGCAGCAGCCGGCAAAGCCGACACCGCCGCGCCGCTCACCGGCCCGCCCGAAACCGGCCCGCCCGAAACCGGCCCACCTGAAACCGGCTCGACGGCCGGGTCGAGGTCGACGTCGTCCGGCCACGCCGGGATGATGTCCGACCAGTTCAGTGGCTCGCCCACCACCGCGAGGTCGGCCAGCCCCGGCTCCGGGGCGGGCGCCAGTGCCGACCGCAGCCTCTCGGCGACGGCCTCGTCCGCGTTCTTCCGCTCTCGCACGGACTGGACGCTAGGGATTTCGCCGACCCCGCGCTTCGCGCCCTGTGGACAGCGGTGCATTGTGGATAACCCACCGACCCCGCCCCGACTGTGCTATGGGAAGACCGTGACATTCACCGAATCCGCGCTGGCCACGGCCGTGCAGAGGCTCCGCGCCGCCGGATGTGTCTTCGCCGAGGACGAGGCCGACATTTTGGGCGCGGCCGCCGGTAACGACGCCGAACTGGCCGCGATGGTCACCCGCCGCGCCCAGGGCGAGCCCCTCGAACAGGTCGTCGGCTACGCCGATTTCGCCGGCATCCGGGTCACCCTCCGCAAGGGCGTCTTCGTCCCCCGCGTCCGCAGCGAGCTCCTGGTCCGCACCGCGCTCGCCGAGAGCCCTCACCAGGTCCTCGACCTCTGCTGCGGCTCCGGCGCCCTGGGTCTGGCCGTCGCACACCACAAGCACATCGAGCTGTACGCCACGGACATCGACCCCGTGGCCGTGGCCTGCGCCCGCGACAACGGCCTGACCCAGGCCTATCAGGGCGACCTCTTCGACCCACTCCCCACGGCACTGCGGTTCGACGTCATCCTGGCCAACGTCCCCTACGTGGCCACCGCCCACATTCCCCTGCTGCCCGCCGAGGCGCGTGACCACGAGCCCGGAACCGCCCTCGACGGTGGCCCCGACGGCCTGGACATCTTCCGCCGCGTGGCCGGGCAGGCCATGATGTGGCTCGCTCCCCGAGGCGTACTCCTCTCGGAAATCACCGAAGCGCAAGAGGAAGCCGCTGTCCGGACCGTGACCCTCCAGGGTCTGGACGCCGACGTGATCTACGACGAAGATCTCGAAGCGCGAGTGGTCCGAGCCCGAAAGAGGGAGTAGCGCGGTGGGCCTGCTGAAAAGGCTTGCCCGGGCGCGCTTGGCCGCCCGGGTCATGCGGCGTCTGCGTCGTGCCGGTGTGACCGGCGTGCGGTACGACACGCACACCTTTCAGCTGTGCTGGACCCCGCCCGGGGACGACGCTCCCACGATCGTCGAGCTGTCCCACTTCACCAGCCGCAAGAAAAAGGACATAGACCGTCACCTGGCCGGTCTTTTCCCGGCCGTCCTTCCTCCGGCTTGGTCAGATGTACGCCTGTTGCTCCGCCCGGTCCTCCGCGGCGTCACTCCCGGCGACCCGTTGCGCCGCCCCGTTCTCCCGTTCCTCTACGAGCACGTCGTCGTCGACCACCCCGAGACGATGACCTACGTGACCGCCGGCCAGCCCGAGAAGTGGGGCGTACACCCGGCCGACGTCTTCGCCGCCGCCCGCGCCAACCTTTCCGGCGCGGTCCTGAAGGGCGAGGCCTCCGAGCCGGTGGTGGTCCACTTCGTCGACGACGGCGACTCGTACTGGGTCTCCCACCTGCTGCTGGAGCACTGGCTGGAACGCCTGGCCCCGCAGGTCGGTGGCTCCCCCGTGGCCTTCGCCCCCGAACGCGGCACCCTCCTGGTGACCGCCGACGGCAGCCGTCATCTCCCGGCACTCTTCGCCCAGGCCGAGGAGATCTACGCAAAATCCTTGAGACCCATCACCCCCATGGCGTACGTCAGTGACGCCCACGGTTGCACAATCCCCTACACAGCCCCGCCCGCCCATCCCCTGCACCAGGCCGTCGCCCGCGCCGAACGCATCCTGGCCATCCAGCAGTACGCACTACAAAAAGCCGAAATATCGGACAAGTCAGCGCGAGGCGAAGACGCCATGGACGACGTGGACGCGGGCGACGTGGGCACAGGCGGCATGGGCGCGAGCGGCGTGGGCGGCGCGGGCGTGGACGGCGCGGGCGTGGACGGCGCGGGCGTGGGCGGCGCGGGCGTGGACGGCGCGGGCGTGGACGGCGCGGGCGTGGACGGCGCGGGCGTGGACGGCGCGGGCGTGGACGGCGCGGGCGTGGACGGCGCGGGCGTGGACGGCGCGGGCGTGGACGGCGCGGGCGTGGACGGCGCGGGCGTGGACGGCGCGGGCGTGGACGGCGCGGGCGCGGGCAACGCGGGCACGAGTGTGGGTGGCGCCAGCGACGCGGGCGGGGGCAACGCGGGCGCGGGCGGCGTGGGGCGAGGCGTAGCCGTCGCCGACGTTGAGCTTGTTGGGGATGCGGTTGGCGGCTGGCGTACGCGCGCTGTTTGGGACCGCGATGTGCCGGCTCTCCTGCCGAAGGCGGATCTGGTCCAGGTCGGGGATCGCACTGTCGCCTGGGAGGAGCTGGCCGGGCATCTTCGTAAGGTGGCCGGGTTCGAACCGCAGCGCTGGGCCGCGGACGGGTGGCCCGAGCAGGTCTAGCGGCGGTGCACCACCACGCCGGCCAGGCCGGGGCCCACGTGGGCCGCGACCGCGGCGCCTATCTCGGTGATGTAGCAGTCGCGCATTCTGTCGCCCAGGCGCATCGCCACCGCGTCGGCCAAGGCCGTTGCCCTGTCCTCGGCCTCCAGATGGTGCACCGCGATGTCGACGTCGCCCTCGCCCGCCGCCTCGACCGCGAAGTCCACCAGCTTGGCCAGCGCCCGGCCGGCCGTTCGCACCTTGTCCCGCACCACGATCGAGCCGTCGACCACGTGCAGGATCGGCTTCACCGACAGGGCCGTGCCGAGCAGCGCCTGCGCCGCCCCGATCCGGCCCCCTCGGCGCAGGAACTCCAGCGTGTCGACGTAGAACAGCGTGCTCACCCTCGACGAGTGGGTCACCGCCTCCCGGCGTACCTCCTCGAGGCCTCGACCCTCCGACGCGGCCTTGGCCGCCGCCAGCGCCGCGAAGCCCAGCCCCATCCCGGTCGTGCCGCTGTCCACCACCCGCACCGACGGGCCGACCTCGGACGCCGCCAGGGCCGCCGCCTCATATGTCCCGGACAACTTCGCCGACAGGTGGACCGACACGATCCCGTCCGTGCCGGCCTCCAGCAGCTCTTTGTAGGCCGTCGCGAACTGCTCCGGCGCCGGCCGGGACGTGCTCACCTGGCTGCGCCGCCCGCCCAGCGCCCGCGCCACCTCCGCCGGCTGGATCTCGAGGCCCTCGAGCCCGTCCACGCCGTTGATCACCACGGTCAGCGGCACGACCGTCAGGTCATGGGTGCCGTCGAGCTCGGCGGGGAGGTACGCGGTGGAGTCGGTGACGACCGCGACGGGCATGCGGGCACGTTAACAGCACCGGCTGAGCTCAGGCCGCGCGGATGGACGTCACCAGGAAGGGTGTGCCCTGCTGGCAGGTCGACATCATGCCCTCCTTCGTCTGGCCGGACACCGTGACCTTGCGCCCGACCGTGGCGTCGGAGCGCATCGCCGCGTCGTCGAAGATCAGCAGATAGGACCCGGAGGAGTCGCTCAGGAGCAGACAGTTGGGCTCGACGCCGGCCGTCACCGTGCCCGTGATCGTCTTGGCCCCGGCGGCCGGCTGGCTGGGCTCGCCGGTGGGGCCGGAGGGCTTGGTCGGCACGGGCAGGTCGATCACCTCTGAGGCCGAGGGGGAGGGCGCGGACGCCGGCGCGGCGGCCGGGTCACTGCTGGCGCAGCCCGCGGCCAGCACGAGGAGCAATACGGCAGGAACGGCACGAGTCGTCAGCATGATGCTTGGACGCTACCGGATCTTCCGGGGTTCCCTACACCGGTGGCGGAGACGGCCGTTCGGCGAAAGGACCCACGTTGTACGTCGCCAGCTGCCACCCGCGGTCGTCGTCGTGGGTCAACTCGACCCAGTGGCAGTTCTGGAGCGCGCGCAGCGTCCGCACCTGCTCCATCGACCAGCCGAGCACCCGGGCGACACCCTGGCGGGCGGCGGCGCCGTGGGTGGTGACCACGACCGTGCCGTTCGACGGCACCGAGGCGGCCGCCTCGCGCAGCGCGTCGGCGACCCGCACGCTCAGCGCCTCGAGCGTCTCGACCTCGCCGCCGACCTCCTGACCGGCTTTCCACGCCGCGTGCTGCGCCGGGAACCGCTCGGCCACCTCGGTCATGGTCAGGCCCTGCCAGGCGCCGAAATAGCGCTCGCGGAGCCGCTTGTCGAACGTGATCGACAGCCCGCTGAGCGCGGCCAGCGCGGCCGCGGTGTCGGAGGCGCGCAGCAGGTCGCTGGCCACGATCGCGTCGGGCCTGAACTTGATCAACAGCTCGGCGGCGTCGACGGCCTGCTGGCGGCCGAGATCGTTGAGCGGCACGTCGGTCTGCCCCTGGACGCGGGACCCCGCGTTCCAGTCGGTGTTGCCGTGCCGCCAGACGATCAGGCGGGTCACTGCGCTTCCGCGTCGGCCAGGTCGCGGTCGACGAACGGCATGGTCGGGCAGTCCTTCCACAGCTTGTCGAGGGCGTAGAACTCGCGCTCCTCGGCATGCTGGATGTGCACGACGATGTCGACGTAGTCGAGCAGGACCCAGCGGCCCTGGCGCTCACCCTCACGGCGGACCGGCTTCGCCTTTTCCGGCAGGTTGAGCAGCGCTTCCTCGATGGCGTCGACGATCGCGATCACCTGACGCTCGTTGGACGCCGAGGCGATCACGAAGGCGTCGGTGATGTAGAGCTGGTCGGCGACGTCGATGATGACGATGTCCTGCGCCTTCTTGTCGGCGGCGGCCTGTGCGGCCGTCATCGCCAGTTCAAGAGCGCGTTCGGTAACGGACAAGAAAGTCCCCTCGGGTAGGTGTCCAGGTGACTTCAAGCCTCTCACACGGGTATGACATTCCCTTAGCCCCGATAGAGCCCACGCTTGTTGATGTACTGGACGACGCCGTCCGGCACCAGGTACCAGACCGGCTTGCCGGCGGTCGCCCGCGCGCGGCAGTCGGTCGACGAGATGGCCATCGCCGGCACCTCCACGAGCGTGACACTGTCGCGCGGCAGGTGCTCGTCGGTAAGCTCAAAGCCGGGCCGGGTGACCCCGACGAAGTGGGCCAGGGAGAACATCTCCATGGCGCTCTTCCAGCCCAGGATGCGCGAGAGGGCGTCGGCCCCCGTGATGAAGAACAACTTCGAGTCGGCGCCGTAGATCGCCCGCATGTCACGCAGGGTGTCGATGGTGTAGGTGGGACCGTCCCGGTCGATGTCGGCCCGGCTGACGTGGAAGCGCGGGTTCGAGGCGGTCGCGATCACCGTCATCAGGTAACGATCTTCAGCCGGAGAGACTTTGCCCTTCTCGTACGGCTGACCGGTCGGCACGAACACGACCTCGTCCAGATCGAAGCGCGCCTGAACCTCACTCGCCGCGACAAGGTGCCCATGGTGGATCGGATCGAAGGTCCCACCCATGATCCCGATTCGGCGTCCGCGGTGCATCGATGAAATATAGATCAACCATCCAGGCGCTTTCGTACGGCTGTGAGCAGATCATCCGCCGTAAAAGGCTTCTCCAAAAGCGCGACACCAGGGTCAAGCGTTCCCTGCGAGTGCAAGACGGGCTGGGCATAACCGGACATATAGAGCACCCGAGTGTCCGGTCGCTCCCGCACTAAGCGTTCGGCTAGCTCTTTGCCCAGCATTCCGGGCATCACCACATCGCTCAGCAAAAGATCGATTTGTCCGGAATGCCGCGACGCCACGTCGAGAGCTTGAACCCCACACTCTGCCTTGAGCACTTGATATCCAGCTCCGGACAGGATCCGCCCGGCCACGTCACGCAGAGCAGCCTCGTCCTCGACCACGAGCAAGGTCTCCCCGTGCCCGCGAGTGTCAGCCGCGGGCTCCACGACAGCCGGCGAAGCCTCGACGGTCGACGAAGCGGGCAGAAGAACGGTCACCGTCGTACCCAGTCCCGGCTCCGACGTGATGCTGACCTCGCCGTCGGCCTGCGTGACGATGCCGTACACCGTGGCCAGGCCCAGGCCGGTCGCCTCCCCGCTGGCCTTGGTCGTGAAGAACGGCTCGAAGGCCCGCTCCACCACCTCCGGCGTCATCCCCTTGCCCGAGTCGCCGACCCGCAGCCGCACCTGATCGCCGTGCCGCCCGGTGTCGATCACCAGGTTGCCGCCCGACGGCATCGCGTCGCGGGCGTTCAGCGCCAGGTTCACCAGCATCTGCTCGATCTGGCCGGGATCGCACGTCACCGGCGGCAGATCGGGCTCGGGGCGGAAGATCAGCGTGATGTGCTCGCCGATCGAGCGCCTCAGCATCGCCTCGACGTCCGCGATCACCTTGTTCAGATCGAGCACCTGAGGCCGTACGACCTCGCGCCGGGCGAAAGCCAGCAGTTGATGGGTCAGATCGGTGCCGCGCTCCCCCGCCTTGATCACCTGCTTGGCGTCGGCCGCGATCATCTGCACGTCCGGCTCGGCCGACTCGGCCTCCTCGACCACGAAACTCGCGTAGTTGACGATCACGCCGAGCATGTTGTTGAAGTCGTGCGCGATGCCGCCCGCGAGCTGACCCAGGCTCTCCAGCCGCTGGCTGCGGTGGGTCTGCGCCTCGGCCCGGAGCCGGGCCTTCTCCCGCTCGCCCCGGTCCCGCTCGGACAGGTCGCGGACCACGGCCAGGGCGAGCCGCCCCTGCGGCGTGTCGACGATCGACACCGACGACTCGACCGACACCTCGGAGCCGTCACGCCGGCGGACGGTGGTGGTGACCGCCCCGATCGGGCCCGGACGTCCCTCCTCGATACGCTTGCGGCGCTCGGGAAGCATCGTCCGGGCATCCTCGGTGATCAACTCGTCGACGTCGAGGCCGACCAGTTCATCCCGCGTATAGCCGTAGAGCTCCACCGCCCGGTCGTTGACGAGCACGATCGTGCTGCCGGATATGACCAGGATGGCGTCCGGGGCGGCTTGCAGCAGGCCACCGGCCAGTTCCTCGGACCACTCCACGCCGTCACCCCCGTTGATCTCCGAGAGTATCGGCTGAAAGCGTGGCGAAAGGTCAAAAGCGCGCAGCGAGCGCCCGGCGGAGGTCGTCGTCCGCGTCCTGGACCACGCGCCGCAGGATCGGGTCGAGATCGTCCGAGGCCAGCAGCTCGGCCGCGAGCCGCCGGGTCTCCGCCTCGACCATGATGTTCGGGAACGCGTAGGCGGCCGTCTTCTCGGCGCTCATGCCGCTGCGCACCCGCATCATCTCGGGCATGTCGGCGAAGTAGCGGGCCACGTACGGGCGGATCAGGTCGAGCTGCTCGGCCTGCCAGAAGCCCGAGGCGGTCATCTCGACGAGCCGGTTGGACAGCTTGGTATCGCCGATGATCGACTCCCACGCGGCCGCCTTGGCTTCGGCGTCGGGCCGGGCCGCCCGCGACCGGGCCGCCCACTGCTCGCCGGTGGCGCTGCGGTCGCGCTCGAACTCGGCGTCGATCGCCGCGGCGTCGGCCGCGCCGAGCACGGCCAGCCGATAGACGATCAGCCAGCGCAGGTCGGCGTCGATCGCCAGTCCGTCCGGCACGTCGCGCCCCTCCAGCCAGCCGGCCAGGCGCTTCACGTCGACGGTGGCGCCGATCAGGCCGCGGGCCGCCGCCAGCTGGCGCGAGCCACCCGCCTCGGAGACCGCGAGCAGCCGGTCGGCCGCCTGCGCGACCAGTTCGAGGGCGGCCGGGCGCGTCTCCGGCGTGGAGTAGCGGTCGACCAGGCTGCGGGTGGCCCGCAGCACGTCCTCGACCACCACCACCTCGGACTCGACCGGCAGCGCGGCCAGCACGAGCGTGACCAGCTCGGCCACCGGGCGCTCGCCGTCGACCACCGCGTCGAGCGTCGAGGCCCAGAGCACGGCCCGGGCCAGCGAGTCGTCGAGCAGGGGCAGCAGGGCCGGCACGGCCGCCGTCGACTCCTCGTCGAGCCGGATCTTGGCGTACGTCAGATCGCCGTCGTTCAGCAGCAGGAGGTCCGCGACCGGCTCGCCGGCCAGCTCGGGCACCTCGGTCCGCCCGGTCGCCTGCACCTCGACCTCGACCCGCTTGCGCAGCACCACAGCGCCGTCGGCCGACCGGTCGTACAGCCCGAGACCGACCTTGTGGGGCCGCAGCGTCGGGTACTGCTCCGGCGCGGTCTGGAGAACGGCCACCGAGGCGTACGCCCCGGCCTCCCGGACCACCTCGGTCCGCAACGTGTTCACCTGGGCCCGGCGCAGCCAGAGGGCGGCCCACGTGGTCAGGTCGCGCCCGCTCGCCGCCGACAGCGCCGTGAGCAGGTCGGCGAGTGTCGCGTTGCCGTAGGCGTGCGCCTCGAAGTGCGCGTTCACCCCGGCCAGGAACGCCTCATCGCCCACCCAGGCGACGAGCTGCTTGAGCACGGCCGCGCCCTTGGCGTACGAGATGCCGTCGAAGTTGAGAAGGGCCTGGTCGGTGTCGGTGACCTCGGCCGGCGCCACCGGGTGGGTGGAGGGGTGCTGGTCGGCCCGCAGGCCCCACGCCTTGCGCTGCATGGCGAACGTGGTCCACGTGTCCGGGAAGCGGGTGGCCTCGGACGCGATGCGGGTGCCCAGATATTCGGCGAACGACTCGTTCAGCCACAGGTCGTCCCACCAGGCCATGGTGACCAGGTCGCCGAACCACATGTGCGCCATCTCGTGCGCGATCACGTTGGCCCGGTGCTCGCGCTCGCTCTCGGTGACCGCCGAGCGGTAGATGAACTCGTCGCGGAAGACGACCAGCCCGGGGTACTCCATCGCGCCGAAGTTGAACTCGGGGGCGAACGCCTGCTGGTAGTGCCCGAACGGGTAGCGGATGTCGAAGATCTCGTGGAACCGGTCGAGGCACTGCCGGGTGACCTCGAAGATCTCGGGCGCCTCGGCCTCGAGCGGCTCGGCCAGCGCCTTGCGCGCGTACAGGGCCAGCGGGATGCCGTCGTGCTCGCTGGTGACCGAGTGGTACGGGCCGGCGATCAGCGAGCACAGATAGGTCGAGATCGGCTTGGTCGGCGCGAACTCCCAGCGCCCGTCCTTGCCGGCCACCAGCGGCCCGTTCGCGGCCACCAGCCAGCCGGCCGGCGCGGTCACGCTGACCCGGAACGACGCCTTCATGTCGGGCTGGTCGAAGCTGGGCAGGATCCGGCCCGCGTTGTTGATGAACATGTGCTGATAGAGGTACGTCGAGTCGTCCGCCGGGTCGACGTATTTGTGCAGGCCCTCACCGGTGTTCGAATAGCGCATCACCGCGTCGACCGCGAGCTCGTTGTGCTCGGCGAGGTCGCTCAGGTGCAGCCGCTCGCCGTCCATGGCCTCGGCCGGCACGGGCGCGCCGTTCAGCGTGATCGAGGCGACCGAGACCGGCTCGAACTCGAGGAAGGTCGAGGCGCCGGCCCGCGACGAGAAACGCACCACCGTGCGGGCGCCGAAGGTGTCACCATCGGCGGTCAGGTCGAGGTCGATCTCGTACTCGTGGACGTCGACGGTGGCGGCGCGGGCGGTGGCCTCGGCGCGGGTCAGGCTCGGCATGACGACCATCATGCCGGTTTTCACACTGGCGTCACACCACCACCCCGTTGCTATGGTTGTTACGTGCGCTCGACGACCCAGAACTGGTGGCTGCCCTAGACGGGCGGCTACCCCTCGCGCATCACCTCATGCGGCCGCCCCCTCCGGGCGGCCGTTCTTCATGTCCACGGTCCTCGGCGGGGCGATCGCCCCGACCCGGAAGGACCCGTCATGACCCGCCGCCTCACCGGCTTCCAGCCCACCGGCAACCTGCACCTCGGCAACCTGCTCGGGGCCATGCGCCCCCTGGTGGCCGCGCAGGACGACCCGGAGACCACCGACTCGATCGCCATGATCGCCGACCTGCACGCGCTCACGGTCGAACATGATCCACAGCGGCTCCGAGCGAACACCGTCGAGGTCGCCACGCTGCTGCTGGCGGCCGGCGTCGACCCCCAGCGCACCGCCCTCATCGCCAACTCGCAGGTGCCGGAGCACTCCGAGCTGCACTACCTGCTCGAATGCGTCACCGGCTACGGCGAGGCGGCCCGGATGATCCAGTTCAAGGAGAAATCGGCCGGCGGCGGCCCGGTGCGGCTCAGCCTGCTCACCTATCCGGTGCTGATGGCGGCCGACATCCTGCTGCACGACATCGACCACGTGCCGGTCGGCGACGACCAGAGCCAACATCTCGAACTGGCCCGCGACCTCGCCGTCCGCGTCAACAACCGCTACGGCCCCACCTTCACCGTGCCCAAGGCCATCCACCCGGGCGCCGCCGAACGGATCATGGACCTCACCGACCCCACCCGCAAGATGAGCAAGAGCGCCCCCAACCCGGCCGGCCGCCTCGGGCTGCTCGATCCGCCCGACGTGATCCGCCGCAAGATCTCCCGCGCGGTCACCGACACCGCCGGCGTCGTCCGCCACGACCGGGAGAACCAGCCCGGGGTCACCAACCTGCTCGACATCCTGCGCGCCTGCACGGGCGGGCAGCCGGGGTCGTTCACCTCGTACGGTCAGCTCAAGCGCGAGGTCACCGACGCGGTCGAGGCGGTTCTGGCGCCGGTCCGGGCGCGTCACGCCGAGCTGTCGGACGACCCCGGCCACGTGCGGAAGATCTTGGCGGAGGGCCGGGCGCGGGTGCGTCCCAGGGCGGAGGAGACCGTACGCCGGACGCGTGCGGCCCTCGGTCTACTGGACTAACGCGACGACGCGCTTCACGAAGGCGCCGTCCACCTGGTCGTAACCGGACGACTGGAAGAGCGCGACAGCCGCGGGCGAGCACGGCCCGGCCTCGAGCCGGATGATCGAGCGGCCCGCGGCCAGCGTCTCCTCCTCGATCCAGACGATCAGCTGGCGGGCGATGCCACGCCCCCGGAACGCCGGGCGCACGTAGACGCGCTGCAGCTCGGCGATGCCGGGGTCGAGGGTCGGCCGCCAGGCGGCGCAGGCCACCGCGCGGCCGTCCACGACCGCCACCAGGTACGTAGCGTCATCGTCGGGGGTGAAGTCCGCCGAGCGCAGCTCGTGTTGCTGCGCCGCGACCAGCGCGGCGAGCTCGGGGTCAAGGGCGGGCCGCGCTTCGATCATCACGGCCGTGACTCTAAGCGACGTCCGTTTCCGGATGGTTGCCGCAATCTGGACGATGGCCTATTCGGCGGTGTCGTCCTCTTCGTCATCCAGATCCTCGACGAGCACCGGCCGCTTGGCGTTGGACACGCTCGTGACCGTGCCGTCGGCCGCCATGTGCAGCAGCTCGTCGTCGGCGCGGACCCGGCGGGCCTTGCGGGCCGCGAGACGCTGAGCGGCCGAGGCGCGGCCGTTCTCCTCCTCGAGACGGGCGTCGGTGCCGCGCGGGCCGGCCACGAACTCGCCGGCGTTGGGCTGCCAGTCGAACTCGCGGGTGCCGATCCGCACCGGGTCGCCGGCCTGGGCGCCCTTCTTGCCCAGCATGTCCTCGACACCGACCCGCTCCAGCCGGTCGGCCAGATAGCCGACGGCCTCCTCGTTGTCGAAGTTCGTCTGCCGGACCCAGCGCTCGATCTTGGCGCCGCGCACCACGAAGACGCCCTCGTCGTCCTGCTCGACGGTGAAGCCGGAGTCGTCGACCGCCTGCGGGCGCAGGACGATGCGGGTCGGCTCGGGCTCGGGCTGGGCCAGCCGGTGCTCCTCGACGACCTTGGCCAGGGCGTACGTCAGCTCCTTGAGCCCCTCGCGGGTGATCGCGCTGACCTCGAACACGCGGTAGCCGCGGGCCTCGATGTCGGGGCGGACCATCTCGGCCAGGTCGCGGCCGTCCGGGATGTCGATCTTGTTGAGCACGACGAGCCGCGGGCGGTCCTCGAGGCCGCCGTACGCCGACAGCTCGGCCTCGATCGCGTCGAGGTCGGCCAGCGGGTCCCGCTCGATCTCGGGCGCCGCCGCGTCGAGCACGTGCACCAGCACCGAGGTGCGCTCGATGTGCCGCAGGAACTGCATGCCCAGGCCCTTGCCGGTGGCCGCGCCCGGGATGAGGCCGGGCACGTCGGCCACGGTGAAGGTCTGGTCGCCCGCCTGCACCACACCCAGGTTGGGCACCAGTGTGGTGAACGGGTAGTCGGCGATCTTCGGCTTGGCCGCCGAGATCACCGAGATGAGCGAGGACTTGCCGGCCGACGGGAAGCCGACCAGGCCGACATCGGCCACGCTCTTGAGCTCGAGCACGACGTCGAGCTGGTCGCCCGGCTCGCCGAGCTCGGCGAAGCCCGGCACCTTGCGGCGGGTGTTGGCCAACGAGGCGTTGCCCCGGCCGCCACGGCCGCCACGGGCCACCTCGAAGGTGGTGCCGGCGCCGATCAGGTCGGCCAGCACCTCGCCGTCGGCGGTCTGCACGACCGTGCCGTCGGGCACCTTGAGGACCAGGTCCTTGCCGTTGGCGCCGTCGCGGTTGGCGCCGGCCCCGCCGCCGCCGTTGGACGCCTTGACGTGCGGGTGGAAATGGAAGTCGAGCAGTGTGTGGATCTGCGGGTCGACGACGAGAGTGATGCCGCCACCGTGCCCGCCGTTGCCGCCGTCGGGGCCGCCGAGCGGCTTGAACTTCTCGCGGCGCACCGAGACACAGCCGTGCCCGCCGTCACCCGCCTGCAGGTGCAGCACAACCCGGTCGACGAACGTGGTCACTGCTCGAACTCCTTCGATGAAACAAAAAGAAAGCGGGCCACGGACCCCGTAAGGTCCGCGGCCCGCTTCTTGAAAACTTACTCCGCAGCCGGAACGATGCTGACGGTCTTGCGACCACGCTTCGTGCCGAACAGGACGTTGCCGGTCGCCAGGGCGAACAGCGTGTCGTCGCCACCACGGCCGACGAGCTCGCCCGGGTGGAACTTCGTGCCACGCTGGCGGATCAGGATCTCGCCCGCGCTGACCAGCTGGCCACCGAACCGCTTGACACCGAGCCGCTGGGCGGCGGAGTCACGGCCGTTGCGCGAGCTGGAAGCACCCTTTTTGTGAGCCATGAGTGATCCGCCCCTACTTCCCGCTCTTGATGCCGGTCACCTTGACGCGGGTCAGCGGCTGGCGGTGACCCTGGCGCTTGTGGTAGCCGGTCTTGTTCTTGAACTTGTGGATCCGGATCTTCGGACCCTTGGTGTGCTCGGCGATCTCGCCGGACACCGTCACGCTGGCAAGCTTGGCCGCATCGGTCACCAGGTTGTCACCGTCGACGAGGAGGACCGCGGCGAGCGTCAAGGCATCGCCGGGCGCACCCACGAGCTTCTCGACCTCGATCACGTCGCCCTCGGCAACCTTGTACTGCTTGCCGCCGGTCTTGACGATCGCGTACATCGGACGCGGACTCCCTGAGACTTACGCAGCGAAAGGCACTGCTGGCGGATGTTGCTGGTCCCGGCCACAGCCCTGAGGAACAGCAGGCACGGGAACACGACGCTAGAAAAGCGCCGTCCGAAAGCGTACTTCATCAGGGGCCCCTTCCCCAAACCGGGGACGGGGCTCAGCCCTTTCCGCACGCTTTGTCGAGTGTACCCGTGATCTGGGACATCTTCTCGGCGTTGATCTTGGTGAGATCGCCCTTGAGCGCGGTGACCTGCTTGCTCATATCGGTCAGCGCCTTCTTCAGGGCCGGGTCGGAGGTCAGCTTGGCCATGTCGGCCAGGGCGTACGAGTAGCTCGTCACGTCCCGCTCGATCTTCTGGTCGGCCTGCTGCTTGGCCTCGGCGCCCTGACTGGCGGCGTCGATCTGGAGCTTGAGGTCGGCGATGAAGGTCTCGCCGAAGGCCGTGCTGACCCGTCCGGCCTGGGCGCAGATGGCCTCGGTGTCGCCACCCAGCGCCGCGTCGGCCGAGGCCGCCACGGACGGGTCGACCGGAGCCGGCGGGGCCGGAGCCGGTGCAGTTGGTGCAGAGGGGCTCTGATCAGCAGCGCCGCCCGAGCAAGCGGCCAGAGAAAGAAGGGCTACGGCCGCGACGGCCGCAAGAGAGGAACGCATGGGGACTCGGTCTCCTCGGGGGAACGGGGATCGATCCCGCGAGGGTAACCGACGTCGATGGGAAAGGGCGGCTCGGTAGTTAACTTTCTTTACCGAACCGCCCTTTCCTTCCTCTGATCAGGGACGGGTACGCCTGCGGGTGCCCCCGCGGCGCGACCGGCGCCGCCCCGCGCCGGCGCCCACCGGCTCGTCGTCGTCCTCGTCATCGTCGTCGGCCGCGTCCGGGTCGTCGGCGCCGGTCAGGCGCAGCGGCTCGGCCTCGGGCTCCGGCTCCGCCGCCTCGTAACGGGACAGGTCGTAGCCGCTGATGTCGTAGTCGTCGTCCGGCTCGGCCGTGGTGAGCTTGGCCCCCGGCGTGACGATGCCCGACCCGTGCACCGGCGGCAGCTCGGCCACCAGGGCGATCGGGCTCTCACCGGGCTCGCTGAGAACGACCTCGGTCGGCGTCGCCGGCGGGTTCTCCACCTTTTCCGCCGCGGCGGGCTCGACGACGGGCTCGACGACGGCGGGCTCCGCCACCGGCGCGCTGTCGCCGCCGCCCCGGCGCCGCCGGGACTTGCCCTCCTTGGCCGGCTGTTGCTGCTGCTGGGGCGCCGGCGGCGCGGTCGTGGTGGCCGCGGCGACCGCCTTGACCTGGTTCGCGGCGCCGTTCGAGCGCTTCTCCGGCACCGGCTCGGTGTGGATCAGCACGCCGCGGCCCTTGCAGTGGTCGCAGGTCTCGCTGAACGCCTCGAGCAGGCCCGCGCCGATCCGCTTGCGGGTCATCTGCACCAGGCCGAGCGAGGTGATCTCGGTGACCTGGTGCTTGGTGCGGTCGCGGCCCAGGCACTCGGTGAGCCGCCGCAGCACCAGCTCGCGGTTGCTCTCCAGCACCATGTCGATGAAGTCGATGACCACGATGCCGCCGAGGTCGCGCAGCCGCAGCTGCCGGACGATCTCCTCCGCCGCCTCGAGGTTGTTGCGGGTCACCGTCTCCTCGAGGTTGCCGCCGGCGCCGGTGTACTTACCGGTGTTGACGTCGACCACGGTCATCGCCTCGGTGCGGTCGAAGACCAGGTGGCCACCCGAGGGCAGGAAGACCTTACGGTCGAGGCCCTTGAGGATCTGCTCGTCGATCCGCTTGTCGGCGAAGACGTCGCCCGTGCCGGTGTAGCGGTGCATGCGGTCGAGCAGGTCGGGCGAGACCGACTCGAGGTAGTTCTCGAGCTCGGTGTACGCCGAGTCGCCCTGCACGATCAGCTCGCGGAAGTCCTCGTTGAAGAGGTCACGGACGACCCGGATGACCAGGTCGGGCTCCTCGGACAGGGCGGCCGGCGCATGACCGTCGGCGGCCTTGCGCTGGATGTCCTCCCACTGGGCCTGCAGCCGCTTGACGTCGCGGGCCAGCTCGTCCTCGCTCGCGCCCTCGGCCGCGGTGCGGACGATGACGCCGGCGCCGTCCGGCACGAGCTTCTTGAGTACGTCACGGAGCCGCTTGCGCTCGTTGTCGGGCAGCTTGCGGCTGATGCCGGAGGCGTTGCCGTTCGGCACGTAGACCAGGTGCCGGCCGGAGAGCGCGATGTGGCTGCTCAGCCGGGCGCCCTTGTGCCCGATCGGGTCCTTGGTCACCTGCACCAGCACCGAGTCGCCGGAGCGCAGCGCCTGCTCGATCGAGCGGGCCCGGCCCTCGAGCCCGGTGGCGTCCCAGTTGACCTCGCCGGCGTAGAGGACCGCGTTGCGGCCCCGGCCGATGTCGACGAACGCCGCCTCCATGCTCGGCAGCACGTTCTGCACCTTGCCGAGGTAGACGTTGCCGACCATGGTGCCGGAGGTGCTGCGGGAGACGTAGTGCTCGACGAGCACGCCGTCCTCGAGCACGACGATCTGGATCCGGTCCGGCTTCTGGCGCACGACCATGACCCGGTCGACGGCCTCGCGGCGGGCCAGGAACTCCGACTCGCTCAGGATCGGCGGCCGGGTCCGGCGCTGCTCACGGCCGTCGCGGCGGCGCTGGCGCTTGGCCTCGAGCCGGGTCGAGCCGGAGACGCCCTGCACCTCGTCGGTGCGGCGCGGCTCGCGCACCCGCACGACGGTGTGCACGCCGTCCTCGATGCCGCCGGTCTCGCCGTCACCGCTCGAGCCCTTGCGGCGCCGGCGCCGGCGGCGACGGGTGACGCCCTCGCCGTCCGTCTCGTCGTCGTCCTCGTCGGCCGACGCCTCGGCGCCCGATTCGTCCGAGTCTTCGTCGTCCTGGTCGTTCTCGTCCTGGTCGGCCTCGTCGGCCGGGCCCTTGCCGCGGCCCCGGCCACGGCGCCCCCGGCGGCGACGGCGACGGCCGCCCGCGGAGTCGTCGTCCTCGTCCGCGTCGTCGTCGGCGCCGTCCTCGACGTCGTCGGCGCTCTCGTCGGCCTCGTCCACGACGGGCTCGGTGGTCTCGACGGCCTCGGCCTCGGCCGGCTGCTCCTCGGCGGCGCCACGACGGCGGCGGCGGGTGCGCCGGGTGCCCTCGGCGGGCTCCTCGACCACGGGCAGGTCGGCGACCTCGGCCTCGGCCTCACCGATCGGCTCGTCGGCCACCTCGGGCACGGTCACCGCGGGAACGCTGGCGGCGCCACGACGGGTACGGCGGGTGGGCGCGGGCGCCTCGGCCTCGGTCTCGGCCACCTCGGGCGCGATCGCCGGCGGAACCGCAGCGGTCCCCCGCCGGGACCGGCGAGCAGGCGCGGGCGCCACCTCGGCCTCGGTCGGGTCCGGCGGCATGAACAGCACAGCCGGCGGCAGAGCCGCGGCCCGGCGACGACTGCGCGGCGCCGGCTTCTCCTCGACGAAGTCAGCGTCCAGAGGCAGCACACCGATGACGGTGGCCTCCTCGGACTCCTCAGCCTCGGGCTCCTCGACCGGCTCCTCGCCCGCGACCAGGTCAGCGGCCGGAACCGACGCCTCACCAGCAGCGGAAGCCCCCGCTGCAGCCGACGTCTCAGCGGTCGCGGCCGGCACGGAACCAGCAGCGGCAGGCGCGGAACCAGCGGCAGCGGCAGGCGCTGAGGCCTCAGCGGACGAGGCAGGGACCGTCGCCTCGGCGACGGGCTCGAGCGGCGCGACCTCGGCGGCGGGCGCTTCGGCCGCTGCCGGAGCGGCTGCCTTCTTGCGGCGGGTGCGCTTCACCGGGGCGGCCGGAGCGGCCTCGCCCGCCGGCACCTCGGCCGGGGTGGGGTCTTCGGCGGGGGCCGCGGGCGCGGCGGCGGGGGCCGCGGCCTTGCGGCGGGTCCGCTTCACCGGCTTGACCGGGGCTTCCTCGGCCGCCGAAGGGGTGCCGGTCTCCTGGGCCGCGGCTATGGGATCACCGGGCGCCGCGGCACCGCCGGAAGCCGCGTCCGCCGAAGCGGCGCTGATGGAGGCAGCGCCGGAAGCCGCGGCGTCGGAGCCCGTGGCGGAAGCGGCGGCATCGGAGCCCGCGCCGGAAGCGGCCGTGGCCTCGGCTGCTGCTCCGGGCTCGGCGCCGGGGGCGTCGGCCGGTGGCTTGGCCGCCGGGGCCGCGGCCTTGCGGCGCGGGGCACGCGTGCGGCGCGCGGGAGTGGTGGCTGCGGTGGCGTCGGCCGGGGTGACGGCCTGCTCACCGCCCTGGTCTCCCGAGTTGTCTCGGGGCTCGTTATCGAGCATGGGGCGCTCTCCAGTTCTGGCGGCCCCGGGCGCGTTTGAGCGCTGCCACGCAGGGTCGCCGCAAGTTTTTCGGTCCCGCCGGGTAAGCGGACAGGCTTCCGAAGTCTGTCAAGGGACGCCGGCTGCAGCTAGCGCCCTCCGATGGAGGCGTCCTTACCCAGGAAGGGCTGGCTCGCGATCCGCGTCCAACGGATCGACGATCTCCCCCTGCGCGGTGAGCATGCCCTGGGCCAGCCGGGTCACCCGCGGGGGCACCGGCGGCTCCAGGCCCGCTACCGCGCGCAGGCCGGAAAGGACGTCATCGGGTCGCACGGCGGGCGTCACCTGTCGTACGACAAGGTCGATTATCGCACACGGTGTGCCGTCCGCCCCGGAAGGTAGGTCGGACTGCTGCGTCACAGCGATGCGGGTCACTGCCTGACGGGCGTCGAAGGTGCGCTTGCCCTGCTTCGTCATGCGCTCGACCAGCACCTCTTCGGCGTCCTGGAACGCCTTGACGGCCGCCTCGGCCTCGGCCGGGTCGACCGTGGGGAGCTCGAGGCGCCACTGTGAGGCGTCGATCCGGTCGGCCAGGCTGCCGCCGCCCTCCCGCGCGATCACCGACTCGAGGATGTCGAGGCCCGGCGACAGGGCCGCGTCGAGGGCGACCCGCAGCTTCTCCGGGTCGACCTCGGCCTGGAGGCCGATCTCCAGATATTCGGCCTCGCTGCCCACACCGGTCGGCGCCGCGCTGGCGTACGAAATCTTGGGGTGTGGGGTGAAGCCCTGCGAGAAGGCGATGGGTACGCCGCCACGGCGCAGCGCGCGCTCGAAGGCCCGGGCGAAGTCGCGGTGCGAGGTGAAGCGCAGCGGGCCGCGCTTGGCGTAGCGCAGCCGGACGCGCTGGACGACCGGGGCCTGGCCGCCGACGGGCTGGTTTTTGGGAGGAGCCATCAGGCCGACACTCCCAGGGTGTTCTTGATCGGGGTCAGCGGGAGCAGCTTCTTGCCGGTGGGGCCGATCTGGATCTCGGTGTCCATCGACGGGCAGACGCCGCAGTCGAAGCACGGGGTCCAGCGGCAGTCGTCCTGCTCGTACTCGGTGAGCGAGTCCTGCCAGTCCTGCCAGAGCCAGTCCTTGTCGAGGCCCGAGTCGAGGTGGTCCCAGGGCAGGACCTCCAGCTGCTCGCGCTCGCGGGTGGTGAACCAGTCGAGGTCGACGCCGAAGCCGGGCAGGACCTCGGCCGCGGCCTCGACCCACCGGGCGTACGAGAAGTGCTCGCTCCAGCCGTCGAACCGGCCGCCCTTCTCCCAGACGCGGCGGATGACCGCGCCGACCCGGCGGTCGCCGCGCGAGAGCAGGCCCTCGATCAGCGAGGGCTCGCCGTCGTGGTAGCGGTAGCCGATGGCCCGGCCCAGCCCGCGGTCGCTGTTGATCTCCTGCTTGAGCATCTTGAGCCGGGCGTCGATCACCTCGGGACGCTCCATGGCCGCCCACTGGAAGGGGGTGTGCGGCTTGGGCACGAACCCGCCGATCGACACCGTGCAGCGGATGTCCTTGGTGCCGGCGGCCTCGCGACCGGCCTTGATGACCTCGTGGGCCATGTGGGCGATCTCGAGGACGTCCTCGTCGGTCTCGGTGGGCAGGCCGCACATGAAGTAGAGCTTCACCTGGCGCCAGCCGTTGCCGTAGGCCGTGACGACCGTCCGGATCAGGTCTTCCTTGGTCACCATCTTGTTGATGACCTTGCGGATGCGCTCCGAGCCGCCCTCGGGGGCGAAGGTGAGGCCGGTGCGGCGCCCGTTGCGGGAGAGCTCCTGGGCCAGGTCGATGTTGAAGGCGTCGACCCGGGTCGAGGGCAGCGACAGCGAGACGTTGGTGTCCGCGTACTGCTCGGCCAGGCCGGAGCACATGTCGCCGATCTCGGAGTGGTCGGCGCTGGACAACGAGAGCAGGCCGACCTCGGAGAAGCCGGAGAACTCGAGGCCCTCCTTGACCATCTGGCCGACCGTGGTGATCGAGCGCTCCCGGACCGGGCGCGTGATCATGCCGGCCTGGCAGAAGCGGCAGCCGCGGGTGCAGCCGCGGAAGATCTCCACGGCGTAGCGCTCGTGGACCGTCTCGGCCAGCGGGACCAGGGGCTTCTTGGGGTACGGCCAGGCGTCGAGGTCCATGGTCGTGCGCTTGGCGACCCGGAACGGGACGTCCGGGCGGTTGGGCACGACGCGCTGGATGCGGCCGTCGGGCAGGTAGTCGACGTCGTAGAAGCGCGGGACGTAGATGCTCTCGGTGCGGGCCAGGCGCAGCAGCAGCTCGTCGCGGCCACCCGGGCGGCCCTCAGCCTTCCACTCCCGGATGATGCCGGTGATCTCGAGGACGGCCTCCTCGCCGTCGCCGAGGACGGCGGCGTCGATGAAGTCGGCGATCGGCTCCGGGTTGAAGCTGGCGTGGCCGCCGGCCAGGACGATCGGGTCGTCCTGGGTGCGGTCGGCGCTGTCCAGCGGGATGCCGGCCAGGTCGAGGGCGGAGAGCATGTTGGTGTAGCCGAGCTCGGTGGCGAAGGAGAGACCGAGCACGTCGAACGCCCGCACCGGGCGGTGGGCGTCGACGGTGAAGGCGGGGACGCCGTTCTCCTTCATCAGCGCCTCGAGGTCGGGCCAGACCGCGTAGGTGCGCTCGGCCAGGACGTCGGGCTGCTCGTTGAGCACCTCGTACAGGATCTGGACACCCTGGTTGGGCAGGCCCACCTCGTACGCGTCGGGGTACATGAGGGCCCAGCGGACCGTGGTCTCGTCCCAGTCCTTGACGACGGCGCCGAGCTCGCCGCCCACGTACTGGATCGGCTTGCTGACCCGGGGCAGCAGCTGCTCGAGCTGCGGGAAGACGGAACGTACGCTCATGGGGCTCCAGGGTACGCGGTTATGACTGGAGATCCGCCGCCGCCCGGTCGAGGTCGGTGGCCAGCACGTCCTCCCGGAAAGCACACAATTGCAGCGTCATCCGGGCGGCCCCGCGCTCGCCGACGACCAGCCGAGTGGGGGTCCCATGGTCGGACAGGTCGCCGACCAGGGCGTCCAGCAGCCGTACGCCGGCGCTGTCGAGGAACGAGACAGTGGTGAGGTCGATGAGCACCTTGCCGGCCGACTGCACCCGCTTGACGATCGCCTTGCCGATGTCGGGGGCGTTGGCCAGGTCGATCTCGCCGGTGAGGCTGACCAGCTCGGCGTCACCGAATTTCGAGAATTTGACCCATTGATCGGTCACTCGTCGTCCTCCCCCCGGCGGCGCCTCATCGTGACCGTGGTGCCGTCGCTGCGGTCGAACAGCACCTGGTCCATCGACTCCCTGATCAGCTGGAGACCCCGGCCGCGGGAGACGTCGCCGAGCGGGCCGCGCCACGTGCCGCGGTCGGTGACGCGCACCTCGACCGCGTCCTCGGTCACCGTCGCGACCACGTCGATCATGCCGAACGGGTCGTCGCGGTAGCCGTGCTCGATCGCGTTGGCCACCGCCTCGGAGCAGGCCAGCAGCACCGCGTCGCGGCCCTCGGGCCCGACGCCGTGCGCCACCAGCCAGGCACGCAGGTCGGCCCGGAGCAGCGCGATCTGCATGCGGTCGGCGCCGATGGTGCGCTCGATGCGCTCCTCGGTGCCGAGGGTGAGGCAGAGCATGCAGACGTCGTCGGCGTGGTCCTTGCCGACCAGGGTGTCGGCCAGCCCGGCGGCCAGGCCCTGGAGCGGGGCGTCGCGCCGCCTCGCGTACTCGCGGGCGAGGATCTCGAAGCCCTTGTCGATGCTGCGGCTGCGCCGCTCGATCAGGCCGTCGGTGTAGAGCAGTATGCGGCTGCCGGCGGGCAGCCGGCGGCGATGCTCGGTACGGCTCCGGTTGCCGGCCCGGCTGCCGATCGGCGCCGAGCGCGCGTCCATCAGGAACTCGGGCGACCCGGCCGGCTGGAGGAGCAGCGGCGGCAGATGACCGGCGCAGCAGTACGCCATCTCGCCGCTGACCAGGTCGATCTCGGCGTACGCCACAGTGGCCATGCGGGCCGACTCGACCCGCTCGCAGAACCGGTCGAGGCCCTCGATGAGCCGGGCCGGCCCGTCCTCGTTCGAGGAGAGGGCGCGGACCGCGCTGCGCAGCTGGCCCATCGTGGTGGCGGCGTCGATGCCCCGGCCCACCACGTCGCCCACCACCACGGCCAGCTTGTCGGCGTTGATCTGGAACACGTCGTACCAGTCGCCGCCGACCTCGAGGTCCTGCGCCGCCGCCTGGTAGAAGGTCTCGACCGCGAAGCGGTTGTCGCCGCTGGGCAGGTCGCCGGCGAGCAGGCTGCGCTGGAGCGTGCGGGCGATCTGCCGCTCCTGCTCGTAGAGCCGGGCGTTCTCGATCGCGAGCCCGGCCCGGTCGGCCAGGTCGATGAGGAAGGCCCGCTCGGCCGCGGCGTCGCGCCGGTCGGGCGCCATCCGCAGGGCCAGCGTGCCCAGGACCAGCCCGCGGGCGGTCAGCGGCAGCACCGAGCAGTCGAGATCGTCGTCCTCGCCGGGGAAGATCGCCTCGCCGCTGGCGGCCACCTTGCCCAGGCGTTTCTGGAGCAACTCGATGTCGGGCGCCGGGCTGCCCTTGAACTCCTCGATCGGCACGGCGCCGACCTGCAGGCGTACCTCGGCCCAGTCGGCGATCTCGGGCACGAGCCGGTCGAGAAGCCGCCGGATGCGGGGCTGGAGGCGGTAGACCTCGTCGAGCGCGCCGGTCGTCTCGGCCAGGAACTTGCTGCGCTCCTCGCGGCGGCGGACGTCGTCGTAGAGCCGGGCCCGGTCGAGCGCCTGACCGGCCTGCTGGCCGAGCAACCGGACCACGCGCAGCTCGCCGTCGCTGAGCTTGTGCTCGCCCTTGAAGCTGAAGGCCAGCACGCCCAGCGTCACCACGCCGGCCTGCTCGTCGGTGGGACCTGTGGTCAAGGGCAACAATACGACAGTGTTGCGCCCGGACCGCCGCATCGAGTCGACCAGGTCGGGGAAGTGCTGCTTGGCCTCGGTGATCGAGGCGACCACGTGCAGGTCGCCGCGCTCGGCGACCCGGGCCACGGCGCGCGGCGACGAGCGCGGAATGTCGTCCCAGTTGCCGGTGGTCGGGTCGGTCGAGGCCACGGCCACGATCTGGTCGCGCTCGACGTCGACCAGATAGATGCTGCTGCTGGCGGCGCCGAAGGCGGCCTCGGGCGCGCGCACCACCGACTCGGCCACCTCGGCCTCGGTCGGCGCGGCCGACAGGTCGGCCACTATCTGCTGGAGCACCCGGACGCGGCGCTCGGACGCCTCGGCGATGGTGCGGGCGAGCAGCAGCTCTTTCTCGTACAGCCGCCGCTCGGTCGCGTTGAAAATCATCGTCCGGATGGCGCGGGGCTGTTTCGCCTCGTCGCGGCCCAGCGTCGAGTTGACCAGGGTCGGCAGCTGGCGGCCGTCGGCGCAGACCACGTCGAAGGCCAGCTCGTGCACCTCGTCCTGCATGCGCAGCAGCGGGGCGTAGTGGGTCTCGTGGTAGATCTGCCCGCCGGAGCTGAGCAGGTCGCGGAAGCGCCGGTGCCCGACCAGCTCCCCGCGCGTATATCCGGTCCAGGTCAGGAAGGTCTGGTTGACCCGGACGATGGTGCCGTCGGGAAGCGTGGTCAGGTACCCGCACGGGGCGTGCTCGTACAGGTCGTCGGGGTCTTCGTCCCAGGGCAGGCGCAACTCCTGCGTCACGTCCGGCCCACCAGAGTCACTCACGGTCCGCTTCTTACAGCCAGGCCTTCATGGCGTCGATCGTCTCTTCCGGTGCGCTCAGATTGGGGCAATGTCCCGTGGCGTTCAGCCGCACGAGGGTGCTGCCGGCCGTGTGCTTGTGAACGTAGTCGCCGACGACGTCGGGAGCGATCACATCATCCGAGCATTGCAGGATCAGGGCGGGAGTACGGAGTTTGAGCAGATCATCGCGGTTGTCGGAGAGGAACGTGACACGCGCGAACTTCTTGGCGATCTCGGGATCGGTGCGGCAGAAGCTGTTCGTCAGCTCCTCGCCCAGCTCCGGCCTCTCCGGGTTGCCCATGATCACCGGCGCCATCGTGCTCGACCAGCCGAGGTAGTTGCTGTCGAGCGAGTCGAGCAGCGAGTCGATGTCGGCCCGGTTGAAGCCGCCGACGTAGTCCTCGGTGGGCTCGTTGATGTAGCGCGGAGAGGGACCGACCAGCACCAGCTTGGCGAACCGCTCGGGCTCCTTGATCGCGGCCAGCACGCCGATCATGGCGCTCACCGAGTGTCCGACGAACACCACGTCCCACAGATCGTGCTCGTGCAGGATCTCGAGGATGTCGTCGGCGTAGCCGTCGAGCGTCGAATGACGATCGTCGTCATAGGCCGACAGGTCGGATTTGCCGTTGCCGACGTGGTCGAACAGGACGAGCCGATGGGAGTCCGCGAAGGCTGGAGCGACGAGGCGCCACATGTTCTGGTCGCAGCCATAGCCATGCGCGAACACCATCGGCTGACCGGTGCCGTTGCCGGTCAACGTGACGGCGTTTCTCTGTGTCGTTCTCATGTCCCGGTAACCATACGGCTCCAGAGCGTTCCGCACATCGCCCTGGTTGTCCGGCATTTGCATCCGGATTCGGCTTCGCACGGTTCGAAGGAGTGGCGAACCGCATTTAACCTGGGACAAGACCCCTCGCCGGAGATCACGGCCGGCAGCGAAGGAGATCGAGGAGATGGACGGCCAGCAGCCGGGCGACAGCACGCCGGCGGCCGGGATGCCCGACCCGACCCGGATCGAGGACGGCGCGGAACCCTCCACGGTGGACGCGCCGGCCCGCTGGAGCGGGGCCGCGGCCGTGGTGCCGCCCGAGCCGAGGAAGCGGTGGTGGCAACGCGACACGGAGCCGGAGGACGACCGTCTGGCCACCCCGGCGGTCGACCCGTGGGCCGACTACGACACTCCGCTCGACCCGTTCCCGGCGGTCCCCGAGTCACCGATGCCGGCGGCCGATGAGACGCCGATGCCACCGACCCGGGTCGAGGCCCCGCCGCCTCCGACGCGGGTGGAAGCCCCGTCGCCGACGAAGGTCGAGCCACCGCCCTCGGTCACCGGCCCGCACCCCGCCGGCCCGCACCCGGTGACCGGCCCGCCGCTGCCGCCCAAGCCCGGCAAGCAGAGCAGGCGGGAGCGCAAAGCGGCCCAGCGCCAGGCCGCCCAACGCCAGGCGGCTCAGCGCCAGGCCGTGGCACCGAGGCCGCCGACAGGCCCACCACCAGGCCCGCAGTCGCGGCCGCAGCTAGGTCCGCAGTCGCGGCCGCATGAAGGGTCGCGGGCCGGTGGGTCGCTGCCCGCTCCCCCGCCGTGGGCGCCGCGTCAACCGGCCCGCCCGCTGCCCCCGCCGCCGCGCCGCAAGCGCCGGTGGGGACGCCGCCTCGCGCTGTTCAGCCTGCTCAGCGTGGCCTGCTGCTGTGGCGTGCCGTTCGGCGCCTACCAGCTCTCCTCGGCGCAATATCCGGTCACCGCCGTGCTGCCGGAGTCCTTCGCCGACCTCCAGCTGCGCGACACCCAGGACACCGGTTCCGGCGGCTTCGCCGGCGAGTACAAGGACGACCGTGGCAAGCGGGTCACCGTCTTCGGCATGACCGGCTTCCGCCTCACCCCCGGCAGCGACGTCGGCGCCCACCTGGAGCAGGTCGCCGACGAGTACAAGCTGTCCGACGTGCAGGATTTCGACCTCGGCGAGTTCGGCGCGCACGAGAGCTGCGGCGTCGGCCGTGACAACGGCGCGACGGTCGTGGTCTGCGCCTGGGCCGATCACGGCAGCCTGGCCACCGTGCTGCTCACCCGCCGCTCGATGCAGGACAGTGCCGACCTCGTGGCGCGCCTGCGCGAGGCCGTACTGACCAAGAGTTAGTCCTTCTTGGGCGCGTAGCGGGGGACGTACTCCTGGCCGGTCAGCTTCTGGATCTCGGCCATCACCTCGTCGGTGAGCTCCCGCAGCGAGGTGCGGTCGTCCGAGCGGCCCGCCGGGTCGATCGGCTTGCCGAATTTGAGGGTGACGGAGCCGCCGCGCAGGCGGGGCGTCGGGTAGGGCTGGCCGATCGGCTGCACCTCTTCGGTGCCGAGGCAGCCGACCGGGATGATCGGCACGCCGGCCGCGAGCGCGAGCCGGGCCGCGCCCGTGCGCCCGCGGTAGAGCTTGCCGTCGGGCGAGCGCGTGCCCTCCGGATAGACCACCACCGCGTCGCCGCCCTTGAGCACCGGGATCGCGCCGTCGAAGGCGGCCAGCGCGGCCCGCCCACCGGCCCGCTCGACCCGCACCGCGCCGAGGCCGTTGAGCAGGTTACGGGTGAACCAGCCGCTGAGGCCGGTGCCGTCGAAGTAGTCGGACTTGGCCCAGAAGCAGAGGTGCCGCGGCACGACCGCGCCGATGAAGAGCTCGTCGGCCACGGACAGGTGGTTGCTGGCGAAGATCACTCCGCCCGTCCGGGGCACGTGCTCGAGACCCTCGACACGCGGACGCCAGCCGATCTTCAGCGCATTGCCGACGGTGAATTTGCCGATCGTATAGAGCAGCGGCAACGGGGGTTCCTCCGGAACGGGGTGGTGCGAAAACAGTGGGGGGCGGCTGTGAGGGTAGCGGACGTCACCAGGGAAGTCCCTGTCGAGCTTGCCGACGGACCCGGACATTCACCGTAGAAGGCGGGAAATGTCCGGGTCCGGTTGCTAGTTTCACAGCTTAGTGCGCCCGGGTCACCGAAACCGTCACCTGTTCGCCGTCCCCGACCTCACCTGCGAAACCACCCACATCGGTGGCGAAGGTGAGCGCGGTGGCCAGGGTCTCCCCGGCCACGAAGTCCCGGTGGGCCTCGACCGCGGCCCGCACCGGTTCCGAGGCCGAGACCACGAGCGCGATGCGGTCCGAGACGTCGAGATCGGCGTCGCGCCGGGCCTGCTGCACGACCCGGATCACGTCCCGGGCCAGCCCTTCGGCGGCCAGCTCAGGGGTGACCGCCGTGTCAAGCACGACGACGCCGGCGCCCGCCGGCAGCGGTGCCGAGTTCTCGACGTCGGAGGCGACCTGCTTCAGCTCGTACTCGCCCTCCTGGAGGGTCACTCCGGCCGCGACCGGCGCGCCGTCGACCAGCTCCCACTCGCCGGCCTTGACCGCCTTGATCACCTGCTGGACCTGCTTGCCGAGGCGCGGCCCCAGGGCTCGGGGCACGACGGTCAGAACCTTCTGGCTGTACGCCGTCACGTCCTCCGTGAAGACGACCTCCTTCACGTTGACCTCGTCCGCGAGCAGGTCGGCGAAGCCGGACAGGGCCGCCGCCCGCCCGGTCGCCACCGTCAGCCGGGCCAGCGGCAGCCGCACCCGCAGCGCGCGGGCCTTGCGCAGCGACAAGGCGGCCGAGGCGATGTCGCGGATCGCGTCCATCGAGGCGACGAGCTCGTGGTCGGCCGGCAGCGACGAGGCCGACGGCCAGTCGGTCAGGTGCACCGAGCGGCCGCCGGTGAGCCCGCGCCAGATCTCCTCGGTGGTCAGCGGGGCCAGCGGCGCCACCACCCGGCACACCGTCTCGAGGACGGTGGCCAGGGTGTCGAACGCGTCCTGGTCGCCCGCCCAGAAGCGGTCCCGTGAGCGGCGGACGTACCAGTTGGTCAGCGCGTCGAGGTAGGACCGGACCGATCCCGCCGCACCCGAGATGTCGTACTCGTCCATCTGCCGCTGCACATCGGTGACCAGCTCGCCGGTTTTGGCCAGGATGTACCGGTCGAGCAGATGCTCGGAATCGACCCGGAACTTCGCCTCATAAGAAGAAGCATTCGCATAAAGGCTGAAGAAGTACCAGACGTTCCAGAGCGGCAGCAGCACCTGGCGGACCGAGTCGCGGATGGCCACCTCGGTGACGGCCATGTCGCCGCCCCGCAGCACCGGCGACGACATGAGCATCCAGCGCATGGCGTCCGACCCGTACGAGTCGAAGACCTTGTAGACGTCCGGGTAGTTCCGCAGCGACTTGGACATCTTGCGCCCGTCCTCGCCGAGCAGGATGCCGTGGCTGAGGCAGTTGCGGAACGCGGGCCGGTCGAACAGGGCCGTGGCCAGCACGTGCATGGTGTAGAACCAGCCGCGGGTCTGGCCGATGTATTCGACGATGAAGTCGCCCGGGTAGTGGTGCTCGAACCAGTCCTTGTTCTCGAACGGGTAGTGCACCTGGGCGAACGGCATCGACCCGGACTCGAACCAGCAGTCGAGCACCTCGGGCACCCGGCGCATCACCGACTTGCCGGTCGGGTCGTCCGGGTTGGGGCGGGTGAGCTCGTCGACGTACGGCCGATGGAGGTCCTTGACCTTGACCCCGAAGTCACGCTCGAGCTCCTCGTAGGAGCCGTAGACGTCGACGCGCGGATAGTTCGGGTCGTCCGACTTCCAGGCCGGGATCGGCGAACCCCAGAACCGGTTGCGGGAGATCGACCAGTCGCGGGCGTTGGCCAGCCACTTGCCGAACGAGCCGTCCTTGATGTGCGAAGGCGTCCAGGTGATCTCCTGGTTGAGCTCGACCATGCGGTCGCGGAACTTCGTCACGGCGACGAACCAGGACGACACCGCCTTGTAGACCAGCGGGGTGTCGCAGCGCCAGCAGTGCGGGTACGAGTGCGTGTAGCCCTCGTGCCGCAGCACGACGCCACGCTCCTTCAAGGTGGCGATGATCGGCTTGTTGGCCTCGAAGACCTGCACGCCCTGCCACTCGGGCACCAGCGAGGTGAACCGGGTGTGGTCGTCGACGGTCACGACGGTCGGGATGCCGGCCGCGTTGCAGACGTTCTGGTCGTCCTCACCGAACGCCGGCGCCTGGTGGACGACGCCGGTGCCGTCCTCGTCGGTCACGTAGTCGGCCGCGAGGACCTGGAACGCGTTCGGCCCGCCCGCCTCGACCAGGAAGTCGAACAGCGGCGTGTACCTCCGCCCGGCCAGCTCGCTACCGAGGACCGTGCCGACCTGCTCCCAGCCCTCCAGTTCCTTGGCGTAGGCGGCTACCCGCGACGCGCCCATGATGAGCTTCTTGCCCGTTTCATTGGAGAGAACGGCATATTCGATGGTGGGGCCGACGGCGAGGGCCAGGTTCGACGGCAACGTCCACGGTGTCGTGGTCCACACCGCGATGTCCTCGCCGGTCTCCAGGCGGAACGTGACCGTCAGCGCCGGGTCGGTGCGGTCGCGGTAGACGTCGTCCATGCGCGTCTCGGTGTTCGACAGCGGGGTCTCACACCGGAAGCAGTACGCCAGGACGCGGAAGCCCTCGTACACCAAGCCCTTGTCGTGCAGGGTCTTGAACGCCCACATGACCGATTCCATGTAGGCCGGGTCGAGCGTCTTGTAGTCGTTGGCGAAGTCGACCCACCGGGCCTGCCGGGTGACGTAGCGCTCCCAGTCCTTGGTGTACGCCAGCACGGACGTACGGCAGGCCTCGTTGAACTTGTCGATGCCGAGCTCGACGATCTGCGCCTTGGTGGTGATGCCGAGCTGCTTCTCGGCCTCGACCTCGGCCGGCAGCCCGTGGGTGTCCCAGCCGAAGCGCCGCTCGACGTGCTTGCCCCGCATGGCCTGATAGCGCGGCACCAGGTCCTTCACGTAACCGGTGAACAGGTGCCCGTAGTGCGGCAGGCCGTTGGCGAACGGCGGACCGTCGTAGAAGACGTACTCGTTGGCGCCGTTCTCGCCGGCCGGGCGCTGGTCGACGGAGGCCTCGAACGTCTTGTCCGCCTCCCAGTGCTCCAGGACCGCGCGCTCGACCGCGGGCAGATCCGGGCTCGCCGGGACGCCAGTGGCGTCGGTGTGCTGGGGATAGGCCATCGGTGGTCCTCCAACAGTCGTCTGGACTGCGAGGACGAGCTCCACGCCCGCGGTACCACCTCGCTTGACGGTCTTTTTCAGACCGCCCGCTCATCTGTGCCCGGTTCTAGTAAGGCCTAGGCCCGTTCTTCCGGAGGCTCCCCGGTGATGGCCGGATCGTTGCCCTTGTGCGAGACAACGATACCGGCCATCGCGCGCTCCCTACGAACGGATTACGGTCGACCAGAGGGACTTCCCGTCGCGGTCACGGAGGTGGACCGTGAACGCTCCGGTCCGCCCGTCAATCTCGACCTCGCCGAAGTGCTGGAACCCGGACGCCGGCGATGTGTTGGCCACCGGCGGAGCGTTCACGAAGACGGCCTTGGGGCCGAAGGTGCCGTCCAGGGCGTTCGGGCCGAACGCGCCGGCGTGGGCCGGCCCGGAAACGAACTCCCAGAACGGCGTGAAGTCCTGCACCGCGGCCCGGGCCGGGTCGTAGTGGTGGGCCGCGGTGTAGTGCACATCGGCGGTCAGGAAGACGATGCCGGAGACCCGGTGCCGGTGCGCCTCCCGCAGCACCTGGGCGAACTCCAGCTCGCGGCCCTTCGGCGCGCCCGGGTCGCCCTGGGCCACGCCCTCCTGCGCGGCCGCGCCGTCCGGCACGACCAGCCCGATCGGCAGGTCGTTGGCGATCACCTTCCAGGTCGCCTTCGACTCGCGCAGCCCGCGGATCAGCCATTCGCGCTGCTTCGCGCCGAGCAGGCCGCGCTTCGGGTCGGCGTAGGTGTTGCCGTCGTTGACGTCCTTGGAGGTCCGCATGTCGAGCACGAAGATGTCGAGCAGCGGCCCGTACGAGATCTTGCGGTAGACCGGGCCGCTCGCGAACGGCGTCGGGACCCATTCGTGGTACGCCTGATGGGCCCGCCCGGCCAGCACGTCGACCCGCTTCTCGGTGTAGCGGGCGTCGTCGAGGATCTCCCCCGGATACCAGTTGTTGGTGACCTCGTGGTCGTCCCACTGGTTGAGCTGCGGCACCTCGGCCGCGAACGCCTTGTAGGACCGGTCGAGCAGGTTGTACGCGTACTGGCCGCGATATTCGTCAAGGGTCTCGGCGACCTTGAGCTTCTCCTCGGTCACCACGTTGCGCCAGACCCGCCCGTCGGGCAGCGTCACCGACTCGGCCAGCGGCCCGTCGGCGTAGACGGTGTCCCCGCTGTGCAGCAGGAAGTCCGGCCTTCGCCGCCGCATCGATTCGAAGATCTTCAGTCCGCCGTACGCCGGGTCGATGCCCCAGCCCTGTCCGACCACATCACCGGTCCAGACGAAGCGGATGTCCTCGCGCCGCACCGGCGCGGTCGTGAACGAGCCGGTCAGCGGCGCGCTGAACAGCCCCGGCCGGTCCAGGCTCTCGGCACGCACGCGGTAGTGCAGCCTGGTGCCGGCGGGCAGGTGGCCCAGCCTCAGCTTGCCGGTCAGGCCGGTGTCCGGGGTGAGCACCGGACCGCGGACCACCCGGGAGCCGCGGAAGTCGGGGCGGCGGCTGACCTGGACCCAGAGCCGCCCGGGCCGGTCGGCCCGGCTCCAGACGATCGCCGAGTCGGCGGTGGCGTCGCCGCTCTGCACGCCGTGGGTGAGGACCGGGCGGGTGCCGGCCGAGGAGAACGCGGGCGCTTCGAACAGAACACCGGCCACACCACCGGCGACGCCGGCACGCAGAAGGTTCCGTCGGGACAGACTCGTCATAACCACGATGCCTATCGATCGGACATGACCCACGGGTGGCCGTCTTCTAAAATCGGGGGCGTGATCCGCATCGAGATCGATGAACCCACACTGGCGCGCACCCGGATCGCGATCAGCCCGCTGACCGAGGCCGTGGTCAGCCTCTACCTGCTCCAGCGCCACCCGTCGGCCCCGTGGCCGTACGACGGCTGGGCCCGCCGGGCGCGCGAGATCCTGCGCACCGACCCGGCCACCGCCCCGGCCCGGCTGCACATGATGCTGCCGTCGGTGTCACCCGACTTCCTGGCCCCGCTGCCGTCCTCCGCGCTCCCGACGATCGAGGAGCAGCTCGACGAGCTCCGGGCCACCCCCGACGACGTGATCGACTTCGAGCTGGCCAAGCACTATCCGGACGGCGAGCTGCCTGCGCTCCTCCGGCCGTTCCGCGACGACCGGCGGACCGCGCTGGCCCGGCTGGCCGACGGCATGCAGGCGTACTGGGACGCGGCGATCGCGCCGCACTGGCCGGCCATGCGGGCCGCGCTCGACGAGGAAGTGCTGCTGCGGGCCCGCGCGCTGGCCGCCGACGGACCGGACGCGCTGCTGTCCCAGCTGCACGAGCGGATCCGCTGGGAACGGCCCGTGCTCACCCTGATCAAGCCGCTCGACCAGCAGATGGAGGCGGTCAACCAGCGGCTGCTGCTGGTCCCGCTGATCTTCTCGCGGGGCGCGCTGCTCTGCTCGGGCGACCACCCCTCGATCCAGATGGTCACCTATCAGTCGCGGGGCGCCGCCGTGCTGGCCGACAGCCCCGGCCCTCTGACCGGCGCCGCCGAAGATCGGCTGGCGGTGCTGCTGGGCCGAGGGCGAGCGGTTGTGCTGCGTGCGCTGACTACCCCGGCGACGACCACCGGCCTCGCGACCGCGCTGGGCCTGGCTCCGAGCACGATCTCCGAGCACCTGTCGAACCTGCTGGCGGCCGGGGTCGTCCACCGCCGCCGGGCCGGGCGCCGGGTGCTCTACGAGCTCGAACCGGCCGGAGTGGCGCTCGTCAATCTCCTCGGCGGGGATTCGGCCCCGGCCGAATTCGTTTCCTAGACCACCCGCGCTTCCCTACCGTCTCGGTCATGGGGAGCGACTACGCCATCGAGGCGGATGACTTACGCCGGACCTACCGGGCGCGGACGGGCTGGCTCAAGCCCAAGCGCACGCAGGTCGAGGCGGTCCGCGGTGTGACCTTCGAGGTCGGCCGCGGCGAGCTGTTCGGCCTGCTCGGCCCGAACGGCGCCGGCAAGACCACCACCATCAAGATGCTCAACACCCTGCTCATCCCGAGCTCGGGCACGGCCCGGGTGGGCGGGTTCGACGTGGTCAAGCAGACCCGGGAGGTACGCCGGCGGATCGGCTACGTCTTCGGCGGCGACCGTGGTCTCTACGACCGGCTGTCCGCCCTGGACAACCTGCGGTACTTCGCCGAGCTCTACGGGGTGGCGCCCCGCGAGCAGAAGCGCCGCATCGCCGAGCTGCTCGACCTGGTCGGCCTGGCCGGGCGCGAACGCGAGCGGGTCGAGGGCTATTCGCGCGGCATGCGCCAGCGGCTGCACATCGCCCGGGGCCTGCTGCACTCCCCCGACGTGCTCTTCCTCGACGAGCCGTCGATCGGCGTCGACCCGGTGGCCGCGCGCGAGCTGCGCCGCACGGTCGGCGACCTCGCCGCGACCGGCACCACGGTGCTGCTGACCACCCACTACATGGCCGAGGCGGACGAGCTCTGCGACCGGATCGCGGTCATCTCGGACGGGCGGATCCAGGCCCTCGGCACCCCGGCCGAGCTGCGGAAGCACGCCGACGGATTCCGGGTGGTGGAGGTCGAGGCGTACGGCGTCCCGGACACGGCGGTCGACACATTGCGCGGTCTTCCGGGCGTACGGGAAACCGCCGTTGAAGTGAAAGGGTCCTTGCAGTTGCTGACCGTGCACTCGGACGCCCACGTCGACGTGCAGGGCGACGTGCTGCGCGAGCTGGCCGGCATCCGCCTCGGCCGGGTCAACAGCCGCGAGCCCACGCTCGAGGACGCCTACGTGGCGATCGTGAGCGCGGCATGAACACTCTCCGATTGCTCACAGTGGGAACGCTACTGCACGCCAAGCAGATCAGCCGCTCGCCCTTCGAGGTGGCGATCGCCCTGGTCGTGCCGGTCGTGCAGGCCACGCTCGCGGTCTACCTGTTCCGGTCCGGCGGCGAACAGCACCGCCTGCTCGAGGCCGCGGTCGGCGCCGGCGTGATGGGTGTCTGGTCCTCGGTGCTCTTCGGCTCCGGCGGCGCCATCCAGAACCAGCGCTGGCAGGGCACCCTCGAAATGATCATGTTGGCGCCGCGCCGCCCGGCCCTGGTCGTCCTGCCGATCACCATCGCCACCGGCGTCACCGGGACCTACGCTCTGCTGGCCACTCTCGCTTGGGGCCGATTGCTGTACGGCATCAAGCTCGATTTCGCCCACCGGTTCGCCTTCGTGGTGGCGGCGGTGGTGTGCGTCGTCGCGCTCGGCATGTTCGGCCTGCTCCTGGCCGCGACGTTCGTGCTCATGCGCAACGCCAACGCGCTCGCGAACACGCTCGAATATCCGGTCTGGCTGGTCTCCGGCATGCTCGTGCCGATCACCGTGCTGCCGGCCTGGACCGTGCCGATCGCGGCGATCCTGCCCACCACGTGGGGCGCCCGGGCGCTGCGTGAGGCCACCAGCGGCGGGCCGGTCTGGCCGTCGGTCGCCATCTGCCTCGGCATCAGCCTGGCCTGCCTGCTGATCGGCTTTTTCGTCATGGGACACGTCGAACGCCGCGCTCGTGCGGCCGCGACCTTGGCGCTGGCATGAAGACGATCAGATTGATGACCGTGGGCGGGACGATCGCGTACCGCGCCCTGTTCAACTGGACCACGCCGGGCATGTTCGTCGGCACGCTGCTGGTCGGGCCGCTGTTCCAGCTGCTCTTCTTCGCCTATCTGGGGCGGCAGCTCCAGGTGGCCGACGACCGGTTCTACATCGTCGGCAACGCGGTGCTGACGGCGTCGCTGGCCTGCGTCTTCGGCGGCACGATGGCGGTGGCGAACGAGCGGCGCTTCGGCACGCTCGGGCACGTGCTGCTCTCGCCTCGAAGCCGGACCTTGATCTTCTGGGGGCGCGTTCTGCCGTACGCGGGAAACGGTCTTCTGATCGCGGTCGTGACCCTGACTGTGGGCGCGCTGCTGCTCGGGCTGCGCGTGCCACTCTCGGCCCTGCCGGGGCTGCTGCTGGCCATGGCGATCGGCTCGCTGGCCTGCGGATTCTTCGGGCTCACGCTGGGCGCGCTGGGGCTGCGGTTCCGCGATGTCTGGGTCGTCTCGAACGTCGCGGTGGCGCTGTTACTACTGCTCACCGGCGTGAACGTGCCCGCTTCCGGCCTGCCCGGCTGGATGGTGACGGTCGGCCAGTGGCTGCCGATCACGCATGCGGCTTCCGCGGCCCGGTCCTTCGCGGCCGGAGACGGATTCGCGGCGGCCGCGCCCGCGCTGGGCCGGGAACTGCTGGTCGGCGCCCTCTACGCGGCCGCGGCCGTCATCCTGCTGAAGATCTTCGAGACCGAGTCGCGTCGTCGCGCCAGCCTCGACACGCTCTAGCGGCTGGGGAACCAGAGGTCGATCTCGCGCTTGGCGCTCTCCGGCGAATCGGAGGCGTGCACGAGGTTCTCCCGGTTGGAGAGCGAGAAGTCACCACGGATCGTGCCGGCGGCCGCCTTGCGGCCGTCGGTCGCGCCGATCATGGCCCGGACCACCTCGATGACCTCGTCACCGCTGAGGATCAGGGCGGCCAGCGGGCCCGAGGTCATGAACTCCTTGAGCGGCGGGTAGAACGGCTTGTCCACGTGATCGGCGTAGTGCTGGTCGGCCAGGGCGGCATCCATCGTGCGCAGCTCCAGCGCCTCGACCGTCAGGCCCTTGCGCTCGAAACGTGAGAGCACCTCGCCGAGCAGCCCGCGGCGAACGGCGTCAGGCTTGATGAGCACGAGCGAACGCTCGGTGTTGCTGGACACGGTGTTTCTCCTTTTGGCGACACGCGGGAGGTTCAGCCTATCGGTACCGGGAATCCCGCATGCGTCAACGCCGGACCTGCCGCACTTTCCCTCCGGTGGCGCCGGGCAATAACCTGACGGTAACGAGCGGGAGGTCCACATTGGCAAACCAGACCGGCCGTCCGATCGCACCGGCACGGAAGCTGGTGGCGGCGGTAGCGGGAACGATCGCGGTCTTCGTGGTGGCGCTGGGTCTCGGCATGCCGAGCATGGGCGTCGTCATATTCGGCATCGTCCTGCTCGTCCTCGCGGTCGCGCTCGGCTCCGTCAATGTGGTGCGCCGCGGCGCCCGGGCCTGGGTGACCGGCACGGCCGAGGTCCGCTCGATCTCCCCGCCGCCCACGTCGGCCGCGGTGTACGGCCGCGCCCGCATCATGGCGGTGGTGGTGGCCCCCGGCCTGCCCACCTCCGAGGTGGAGATCAACGAGTCGAAGGTCCCGGTCGTCAAGTGGCCGGCGCCCGGCGACACCCTGCCCATCACGGTCGACGTCGACGACATGCGCCGCGTCCGCATCAACTGGGACGAGGCGGTGCCCGGCGCCCGGGGTGAGGACCCGCCCCCGCCGGCCATGCCCGACTACGACGACTACGAGGCCCAGGCCGACGACGACGCGGGCCTGCTCGACGACTTCGAGCCGCCGCCGTGGAAGACCCGTGACCGCCAGTGGGGCCGGGGCCCCGACGAGCCACCGCCCCCGCCGCCGCCGTCGGCCTCACCGCCCCCGCCCGGCCTGGACGACACCACGGTGGTGGTCCGCGACACCCCGGCCGGCCCGGTGGTCGAGGGCGAGTTCGTCGACCACGACGACACCCCGCAGACCTTGCCCCGCCGAGCCCAGAAGGCGGAGTCGGAGACCCCCACGGTCGCGGCCACCGCCGGCGCCGCCGCCGCGGGCGCGGCGGCCGGAGCGGCCTCGACCCCGGGCACGCGCCGCCCCAGCCCACACCCCCACCGAGCGGCCACGGCAACGGCGACGTACGAGGACACGGCCGCGCGCACGACGGCGCCCCCGAGCCAGCGCGAGCCCCACCCGGACGACGAGCTGCTCACGGACCTCCCCCTGGACGACCCGTCACCGCAGCCGCACCGCCCCGAGCCGGTCGCCACGTCGACCCCGCCCAACCCGTCACCGGTGGGTTCGTTCCCGACGGCCCCGCCGCCGTCGACCCCACCACCCACGGCACCCGCTCCGTCGACCCCACGCCCCTCCGTCGACGACGAGATCGACCTCCCCTTGGACGCCAACCCCGACCCGGCCCCGGAGACGACCCCACACGCCGCCGCGGCGTTACAGGACGACCTGATCGCCCCACCAGCCGAAACAATCCCGACGGGTTCCGCCCCTGCCGCTACTGACCCCGCATCCGCCGCCGCTCACGGTGATCCCGCGCCCGGCACTGCTGGTCCCGCGCACGCTGCCCACACCGGCCCCGCGCCCAGCGCCGCTCCCGCCCCGGCCCCATCGGTCTCCGACGAAGCCGTCCCGGAGCCGTCGGCCGCGCCCCGGAGCACCCCGATCCACTCCTCGACCCGCTTCGTCTCGAACGCGGCCCACGACGCCAGCTCACCCGCGCCCACCGAAGCGTCGTCACCGTCCTCCGCCGCGACGACCGCCTCCGAGCCCACGGCTTCGTCCGGGTCCACAGCTTCGCCTTGGCCCGCAGCTTCGTCTGGGCCCGCAGCTTCTTCCGGCGCCGCAGCCTCTTCCGGCCTGACTGACGACCGAGGCACGCCGGCCGATGATGTCGCCGCGGTTCCCTGGGAGCCCGAACCGGACGCGGAGCCGGAACCCGAGCCGGACTCCGCTCGGATCGCCGCCGTTCCCGTGACCGACGGGACCGAGACCACCGGAGTCCGGACGTCGGAGGCTCCTTCCCAGCCCGAGGCGAAGCACGGCCTGCTGGCCACCGCCGTCGGAGCCGTCGCCGCGGCCGCCGTGGCCGCCGTGAAGAAGGCCGGCAAACACGACCAGCCCACCGACGACAGCCCCACTGCCGCGGGTGCGGCGTCCGTTCCCGAGCCGCCGGCCGCCCGTCCGCCTGCTCCCGCCGCCGCGGCCGCGGCCGCGATCCCGGAGGAAAGCCCGTCCGGTTCTCAGGCTTCCGCGCAGCCCGGGGCTCGTGCGGCCGTCCCGAGCGTGGACGTCGAGGAAAGCTCGCCGCCCCGGCCCCACGCCCCGAGTCCCGCCGCGGCTGCCCTGGCCGAAGCCGCGGCCGCCGCCGCTGCGGCCGGCGGGGCCGGCCAAAGCCCCTGGGCCGGTCTCGGTGGGACGCACGAGCCCGACGAGAGCGCGGCCGACCTCATCACCGCCTATCCCAGTGCCCGGCCCGGGCCCGCCGGAGCCATCCACGGCGTCGGCATCACCGTGCTCGTCACCGATCTGGGGCGGTCGATCGGGTTCTACCGGGACACGCTCGGCTTCTACGAGATCGACCACGGGGAGGGCAGCGCCGTTCTCGCCTCCGGTGACACCCGGCTGGTGTTGCGCACCGTGCACGGGCTCTCCGCCGAGGCGGGACGGCTGATCTACCTCAACCTCGAGGTCGGCGATGTCGAGGCCGTCTACGAGGAGCTGCGGGCCAAAGGCGTCGAGTTCGTGCACGCGCCCCGCCCGGTCAACCGGGGTGACCGGCTGGAGTTGTGGTCGGCGTCGTTCCGCGACCCGGACGACCACAACATCGCCATCACGCAGTGGCGGGCCATCCACTGAGGGCCGTGCCCGGTCAGAGCAGACCGGGCCGGCCCAGGATGGTGCGGCGGACGCTGAGGGCGTAGATCCACGCCGCGCCGAAGATCAGGCCGAGGATGGCCAGCGAGTAGTGGAAGAAGCCGCTCGCGGCCAGCAGGACCTGCAGGACGAGGCCGGCCGGCCAGGCCCACGAGCGCTTCATCATGCCGGACAGGGCGATGGCCACCACGGCCAGACCGATCACCGTCGCGATGCCCCAGCCGCTCAGATGGCCGCCCATGATGCGGATCGGCTGGATCGCCAACAGCAGGATGATGGCTTCCATCACGAGCGTGCCGGCACCCATACCCCGTACGGCCGCCTGAGGGTTTTTGAGCCCCGACCGTGGCGTCTGCTCGGGAGTGGGTGACGTCATCGCTTCAGCAGCTTCCGTGCGTCCGCGACGGTGACCACCGAGCCCGTGACCAGCACGCCGACGCCGCTCAGCTCGCCTGAGGTGTCCTCCTCGGCCAGCACCACGGCCTCCTCGATCGCGTCCGGCATGTTCTGCGCCACCGTGACCCTGTCCTCGCCGAAGATGTCCGACGCGATCTGCGCCAGCTCGTCGACCGGCATCGACCGCGGCGAGCTGTTCTGCGTCACCACGATCCGCGCCGCCACCGGCTCCAGCAGGTCGAGCAGCCCGGACACGTCCTTGTCGGCGAAGACCGCGACCACCGCCACCAGGTGCCGGAAGGCGAACTCCTCCTCGAGCGCGGTCACCGTCGCCGCCATGCCGTGCGGGTTGTGCGCCCCGTCCAGCAGGATCGCCGGCGCGCTGCGGACCCGCTCCAGCCGGCCCGGGGAGTCGACCTGGGCGAAGCCCTCACGGACGAGGTCGATCTCGAGCTGCTTGTCCTTGCCGGCGCCGAGGAACACCTCGACCGCGGCCAGGGCCATCGCCGCGTTCTGCGCCTGGTGAGCGCCGAACAGCGGCAGGAAGATCTCGTCGTACACCCCGCCCAGCCCCTGAAGGGTGAGCACCTGGCCGCCGACGGCCTGGGTCCGCTCGACCACGCCGAACTCGCGGCCCTCGCGGGCCAGTGTCGCGCCCATCTCGGCGGTGCGTTCGAGGATGGGCCGCATGGCCTCCTCGGTCTGCACCGCCGTGATCACCGTCGCGCCCTTGTGGATGATGCCGGCCTTGGCCCAGGCGATGTCCTCGATGGTGTCGCCCAGCCACTCGGTGTGGTCGAGCCCGATCGGCGTCATCACGCAGATGCCGGCGTCGATGACGTTCGTCGCGTCCTCCTCGCCGCCGAGCCCGACCTCGACGACCGCGATGTCGACGGGCGCGTCCGCGAACGCGGCGTAGGCCATGGCGGTGGTCATGTCGAAGTAGGTCAGCGGCTCCGAGTTCCGCGCGTCGATGAGATCGGACAAGGGACTGATTTCGTCGTACGTCGCGGCCAGTCGCTCCTCGGAGATGGGCTCCCCGTCGAGGCTGATCCGCTCGCGGACCGTCTCCAGATGCGGGCTCGTGTACCGGCCGGTGTGCAGGCCGTGCGCCCGTAGCACCGCGTCGATCATGCGGGCCGTGCTGGTCTTGCCGTTGGTGCCGGTCAGGTGGATCGCCGGGTACGCCCGCTGGGGGCTGCCCAGCACGTCCATGAGGTCCCGGATCTTCTGCATGTCGAACGCCATGCGGGTGAAGCCGCGCCCGTCGAGCGCGGCCTCCACCTCTTCGTACGTGCTCATGATGTAGGCAACGCTGAGAGGGCGGCTTCAATTCGCGTGAGGTCGGCCTCAGCCGTACTCAAGCGGTCTTTGATCTTGGCCACGACCTGCTCCGGCGCCTTGCCGACGAACGACTCGTTGCCGAGCTTGGCCCGGCACTGCGCCGCCTCCTTCTCGGCCGCCGCGCGGTCCTTCTCGAGCCGCGCCCGCTCGGCCGCGACGTCGATCGCGCCGCGCGTGTCCAGGTCGACCGTGATCGCGCCGGACACCGCGAGCGTCGCCGTCGCCGTGAAGTCGTCCGCCGGCCGGTCGAGCCGGGCCAGCGAGCGGATCAGCGGCTCGTGCGTGTCGATGCCGACGTTGCCCAGGCCGGTCAGCGCCGCGCTGACCCGCTGGCTCGGCTTGAGCCCCTGGTCGGAGCGGAACCGCCGGACCTCGGTCACGACCTTCTGCAGGGCGGCCAGCTCCTCCTCGGCGGCGTCGTCGACCCGCGCCGGGTCGGCCACCGGCCAAGCGGCCCGGGTGACCGTCTCGCCGCCGGTGAGGGCGATCCACAGCTCCTCGGTGACGAACGGGATGACCGGGTGGAGCAGGCGCAGCAGCTGGTCGAGCACGTGACCGAGCACCCGCTTGGTCGTCTCGCCACCCTCGGCGAGGACCGGCTTCGAAAGCTCCAGATACCAGTCGCAGACGTCGTCCCACGCGAAGTGGTAGAGCGTGTCGCAGATCTTCGCGTACTCGTACGCCTCGAAGTACTGGTCGACCTCGCCGATGACATGCTGGAGGCGCGACAGGATCCACTTGTCGACCGCCGACAGCTCCGACTGGTCCGGCAGCGGGCCCTCGACCGTGGCGCCGTTCATCATCGCGAAGCGGGTCGCGTTCCACAGCTTGTTGCAGAAGTTGCGCGAGCCCTGGCACCACTCCTCGCTGATCGGCACGTCGGAGCCGGGGTTGGCGCCGCGGGCCAGCGTGAAGCGGGTGGCGTCGGCGCCGTACCGCTCGATCCAGTCGAGCGGGTCGACCACGTTGCCGAACGACTTCGACATCTTCTTGCCGTGGCCGTCGCGGACCATACCGTGCAGGTTCACCACGTCGAACGGCTGCTTGCCGTCCATCGCGTAGAGCCCGAACATCATCATCCGGGCGACCCAGAAGAAGAGGATGTCGTAGCCGGTGACCAGGACGCTGGTCGGGTAGAACTTGTCGAGCTCGGCCGTCTGCTCGGGCCAGCCCATGGTCGAGAACGGCCACAGCGCGGACGAGAACCACGTGTCGAGCACGTCCTCGTCCTGCTTCCAGCCCTCACCGGTCGGCGCCTCGTCGTCGGGGCCGACACAGACGACCTCGCCGTCGGGCCCGTACCAGACCGGGATGCGGTGACCCCACCACAGCTGACGCGAGATGCACCAGTCGTGCATGTTGTCGACCCAGGCGAAGTAGCGCTTGGACAGCTCGGCCGGCTCGATGGTGACCCGGCCGTCGCGCACGGCGTCGCCGGCGGCCCGGGCCAGCGGGCCGGTGTTGACGAACCACTGGAGCGACAGCCGCGGCTCGACAGTGGTCTTGCAGCGCGAGCAGTGGCCGACCGAGTGCAGGTAGGGCCGCTTCTCGGCGACGATGCGCCCCTGCTCGCGAAGGGCGTCGACGATGGCCGGGCGAGCCTCGTACCGGTCGAGGCCCTCGAACGGGCCGGGAACGGTGACGACGGCGCGCTCGTCCATGATCGTGATGCTGGGCAGGTTGTGCCGCTGCCCGATCTCGAAGTCGTTCGGGTCGTGGGCCGGTGTCACCTTGACCGCGCCGGTGCCGAACGAGGGGTCGACGTGCTCGTCGGCCACGATCGGGATGCGCCGCCCGGTGAGCGGCAGCTCGACCTCGGTGCCGACCAGGTGCTTGTACCGCTCGTCGTCCGGGTGCACGGCCACGGCGGTGTCACCGAGCATGGTCTCGGCCCGGGTGGTGGCGACGACGATCGCGTTCTCCCCCTCGCCGTACCGGATCGAGACGAGCTCGCCCTCGTCGTCGGTGTGCTCGACCTCGATGTCGCTGAGCGCGGTGAGGCAGCGCGGGCACCAGTTGATGATCCGGTTCGCGCGGTAGATGAGGTCGTCGTCGTAGAGCCGCTTGAAGATGGTCTGCACGGCCCGCGACAGGCCCTCGTCCATGGTGAACCGCTCGCGCGACCAGTCGACGGAGTCGCCGAGCCGGCGCATCTGCCCGAGGATCGCGCCGCCGGACTGCGCCTTCCACTCCCAGACCTTCTCCACGAACTTCTCGCGGCCGAGGTCGTGCCGGGACAGCTGCTGCGAGGCGAGCTGCCGCTCGACGACGTTCTGCGTGGCGATGCCGGCGTGGTCCATGCCGGGCAGCCACAGAACCTCGTAGCCGCGCATGCGCTTGAGGCGGGCCAGCGTGTCCTGGATGGTGTGGTCGAGCGCGTGCCCGACATGCAGCGAGCCGGTCACGTTGGGCGGCGGGATGACGATGGAGAACGGCGGCTTGTCGCTCTTGGGGTCCGCGGTGAAGTAGCCCTCCGATACCCACTTCTCGTACCGCCGCTGCTCTACCTCACCCGGCTGGTACTGGGCTGAGAGGCCACCAGTGGGCCGGCTGTCGGGGGTGCGGGTCTCGGTCGCATCGGTCACCCGACAAGTCTACGGATGTCGCAGAGCAACTCCGAATTCGCACCACCCACTGACGACCGGGATTGCTAGGCTCGCCGGATGTCCGATTCCGGCCCCGCCGAGTCTCACCCGATCGACATCGGCACTGTCGACCGCCCTTCCCCACCCCCCTCCGAGGAAGCCGATCCCCCGCGCCGGCGTCTGCCGGTGCGCCGCATCGCGATCGGTGCGGTGCTTGCGGTGGGTTTGGCGGGTGCGGTGGCTTTCGGCCGTACGGGGTGGCAGATCTACACGGAGAAGGACGCCACCCTCTCCACGCCCGCCCAGATCGGCGAGCTCCGCCTGGACGACAGCGCCTCGGGCAAGGAGACGGCCGAGTACCTGTCGACGGCCTTGTCCGCGGACGTCGAGCTCGACAAGGCGGTGGGTGCGGTCTACCGCGACACCACCGAGAAGAACGTGCTGTTCCTCGGCGGCACCGGCCTGTTCTGGACCCCGTCGAACGACCTCGAGACTGCCTTCGGCCTGATCTCCGACGCCGAGGGCGCGGTGACCGGCCTGCACGACGTGGACGCCGGCCCGCTCGGCGGCACCATGAAATGCGGCTCGACCAAGACCGACGAGGGCGAACTGACCGTCTGCGGCTGGGCCGACCACGGCAGCTTGGCCATGGCGATGTTCCCCAGCCGTACGGAGAAGGAAGCGGCCCCGCTCCTCCGCGAGATCCGTTCAACGGTCCAGAAACGCTGACCCTTTTTCGCCGGCCCTTTCCGGGGCCGGCTCTTTACTGAGCCCATAAACGACAGTAGGCCCACCCGGGATCGGGTGGGCCTACTGTTTCACGTTGAGTCCGGCGGCGTCCTACTCTCCCACACCCTCCCGAGTGCAGTACCATCGGCGCTGGAGGGCTTAGCTTCCGGGTTCGGAATGAGACCGGGCGTTTCCCCTCCGCTATGACCACCGAAACAACCATCAGCGGAACAAACCAGCAAACGTCAGCTGTCACCAGCTGGTGCTTGGTTGTTCGTTTGCTGTGAATCACACAGTGGACGCGCTCATAAGTTTAGGGTGGTTAAGCCCTCGGCCTATTAGTACCGGTCGACTGAACCAGTTACCTGGCTTACATCTCCGGCCTATCAACCCCATCGTCTATAGGGAGCCTTACCCACTCAAGGTGGTGGGATACCTCATCTCGAAGCGAGCTTCCCGCTTAGATGCTTTCAGCGGTTATCCCTTCCGAACGTAGCCAACCAGCCGTGCCCCTGGCGGGACAACTGGCACACCAGAGGTTCGTCCGTCCCGGTCCTCTCGTACTAGGGACAGCCCTTCTCAAGTATCCAACGCGCACGGCGGATAGGGACCGAACTGTCTCACGACGTTCTAAACCCAGCTCGCGTACCGCTTTAATGGGCGAACAGCCCAACCCTTGGGACCTGCTACAGCCCCAGGATGCGACGAGCCGACATCGAGGTGCCAAACCATCCCGTCGATATGGACTCTTGGGGAAGATCAGCCTGTTATCCCCGGGGTACCTTTTATCCGTTGAGCGACACCGCTTCCACACGCAAGTGCCGGATCACTAGTCCCGACTTTCGTCCCTGCTCGACCCGTCAGTCTCACAGTCAAGCTCCCTTGTGCACTTACACTCAACACCTGATTGCCAACCAGGCTGAGGGAACCTTTGGGCGCCTCCGTTACCCTTTAGGAGGCAACCGCCCCAGTTAAACTACCCACCAGACACTGTCCCTCGACCCGATCAGGGCCGCAAGTTAGATACCCAAACCCAACAGAGTGGTATTTCAAGATTGCCTCCACCCGAACTGGCGTCCAAGCTTCACCGGCTCCCACCTATCCTACACAATTAAATTCGGATACCAATGTCAAGCTATAGTAAAGGTCCCGGGGTCTTTCCGTCCTGCCGCGCGTAACGAGCATCTTTACTCGTACTGCAATTTCGCCGGGCCTGTGGTTGAGACAGTGGGGAAGTCGTTACGCCATTCGTGCAGGTCGGAACTTACCCGACAAGGAATTTCGCTACCTTAGGATGGTTATAGTTACCACCGCCGTTTAC